>JAYTPK010000163.1:0-17674 GCA_043747295.1 Polaromonas sp. | reverse complement strand
AGAAAAGAAAATACAAAAATAAAACCAAAATGAATGCATTAAAGACACGTAGCAGGCAAGATAATTTTTACTAATAGTTTTAAGCTTTTTAATATTATTTACTTTTTATTTTTTACCTCAATTTTGTATTCTTTTTGTCTTCTTCTGCGCTCTCTGCGAAAACTTCGCGTCCTCTGCGTTCAAAAAATCCCCGAATTGATCCCCGTATTAAAACCTCAACCCACCAACAACTTAGCCTCAGCAAGCGACAAAGGATCATAAACAGCCCCGCTCAGCAGCTCAGCATCAATACGCTTAGTCATGCCCGATAGCACTTTGCCCGGCCCGCATTCGATCAACGTTCCAATACCGCGCGCTTTGATAGCCGCCACGCACTCAACCCAGCGCACGGGGCCGAAGGCTTGACGGTACAGCGCGTCTCGAATTTTGTCAGCGTCAGTATGCACTGCTACGTCGATGTTGTTGACAACGGGTATTTGCGGCGTATTGAAAGTAATCTCTGCCAATTTAACGCGCAGTTTTTCGGCTGCAGGCTTCATTAAACTGGAGTGAAAAGGCGCTGACACGGGAAGCGGCAGGCAGCGCTTGGCACCTTTGGCTTTGAGCAGCTCGCTGGCTTTTTCTACGCCCAGTTTGGTGCCGGCAATCACAGTTTGCATCGGGTCATTAAAGTTCACCGCTTCTGCAATCTCGCCTGCAGCTATGCCTCCAGGTGCAGTAGCCTCAGCGCAAATCGCAATCACGTCTGCCGCACTCATACCCAACACCGCAGCCATCGCACCCGTGCCTACGGGCACAGCCTCTTGCATGGCCGCCGCGCGCAGGCGCACGGTTTGCACTGCGTCTGTCAAACTCAGCACGCCCGAGGCCACCAATGCCGAATATTCACCCAGTGAATGCCCCGCCACTACCGACGGAGCGACCCCGCTCTCAGCCAACCAAGCCCGATAAGCCGCCACGCCCGCCACTAGCATCACTGGCTGGGTATTGGTTGTCAGCCCCAGTGCCTCTTTTGGCCCATCTTTGATCAACGCTGCCACGTCCTCATTGAGCGCGTCGCTGGCTTCTTTCACTACTGCTGCCACAGCCGGGTGGTCACCCCAAGCGTCTAGCATGCCCACAGATTGCGAGCCTTGACCGGGGAAGATGAATGCAAAGGGTGTCATATAAACTTTAAGTAAAACAAATATAAATCTACAAAGACCGCGTCATAAACGTACTGTAAACATCAGGTTGGTAATCACCAAACGCATCGCAATCAGTAAAACCAAAGCCGCTGTACAAAGCACGCGCAGGTGCAAACTGTGCCTGTGAACCCGTCTCCAGGCTAAGCCGTGTGTAGCCGCGCTGCTGTGCCGTTTGCACAATGTGCGCCAGCATAGCCGCAGCAACGCCCTTGCCACGGTGGGCAGCAGCGGTGCGCATGGACTTGATCTCGCCTTGCGCGCCGCCCGTCGCCTTCAAAGCGCCGCAGCCCACGAGCGTATTGCCGTCCCACACCGTCCAAAACGTGATGTCGGGGCTACGCAGCTTGTCCAGGTCCAGCGCATGCACACTGCAAGGCGGCGACCAAGCGCGCATATCAGCCAAGTGCTCTTGCAACAGCGCCGCAATCTCAGGGCCGCGCAAATCGTCAATCTTGATTAGCATGACGTCTCCACTACATCTGCAACAAAACTGCACCCCAAGTAAACCCGCCGCCCACACCTTCTAGCAGCACGGTATCGCCGGGTTTGACTTTGCCGCTACGCACGGCTTCGTCCATGGCCAGCGGGATGGACGCTGCTGAGGTGTTGCCGTGCTGATCGACGGTGACGATGACTTTGTCTTCCGGTAGTTTGAGCTTTTTGGCGGTGCCCAGCATGATGCGGATGTTGGCTTGGTGGGGGATGAGCCAGTTGATGTCGGCCTCCACTTTCCCGGCTTTGGCCAGCACTGAACGGGCTACGTCGGCCAGCACGCCTACGGCGAGTTTGAAGACGGCTTGGCCGTCCATTTTGAGCGTAGGGTCGCCCAAAATTTGGCCGCCGCTGACGTTGCCAGGCACGCACAGGACGCCTACGTGTTTGCCATCGGCATGCAGCTCGGTGGCCAAGATGCCAGGGGTGGCGCTGGCCTCTAAAACGACAGCGCCTGCGCCGTCGCCAAACAGCACGCAGGTGGTGCGGTCTTTAAAGTCTAGGATGCGGCTGAACACTTCAGCGCCCACCACCAGCGCGCATTTAGCTGCGCCAGTTTTGATCATGCTGTCGGCCACGGTGAGCGCGTAGACAAAGCCGCTGCACACGGCTTGCACGTCGAAGGCGGGGCAGCCTGCGATGGATTGAGGTTTAACGTCGGCTGAACCATCTGCTACATTTTTTATAGCTGCTTGAGCAGTAGATACTTGGACTACAGCCAGTTTATGCTGCAAAATGGCCGCTACCGACGGAAAAACCATGTCGGGTGTAGACGTGGCCACAATGATCAGGTCTACATCGCTGGGCAACTTGCCTGCGGCTTGCAGGGCGGCCAGGCAGGCTGGCAGGGCCAAGTCGCTGGCTGCTACATCGGGCGCAGCAAAGTGGCGGGCGTGGATGCCGGTGCGCTCTACGATCCAATCGTCTGAGGTTTCAATGCCATCTTTGGCCAGCTGGGCGGCTAGGTCGGCGTTAGTTACGCGGCGCGGTGGCAGGTAGCTGCCGGTGCCAGTAATGCGCGAGTAGGGGTAGGCAGTGTTCAGGGGGGCTGGTGCGGTCATAGTGCTCTATTGTTACAGAGCCACAACCTAACTAAACGCAACCCATGAAGTACCAACAAAGCGCCTGTTATTTAGGCAGGTACTGACTTGGCCTCTTCGCTGTCTGCCATAGCCGCCAGCAAAGGGGCAGCATGGGCAATACGAGAGCGTACTTTGTTTAGTAAATTGTGGCTTGCAGCATCATAAGCCTTCTTCAAGGCATGCTCGAAAGCATAGGCATCAGCCGAACCATGGCTTTTAAATACCAAGCC
This sequence comes from Polaromonas sp., assembly GCA_043747295.1. Lineage (GTDB taxonomy): Bacteria > Pseudomonadota > Gammaproteobacteria > Burkholderiales > Burkholderiaceae_C > JAAFIP01. Next base: position 14,683 of record JAYTPK010000163.1, on the reverse strand, counting down.
GCGCAGGCCCAACAGGGCTGCGCCGTTGTAGCGGCGGTGGTCTACACGTGACTTAAGTGCTTTTAACACCGGATAAGCCATGATAGCTGCAAATTTAGTGAATATGTTGCGTGAAAACTCTACTTTTAAGAATTCTACGATCATCTTGGCTACGCCTTCGCTGCTTTTGAGCGAGACGTTGCCTACAAAACCATCGCACACCACCAGGTCGGTCAAGCCGGTAAAAATATCATTACCTTCGACATTGCCATAAAAGTTTAAATCACCGCTTTTAGCAGCAAATCGCAGCAGTTCGGCTGTTTTTTTGATGATTTCGTTGCCTTTAATGGCTTCTTCGCCAATATTAAGCAAGCCTACAGATGGGTTTTCGTCATCATTGAGCACAGAGACCAGGGCCGAGCCCATGACCGCAAACTGAAACAAGTGCTCTGCCGTGCAGTCCACATTGGCCCCCATGTCGAGCACAGTGGTGGCTGTGCCTTTGGCGTTAGGCATTTGGGCGGCTATGGCGGGGCGATCGATGCCGTCTAGCGTCTTGAGCACATAGCGGGCAATGGCCATGAGTGCGCCAGTGTTGCCAGCAGACACCGCAGCCTGGGCCGCACCAGACTTGACTTGCTCTATGGCAACGCGCATGGAGGAGTCTTTCTTTTTGCGCAAGGCCACTTCCAGCGGGTCGTCCATGGTGACCACTTGGCTAGCTGCTACGATGCTGGCGCGCGGATGGCTAAAGCTGGCCAGCTGGTCAGGCTGCCCCACCAGTAGCAAACGTGCTTGGGGATGGGTGTCTAGAAAATTGCGGCACGCTGGCAAAGTGACTACTAAGCCATGGTCACCACCCATGCAGTCCACAGCAATCACTGTCTCGTGCAGCGTACCAGCTGGGATATTGACATGTACTGTCGCGGTAACTGGGTTGGGGGTTTCCATAGGGGCATCTTAAGTGGGCAAAATGGCTAGAAGACTACAAACCAAGGCGCAAAAAAACTAAAAGCCCGGTGCTACTGTGGTAGCGACGGGCTTTGGAAGTGTGCCTTGTGGCTGGTGGCAGTGAGTTAAAACTTGCAAAGTAAGTCTAAGCTCACTTTGCAGATTTAGGCCTACGAGACCAGTTTATTCAGCGACTGCTTTAGATTTGATCACCTGGCGGCCACGGTAAAAACCGTTAGGGCTGATGTGGTGACGCAAATGGGTTTCGCCTGTGGTTGGCTCTACAGCAATGCCTGGTGTGACCAAAGCATTGTGCGAACGGTGCATGCCGCGCTTGGAAGGGGATTTTTTGTTCTGCTGAACTGCCATGGTGGGCTCCTTTTACTTCTTGCTCGCTTAGCTTTAAACAAGCCAGCAAAACCAAAAGTGGTAAAAATTAGACAATCGGTACGCAAGACATGCTGTTTATATCTAAACCGCTTTCGCGCGTAGCCTTTGATTATAGCGCGATTTTGACGTTTTTCATAGCCGTTTGCCTGGGCAAAACCCAAGTTGGCTACGGTTTAGGGAGCCTTCTTTAAGCTGCCCAGGGCCGCGAAGGCATTGGGCTTTTGTGTCAGCGCAGCCTTGAAATCCTCGTCAGTGGACGCTAACTTCACTTCGGTGGGGCAGACCTCATGCTTGGGCATCAAGGGAAGCTCTAGCAGCAGCTCGTCTTCTAGCAGCTCGCGCAGGTCAAACTGCTTGGACAGCACCAGCAAGTCTTCGTCGCATTGCTCGTCCTCTAGCTCAGCGGTGGCTTCGTCGGCCACCAAGCGGTAGCTGTTGTCAAACTCCACCGGCATCAGCACTTGGCCTAGGCAACGCTGGCATGTCATGGGCAGCTGGGCACGCAGCTGCAGGTGCAGCCAGTGCTGGGGCTTACCGCCTGCGGGCTGCATCACCTCGCCGCGCACCGCCCAGCCCACAGTTAACTCAGGCCAATCAAGGGTGTTGCCGTGCAAATCAGAACCTAGGCGCAGGTAATGACGTAGTGGGTCGTCGCCCTTGAGGCTTGCACTTTCTAAAGTGAAAGCGCGCAGGTCTAGCTTCATTTGGGGCAAAGCGTTATCTTGGGGTTTCGTAGCCATGGGCTTAAGTGTAAGAGAATCAGGACTACTGCGTTGTTACCATTTTTATATTTGATGCCGCCCATGCCCGCTACGCCCTCTCGCTCTTTGGTTCTTGGTTCTACCTCGCGCTATCGGCGCGAGCTGCTGGGCCGCTTGGCGGTGCCGTTTGAGGTGGCGGCCCCTGATGTGGACGAAACCCCCTTGCCCGGTGAAGCGCCGCTGGCCTTAGCCCAGCGGCTGGCACTGGCTAAGGCACATGCCGTGGCGGCTAAATTTCCGCACGCCGTGGTGATTGGGTCTGACCAAGTGGCTGACCTGCACGGCGAGCCTTTGGGCAAGCCCGGCACGCACGAGCGCGCAGTGGCGCAACTGCGGCGCATGCGTGGGCAGACTGTGATTTTTCAAACTGCATTAGCCGTTGTGTGCCATGCGACAGGCTTTGTGCAGCAAGACGTGGCACAGGTGAACGTACTGTTTCGTGACCTAAGCGACGATGAAATAGAAAACTATTTACGCGCTGAGCAGCCCTATGACTGTGCAGGCAGTGCGAAAAGCGAAGGGCTGGGTATTGCACTGCTTGAGCGTATTGACAACGATGACCCTACCGCGCTGATTGGCCTGCCGCTGATTCGCGCAGCACGCATGATTCGGGCAGCGGGGGTGCGGTTGTTGTGATTTTTAATACGGGAAATTTTTGAACGCAGAGGGCGCGAAGGTTTCGCAAAGGGCGCAAAAAAGAAAATGCAAAATGAATACCAAAATTAAGATTTCACCCGTAAAGAACTTCAAAGAATAGATTTAAATCTCATGATTTTTATTTTTATTTTTATTTTTATTTTTATTTTTATTTTTTTCTTCTTTACTTCTTTACTTCTTTACTTCTTTTCTATTTTTTCTTTACTATTTTTCTATTTTTCTATTTTTCTATTTTTTTTCTTCTTTTGCGTTCTCTGCGAAACCTTCGCGCCCTCTGCGTTCAAAATTCCCCTCCCCTCTTTTAGACCTTAGCCCAAACAAAGACCATGACAAAAGGCACTCTTTACCTAGTCCCAGCCCCCTTAGATTTTGGCTGTGAAACACTATCACCTATCACTGACGTGATGCCCATGGGCACGCTGCAAGTGGCTGCACGTTTAACCCACTGGATTGGGGAGAATGCCAAAACCGCCCGTGCAGTGCTCAAGCGTGTAGGTGAGGTGCTGCCGTTAGCCGCACCAATTCAGCAGCACACCATCACCGAGCTACCGCGCGAGGTGCACAAAAAGGGTGACCATGCCGCAAACAACAAACAAGCCTTCGATGCCAAGCCATTGCTGCAAGCGGCACTGCAGGGCCACGACATGGGATTGATCAGCGAGGCTGGCATGCCTGCGGTGGCCGACCCTGGCAGCTCGGTAGTGCGCGCAGCGCATGCACTAGGCATCACCGTGGTGCCACTCACAGGCCCTTGCTCACTGCTACTGGCCTTGGCCGCAAGTGGGCTGAACGGACAAAATTTTGCCTTCGTTGGTTACTTGCCTATCGACAGCGCAGCGCGCAATCAGCGCATCAAAGAGCTGGAAATTCTGGCGCTTAAAACTGCGCAAACGCAGTTGTTTATCGAAGTGCCGCACCGTAACGCTGCGCTGCTGCAAGCGTTGATTACTACGTTGCACACCACCACCCGATTGAGCGTATCTAGCGGCATCACGCTGGACAGCGCCAGCACGCGCAGTAGCACGGTAGCCGAGTGGATTAAAACAGCTAAAAATTCTACGCAGGGCGTTCAAAGTGCCTCAGATTTGCCCACCGTATTTGCCATCGGCGCTACCGCATGAGACTGATTAATAAATACAACGTACTATTAATTTCATAGCTGATTGAGCAATGAATACTTGGACTACAAGCACTTTTGATTGGTAAACAGCCTCCAAGCACGTTTTATAACCAATTACGCGATACTTTCAAGCTGCAAGGTATTATTGAGCCACCAACTCTCGCATCCACTGTGGTAAAGCTACCGCTTTTTGCAGCGGAAAGTTCACCCAAATCGTCGTCGCCCCACCCGCTGCGCAAATCACCCCAGGTGCGTCAACGCGCTCCATCGTGCCCCAGGTTTCAAATGTGGTGCGGCCCGGGTCGCTGGTGTACATCTTCATCAGCACATCGCCGGGGTACACCAACTGTTGGTAAAAATTGCAAAACGCATTCACAATCACTGGCCCCTCGCCTTGCGGGTCAGGAATACAACCGATCTTGTGCATCCAGTCGATGCGAATGGTCTCTAGATACCGAAAATACGTACCGTTGTTCAGATGGCCCATTGCGTCCATATCGCCCCAGCGGATTGGAATGTGCATCTCGTAAACGAGTTTTTTATTTTCGGGAATTACAATTTTCATAACTAAAATTTACCTGTGCGCACGAATGCTGGCAAGAATACCGGCGACAAACAATAGACAAGCGGTTAACTGCAACATAGTAGGCCCATGGCCATCCCAAATAAATGAATACACCAGTGCAAAAATCGTCTCACTCACAATCAATTGGCCACACAAACTGGCTGACAGGCGCTGACTTGCAACGTTCCACAGGTAAGTAGCCACCCAAGCCGAGCCTATGCCAGTTGCTACACAAAGCATAGCTGCTTGAGCAATAGATTCTTGGACTATCAGCACTTTTACATCACTTCCGGCCACTATCCACAGCACTAAAGCACCCAAGCCTGTAGCCACGCCTAGCCAGTTAGCCCAGGTGGTGGCGTTCACCTCGGGGTGCTTTTTAAGCCACGCAGCATTGAGCAGGCCAAAGGCTGTCCAAAACACCATGGAAGCGATAGCAAATGCTACACCGCGCCAAAAATTTTCACCTGCAGATATTACAGATGCGCCAGTCACTGCAGCGCTGTGCGACGATTGCATCATCAACCCTAACCCCAATAATGTCAGCACCAAGCCCGGTATCAAAGCTGCCCAGCGCAGGCCTGCAGGCTTGCCCAATAGCATCATCCAAATGGGAATCGTACCGATGATGAGGCTTGGCACTTCAGTACCTGCATCGCGTATGGCGTAGACCAGCAGCAGGTAGTAGCCGGTAAATCCCAGCACGCTCATGCCCAGCGCAGCCCGTGCCTGGAGCAGCGTGGGCAATGCAGCCTTGCGCCACAACAGCATGACTATCACCGACAGCGCGCCATACGACACAAACCGACCCGCTGTAAAGTCCACCGCTGTTAAACCAGTCACCATACGGGGCGCTACAAACACCAAGCCCCACAGCGCGCCAGCGGCCAGGCCAGCCAAAATTCCTGTCAGCAAATTACACCTCTAGCCCTAAACTGCATGCGCACTTACACACCAAACCCATCATCAGCGGCTATGACAGCACCGTTGACAAAATGGCTCTGGTCACTGCACAGCATGACCAGCAGTGCGTCTAGGTCTTCAGGCTTGCCAATGCGTTTGCGCGGCAGCATTTGCACCAGCTTTTGACCCTGCTCAGTTTGCCAATGGTGGTGGTTGATCTCGGTGTCGATGTAGCCTGGGCAAATAGCGTTGACGTTGATGCCATACTTGCCCCACTCCACGGCCATCGCTTTGGTCATGTGAATAACGGCGGCTTTGCTCATGCAGTACACGCCAATTTGCGGCAGCACCTTCAGCCCCGCCATCGACGCGATGTTGACTATGCGCCCGCCCGTAAACGTGCCCGGTGCTGTGCCCTTAGCGCGCGCCAGCATGCGTTTGCCCACCTCTTGCGCTACAAAAAACGCGCCTTTGGTGTTGGTGTTGAAGACAAAGTCGTAGTCTTCTTCTTTTACATCTTGAATGCGCTGGGTGGTAGACACGCCAGAGTTGTTGACCAAAATGTCGATGCTGCCCATCTCGGTTTCAGCGTGGGCTACGGCGGCTTTGATGCTGGCGGTGTCGGTTACATCCAGCTGCACGGCGTGGGCGTCGCCGCCTTCGGCTTCAATTTCAGCGCACAGGTCTTTGAGTTTGTCGACCCGGCGGCTGGCCAGCACGACGGCCGCGCCCGCTTTGGCCAAGGTTTTTGCAAACTGCGCGCCTAAACCGCTAGAGGCCCCGGTTACTAAGGCGACACGGCCAGATAGATCAATTTCGTATGCCATTTAGAGAGAGCCCTTCAATTGTGATGAGTTAGGCCCCTGCGGCATGCCGCTTGGGCCTTTGCACAGCCTAAAATAGACTGCAGTCAAAGCATTATCTATCGAGCACACCATGACCCACGAAGAAATCTTAAAAACCTACGGCCCACGCGAAGCTATGGAATACGACGTTGTTGTCGTAGGTGGCGGCCCCGGCGGTTTGTCCACCGCTATTCGCTTAAAGCAATTGGCCGCTAAAAACGGCACCGAGGTGTCGGTTGTGGTGTTAGAAAAAGGCTCTGAGCCCGGTGCACATATTTTGAGCGGCGCCATCATGGACCCGCGCGCTATCACTGAGCTGTTTCCTAATTGGAAAGAGATGGGTGCACCGCTGAACCAGCCAGTCACCGACGACGCGATGATGTTTTTAAGCGAGAAAAGCGCCCTGCGCACACCTAACTTCTTGCTACCGGAATGCTTCGAAAACCATGGCAATTACATCGTCAGCTTAGGCAACGTGACTCGCTGGCTAGGCCAACAGGCTGAAGCGCTGGGCGTAGAAATTTTCCCAGGTTTTACAGCGGCCGAAATTTTGTATGACGAGAACAAATCGGTCAAAGGCGTAGCCACTGGCAACGTGGGCATCAGCAAAGAAGGTGAGCCTACGGCGGACTTTCAACTGGGCATGGAGCTCCACGGTAAGTACACCATTTTTGCCGAAGGATCGCGTGGCCATCTGGGCAAGCAACTTATCGCTCAATTTAAATTGGATGCAGGCAAAGATCCACAAAGTTACGGCCTAGGCATCAAAGAGGTGTGGGAGATTGACCCTGCCCGCCACACCCCCGGTTTTGTCATGCACACCGCTGGCTGGCCGATGGACAACAGCACCTATGGCGGCGCGTTTTTGTACCACATGGAAGACAACAAGGTCTCGCTAGGTTTTATCACCGGCCTAGACTACGCCAACCCTTATTTAAGCCCGTTTGAAGAGTTCCAACGCTGGAAGCTGCACCCTAACATTCGTTGGTATTTAGAGGGCGATGAATCCAAAGGCATCAAACCCGGCAAACGCTTAGGCTACGGTGCACGCGCTATCACTGCAGGTGGCTTGATGAGCTTGCCCAAAACCGTGTTCCCAGGTGGCGCACTGGTGGGCTGCGACGCAGGCTATCTCAACGTCAGCCGCATCAAGGGCAGCCACGCTGCCATCAAAACCGGCATGCTCGCTGCGGACGCTGCGTATGACGCTATTCAAGCCGGCCGCGCTGGCGACGAGCTAGCCGCCTACCCCGCAGCATTTGAAAAGAGCTGGTTGTTTGACGAGCTACACAAGTCACGCAACTTTAAAGCTTGGTTTAAAAAAGGTCTGATTCCCGCCACCATCATGAACGGTATCGAGCAGTTTGCGCTGCGCGGCCACATCCCATGGACGCTGCACCGCGACAAACCCGATCACGCCTACCTCAAGCCCGCGCGCGAGTGCCATGAGATCAAATACCCTAAGCCTGACGGCAAGATCACCTTTGACCGCCTGTCCAGTGTTTTCATCAGCAACACTAACCATGCTGAGAACCAACCTGCGCACTTAACGCTGAAAGACGACTTGGTGCCAGTTAACGTCAACCTCATTACTTATGCTGGCCCCGAGAGCCGTTATTGTCCAGCAGGTGTCTATGAGTATGTTAAAACAAACGCTGGACAAGATCGCTTGCAAATCAACGCGCAAAACTGCGTGCACTGCAAAACCTGCGACATCAAAGACCCCACGCAAAACATTGTTTGGGTTACACCCGAAGGTGGTGGCGGCCCAAATTATGCTGGAATGTAAATAAAAAGAACTAATATGTTGCTGGAAAGCTTAGAATAGTGACTAACCCGTTTGGGGGAGTGACATAATTTTACAAATACGTTATAAAGACTTCATATTTTCTAACAGCAGAGGGGTCGTTACTAAAGCTTTTACTTTAGGACTTAATGCATGAAGTGGGGCCTGATGTACCGATTGCGTATTTGGGTAGTCTATTTACCTGTTTGTGTCTTAGCTTTGGCGCTGTTTGCATGGATGGGCTGGAGCTTTTTTCCAACGCCTCCAACGCAAATCACCATCACTGCCGGGTCAAAAGACGGCATGTATTACGTACATGCTCAGCGGTACGCCGAAGTTTTTCGCAGCTACGGCGTAGAAGTCAAGGTCATCGAGTCAGAGGGCTCTTCGCAAAATATTGAACGCTTACGAGATGCCAAAAATTTAGCTCAGATTGGTTTTGTACAAGGCGGCTTTGGACAACTAGACCGTGCCTTACCCTCTGAAGGCCGCACCAATATCCAAACCATCGCCAATGTAGACATTGAGCCCATCTGGATTTTCTCGCGCAATAAAAATATCGACTCTTTATTGCAGCTTCAAGGCATGCGAGTCTCCATCGGCCGCAAAGGTGGTGGCAGCAGGCTAGTGGCCATTAAGCTGCTAGAACAAGTTAACTTGCAACCCAAAGATTTGGTGGAGTCAGACACAACAGGCATCAACGCGGCCAAAGCGCTAGCAGATGGCACCATTGATGCGGCTATTTTTGTAGCATCGCCAAGTGCCCCAGTCGTAGCTGCCATGCTCAATGCGCCCGGCGTGCACCTGATTACGCTCAAGCGTAGCGCAGCACTATTGGAGCGCATACCGTATTTAGAGCCGCGTTTGGTGGCGCAAGGCATCCTCACACCAAATGGGCAGCAGCCCGAGCAAGATTCAGTGATGCTCACCACCATTGCCAGCGTAGTGGTGAGCGAGAATCTGCATCCCGCTTTGAAGCGCTTAACTATGGCTGTGGCCAGACAAGTGCATCAACCTGCTGGCCTATTTCATAAAGCGAATGACTTTCCAAATTTCAGACGTATTGACTTTGCGACCACACCTGAGGCGCGCTCTACCTTGCTACATGGCCTGCCTTGGATTGAGCAACGCCTGACCATCAACGCAGCCCAATGGGTGTGGCGACTGCTAGTAGTAGGCCTGCCGCTAGCACTACTAGCTTGGGCGCTGTGCAGTCTTATTCCTGCATTCATGCGTTGGACCTTAGAGAGCTATATCAACCGTTGGTACGGTGAGCTCAAATTTATTGAAAACGATTTAGAGGCAGCAAAAGTCTCGGGCTTAGATTTAGCAAAACACAATATTCAACTGCGCGCGATTGATTCTGCAGTCAGCGGTTTTGACGCGCCACAAGAATTTATGAAGCGTATATTTGTGCTCCAACAGCATACCGATTTTGTGCGCAAAAAAATAATCGATATGCGCGGACGCTAAGGACTGGTAGCATGAAGTTGTCCCTGCTTTTTCGCAAACGCTGGCTCTGGCTTTACCTACCAGTGTTACTCTGCAGTGCTTTGCTGTTGTGGCTTTCTGCAACCGTCTGGTTGCCACTGCCACCAAAATTTTTGTTGTCAGCCAGTTATCTGCCTGCAGGGGGCTATACCACTACCGCGTTGCGCTACCGCGAGCTAGTTGAGGCACGCGGCATTCGCGTAGACACCATCACCACCGAGGGCATATCCGGCCCATTAAAGCGCATGCTTGAGCATCAAAGTGAGGTAGATGTAGGCTTCGCCCAGGGTCTACTGGTGCCCTCCGGCGTTACAGGCATCGTAGCTTTGGCCGCTGTTGAGCGACAGCCCGTGTGGATATTCACACGTAATGCAAAAATGACAAATTTTGCCGAGCTCAAGGGTCAGCGCATAGCCGTGGCCTCGGCCGCAAGCACTAGCCAAAGCGTGCTAGAGCTTTTACTACAGCACGAACAACTCAAGTCAGCCGATATAAGCTTGACCATTAAAGACACAAGCGCTGACGCTGCGGCTGCACTGACCGAGGGCAAAGCAGATGCCGTAGTCATAGTGGCCAGTGGTGAATCTGACATTGTGCGCCTTCTCACGCGCGACCCCAGCATCCAAATGATAGGCATTGACCGCATCGCGTCATTTGTGGCGCGCGAGAACAAGCTAAAGCCTTTTGTCATGCCGCAGGGCGCGATAGAAATACGCGGCGATATTCCGTCGCGCGATTTGGCCATGGTGGCTACTAATTTACATTTATTGGTGCAAGAAACAATGCACCCGGCACTACAACGCGTGCTCATTGACGTGGCGCGTGAAATCCATGAAATGCCCAGTTTTTTGCAACGCCAAGGTGAATTTCCCACCATACGTGATATTGACTTTCCCGTGTCCCCCGTAGCGACAGCTGCAGCCAACGGCGACAGACCTTGGCTCGAAAAATTGTTGCCTTACTGGTGGGCGCAGTTTGTAGAGCTAATTCTTTATGCTGTACTGCCTATTGTGCTGGTAACCATCTTGGTATTGCTGTGGATCCCTAGTCTTTTCAATTGGAAGGTCAACGCTGCGCTACAAAACTTTTATGGCGAGCTGAAATTTTTAGAAACAGATATTGAACCAACCGCCAGTAATCGGCCTATTGAAATTAGAAATTTACTGCAACGGTTGGACGACATTGAATCCAAAGTCACAGCGCTTGACTTACCCAATAGCTACGCCAACCGCTGGTACACTTTGCGCGAGCACATAGCACGCGCGAGGGAGAGATTGCTCAATATGCGCGCCAGATAAGGCCTGGCTTTACGCAGCACCTGTCCAATCAGGTTAGACTTGTTGACATGCTGATTCCTAATTTAAATCGACGTCAAGCCATCTACGCAGCATTGGGCATATTCGCATCGCTCGCGCTGTTTATTTGGTTGCTCACTCGTTTTATCAGTCCGGCGCCACCTAGCAGAATCGACATGACGACTGGTGCAGTCGATGGGGCTTCGCATCAGTTTGCACTGAAGTACCAAAGCTACCTTAAAGCCAATGGTGTCACGCTCAATCTGCAGCCATCTACAGGTTCGGTACAAAACCTTGAACGCTTAAATGCTGCAATGCCAGTAGGCTTTGTTCAGGGTGGCTTAGGTATCTTGTCTATTGATCCGCAAAAGTCTGACGAAGATACTGCCTTGCGTTCATTAGGCGTTATCGGCTACGAGCCCGTTTGGATGTTTGCAGCCTCCAAGGAGCAAGCTGCCACCTTAAGCACAGGGCTGCAAAGTTTAAAAAATAAAAAAGTGGCCGTAGGTGTCGAAGGCAGTGGTACACGGCGCGTTGCTCTTGAGCTTTTGCAAAGCTATGGCATCACGCCATCCAATGCTACGCTCACGGCGCAAAGCGGCAACGCAGCTGCAGCTTCTTTACTGGCCAAAGAGCTGGACATGGTCATCATCATTGGGGCACCACAAACTCCTGCTGTGCAAAACCTGTTGAAGCAGCCCCAAGTGCAACTCGTGACCCTAGAACATGCCGAGGGCATCACCAGGCGCCTACCTTACCTGTCTTTGGTTACGCTCAAAGCTGGCTCGGTCGATCCGCAGGCTGATTTGCCCTCAAGCGATGCGGTGCTGCTCACTACCACGGCCAACTTGGTAGTGCGCGATGACTTGCACCCCGCTTTGGCTTACTTGTTACTAGAGGCTGCACGCGATGTGCACAAAGGCGCTACCTTGCTTAATAAGCCAGGAGATTTTCCGAATCCAAGAGGCACTGATTTTCCGTTGGCAGACGAAGCGCAACGTTACTATAAGGATGGTAGACCGTTCTTACAGCGCTACCTACCCTATTGGGCAGCGAATGCATTACAGCGATTGTTGTTAATCTTGGTACCGTTGCTAGCCGTAGCTATACCTGTGCTTAAAACCATTCCTGATTTGCTAAATTTCAAAAATAAGAACCGACTTTATCGTCGCTATGAAAAACTGCTGGAGATGGAACGCGATATGCGTGTGCGGCAACTCAATGCGCAAGAAATCATCGACAGCACAGCCCAATTAGACACCATCGAGCATGAAATAAGCACCACTAAGTTTCCATTAGACTTTAGTGATCGTATCTATACCCTGCGCCAGCATATAGACTACGTGAGGGGTCAACTGCAAAAAGAAAAAGAAAGCCTAAGCCAGCCATGAATATTCTCATCACAGGTGGAGCCGGTTTCTTGGGTGTACGGTTGGCACGTACGCTACTGTCAATGGGCAGCCTGAGTATCAACGGGCATGCAGCCCAGCCTATTAAATGCATCACCTTGGTTGATCGCGCAGCGCCCCCTGATGACTTGATGGCTGACAATCGCATCAAGGTGGTGGCAGGTGATTTGAGTGCTTTGTTGCAGGCTACACCTAGCATTTTAGCATCCAACGCAGACATCGCCGTGGTGTACCACTTGGCGGCCGCAGTCAGCGCAGAATGCGAGGCAGATTTTGATTTAGGCATGCGCAGCAATTTTGCAGCTACGCACGCACTCCTAGAGGCTTGCCGTGTACTAAGGACCCAGCCTATGCTGGTGTTTGCCAGCTCGTTAGCCGTGTTTGGGCAAACCGCATTACTTCAATTGCCCGATGTGGTGACCGACAGCACCTTGCCTACACCTCAGTCGAGCTACGGTATCCAAAAATTTATTGGCGAGCAAATGGTGGCGGATTTTGGCCGCAAAGGCTTCATCCGCGCACGCAACGTACGCCTGATGACCGTGAGTGTGCGACCTGGCAAGCCCAATGGGGCGGCATCAAGTTTTTTCAGCGGCATGATTCGTGAGCCATTGGCAGGCACCCTGTCAGTGGTGCCCGTGCAAGCCCACACACAAGTGGCCTTGTCTTCTCCGGGTCGTACCATCGAGGGATTGATTCGCAGCGCCGAGGCCAGTGACGCAGACTGGGGGCCGTTGACCGCCATGAATTTACCCGCCATGACTACGCAAGTCGGCCAGATGGCGCAAGCGCTAGAGTCCATCGGCGGCGCTCAGGCGGCAGCATTGCTCAAGTGGCAGATTGACCCTGCTATTGAACGCATAGTGGCCACATGGCCCACGCGCATTGCATCTCCTCGTGCCAACGCGCTGGGCTTGCAAGCAGACGCTAGTTTTGACAGTATTGTGCTTGCCTACATCAGCGAAAACCCGCAAGCGATTGCGCACTAAGAAGCGCATACTTAGGAATCAATTATCCATTGGAGCTTTTTTATGAGACTCAATATTGTTTTTGCCGCAGCAGCTTTATCTCTTGGCTTGGTAGGCTATGCATCAGCGCAAAATACCATGAAAATCAGTATCTCTGTAGCGCAAAACTCGCACCAGGGTGTGGCTATAGACACCTTTGCCAAAGAAATTGAAAAACGTACGGCTGGTCGCTACAAAATCCAAACCTTTTACTCAGGGTCACTCGGCGGCGAGCGCGAGTCGATTGAGGCTGTGCAATTAGGCACCCAAGAACTAGCTTTTTCGTCCACTGGCCCGGTGCCTAACTTTGTGCCAGAGGCGCGCATCTTAGACATCCCATTCTTGTTCCGTGACAAAGCCCATGCGCGCAATGTGCTGGACGGTGCTATTGGCCAGGACATGCTAACTAAGTTCGAATCTAAAGGCTTCAAAGCCTTAGCTTGGGGCGAGAACGGAGTGCGCCACATGACCAACAGCAAGCGGTCGGTCACATCGCCAGACGACTTGAAGGGCCTGAAAATGCGCACTATGGAAAACCCCGTGCACGTAGCAGCATACAAAGGCTTTGGCATTGTGCCTACACCGATGGCTTTTCCTGAAGTGTTTACTGCTCTGCAACAAGGCACAGTAGACGGTCAAGAAAACCCGCTGTCGGTCATCATGGCTGCTAAGTTTGACCAAGTGCAAAAGCATTTGACACTAACGGGTCACGTTTATTCGCCGGCCATTTTCTTAATGAGCAAAGGCGTATTTGACAAGCTATCTGCGACTGACAAAACTGTATTTCTAGAATCCGCCAAAGAAGGTGCCAAAGCGGGCCGCGCTCGTGTGGACGAGGATGACTCTAAAGGTGTGGCCGAGTTGAAAAGCAAAGGTATGACCGTGGTGGAGAATGTAGACAAAGCCAAATTTGTCGCCACACTGGCCCCAGTGAATGCTGAATTTGAAAAGCAGTTCGGTAAAGACGTGTTGGACAAAATCCGCGCAGTGAAATGATCTGCACCGTCATTTAAAAGCCACTAGCGCCCACTTCCTTTGTGAACTGGGCGCTTTTTAATAAAAAAAGAATGGTGAATTTGGGTGAAAGACAATTTTCTTAAACTTGAGCATTGGGCCTCCACTTTTTCGATGTGGGTTGCCTGCGGTATGTTGGTGGTTGCGTCTTGCCTAGGCATGTTCCAAATCATCACCCGCTTTGTCTTAGAGCAACCTGCGGAGTGGACCGAAGTGTTGATTCGTTTCAGCCTGATCTGGATGGTGTTTATGGGTATTCCCACCGCGTTTCGCCAAGGTGCCATGGTAAGTGTGGATGTGCTGTATCGCTGGAGCCCGCCGAAGATAAAACGTGTTCTTGATTTTGTAGTTTGTGGCGCAGCATTACTGTTAGTGGGTGTGATTATTTGGTGGGGCTGGGCTTATGCCAACCGCGGCTCAGTGCAATCTATCATTGGCCTAGAAGGTGTGTCGATGTTTTGGGCCTACTTGGCCATGCCAGTGGGCGGCCTGTTTTGCGTGCTGGGTATT
>JAYTPK010000162.1:0-1922 GCA_043747295.1 Polaromonas sp. | reverse complement strand
CAGTGCTGCCGATGTGCAAAGCCTGCTCAAGCAAAGCGACGGGCTGCAACTGATTCGTGGCCAGTGGGTACAGATTGACCACAAAAAACTCACGCGTTTGCTAGAACGATTTAAAGCAGTAGAGCTTGCTGCCGCCGACGGGCTGCCCTTTGCGCAGGCTATGCGCCTGCTGTCTAACGCGTCGCTGGACGATGCAGCAACAGCCGACGATGCCCAATGGTCGCAGATCAGCGCCGGGCCTTGGCTGGCAGATACTTTACGCGGACTGAGACAGCCCGAGGGATTGGCCCAAATAAACCCTGGCGCAGAACTCAAAGCCACGCTGCGTCCTTATCAGCAGGCCGGTGTGCGCTGGCTGTATCTGCTGACGCGGCTAGGCTTGGGTGCGTGTCTGGCCGACGACATGGGCCTGGGCAAAACTATCCAAGTGCTGGCCTTGTTGCTGGTGCTTAAACGCGAGGCTAACAGCGACTCTAACGCCGCACGTGCAGCAGACACAAAAACTAACGCCAACGAGAAGAACACGCCCAGTCTGTTGATCGCGCCAGCATCGCTGTTGGCCAACTGGGCTGCTGAGGCCGAGCGCTTTGCGCCTTCGCTGCGCATCTTGGTGGTGCACCCCTCGGCCATGCCCAGCGCGCAGATGAAAAGTCTGGACGCACAGCAGCTTGGCAGTGCGGACTTGGTCATCACCAGTTATGGCACATTGCTCAAGCTGCCAGCCCTTACCGATATGCATTGGCGTTTGGCCGTAGCCGACGAAGCGCAGGCACTAAAGAACCCCAGCGGCAAGCAAACCCAACAGGTGAAAAAACTTAAAGCCCAGTCGCGCATTGCCCTGACCGGCACGCCGGTAGAAAACCGGCTGTCTGACCTGTGGTCGTTATTTGACTTTACCCACCCCGGCCTGCTGGGCAGCGGCAAAGTGTTTGGTGACTTCACTAAACGTCTGGCGCAAAACCAGCACTTTGGCCCATTGCGCACGCTAGTGCAGCCTTACATTTTGCGAAGGCTTAAGAGCGACAAGCGCGTCATTGCCGACCTGCCAGATAAGACCGAAGTGCAGGCTTGGTGCCACCTCAGCCCTAGCCAAGCAGCGCTGTACCAACACGCCGTGAAGGACTTGGCCAAGGCGCTAGAAGAGTCTGATGGTATTGCACGCAGGGGTGTGGTGCTGGCGTACTTGATGCGTTTTAAACAAATTTGCAACCACCCCTCGCAATGGTTGGGCGACGCAGCTTGGGCTGCACAAGACAGTGGCAAATTTGCCCGCCTGCGCGAGCTAGCCGAGGTGATTGCCGCTAAACAAGAAAAGCTATTGGTGTTCACCCAGTTTCGGGAGACCACCGCGCCTCTAGCGGCATTCCTGGGCACCATCTTTGGCCGCGAAGGGCTGGTGCTGCACGGCGGCACGCCTGTAGCCAAGCGGCGCGAACTGGTCAAGCGTTTTCAGGACGACGAGTTGACGCCGTTTTTTGTGCTGTCGCTCAAGGCCGGGGGCTCGGGGCTGAACTTGACAGCCGCCTCCCACGTTATTCACTTTGACCGCTGGTGGAACCCCGCTGTAGAAAACCAAGCCACAGACCGCGCCTACCGCATTGGTCAGCAGCGCAATGTGCTGGTGCACAAGTTTATCTGCCGTGGCACGGTAGAGGATCGCATCAACCAGCTTATAGAATCTAAACAAAAGTTGGTTACAGATGTCCTAGAGGGCGGCGCTGAGCTGCAACTGACTGAGATGAACGACCGTGAGCTGCTGGACTTGGTGCAACTGGATATTCATGCAGCGCAGGACCACTGATAACTCAACCACGAGGAGATTTCTATGGGCTATTGGGGGAGCGGCTATCCGCCCTACGTGTCAGTGGCTGAGCGCCGTGCCAAGGCTGAAAAAGCTATTGCTAAAGCGCAAAAGGCAGGTA
>JAYTPK010000161.1:0-8275 GCA_043747295.1 Polaromonas sp. | reverse complement strand
ATGGCCAATGCGTCGATGTTGGACGAAGCTACAGCTGCAGCTGAGGCGATGACCTTGGCTAAGCGCAGCGTTAAAGCCAAAGGCAATGTTTGCATCGTGGCAGGTGACGCACACCCACAGACGATTGAAGTCATGCAAACCCGCGCCTTACCTCTGGGTATTGAGATCAAAACAGCGCAATCACCAGAGGAATGGGATGCGCTGATTGCTGGCGATGATTATTTTGCCGTGCTTGAACAATACCCCTCCACCAGTGGTCGCTTAGGTGAAGAAGGCAGCGACGTAAAAACTGCCCACGCCAAAGGCGCAGCCTACATGGTAGCTACTGATTTGCTGGCTTTAACATTACTGACACCCCCGGGTGAATGGGGCAACGGTGATGCATTAGGCTCAGCCGATATCGTGATCGGCTCAACCCAGCGATTTGGCATGCCGCTGTGCAATGGCGGGCCTCATGCGGCATTTTTAGCATGCAAGGATGCTTTTAAACGCTCCATGCCAGGGCGTTTGGTAGGGGTGAGCATTGATGCACACGGCAACCCCGCTTATCGCCTGGCACTGCAAACACGCGAGCAGCATATCCGCCGTGAAAAAGCCACCTCAAACATTTGCACCGCACAAGTTTTGCCTGCAGTAGTTGCCAGCATGTACGCGGTATACCACGGGCCGCAAGGTTTAAAACGTATCGCACAACGTGTGGCCAGCTACACCGCCATTTTTGCCAAAGGTTTAGAGCAGCTAGGTTTAAACCTCAGCACACTCAGCAGTGGTTTTGACACTGTGTGTCTACACACTCAGGACGCTACTGATTCAATAGCTGCCCGAGCAGTAAAAATAGGTGCTAACCTGCGAAAAGCATGGGATGAGTACACCATTATTTCGCTGGACGAGACAACTACCCGTGCTGATGTAGAAATGCTTTGGAGCATCTTCGCCAATGGCAAACCCGCACCTAATTTTGACCAGTTTGAAAAAGGCATTGAGCCGCTAATCCCTACATCTTTGCGCCGTACCAGCGCCTTCCTGACCCACCCTGTTTTCAACACCCACCATTCTGAGACCGCCATGCTGCGCTATATCCGCAGCTTGTCTGACAAAGACTTGGCGCTAGACCGCACCATGATTCCGCTGGGCTCTTGCACTATGAAGCTCAACGCCACGAGCGAGATGATTCCTGTCACCTGGCCCGAGTTTGCCAATATTCACCCGTTTTCACCGGCCAACCAGCGCGAAGGCTACACCCTGCTAGATGAGCAGCTGCGCGGCTGGCTGTGCCAAGCCACGGGCTATGCCGGCATCAGCCTGCAACCCAACGCGGGCAGCCAAGGCGAATACGCAGGCCTCTTGGTCATCAAGGCGTACCACGCAGCCCAAGGCCAAGGCCACCGCAACATCTGCGTCATCCCATCCAGCGCGCACGGCACCAACCCTGCCAGCGCGCAAATGGTGGGCATGACCGTAGTGGTCACGCAATGTGACGACATGGGCAACGTAGATATGGCTGACCTGAAAGCCAAGTGCGAGCTGCACAGCGCCAACTTGGCCGCTGTAATGATCACCTACCCCAGCACCCACGGCGTGTTTGAAACCAGCGTGAAAGAGCTGTGCGCACTGGTGCACAGCCACGGCGGGCGCGTGTATGTGGACGGTGCCAACATGAACGCACTGGTGGGCGTAGCCGCGCCGGGCGAATTTGGCGGCGATGTGTCGCACTTGAATTTGCACAAAACTTTTTGCATTCCCCACGGCGGCGGTGGCCCGGGCGTAGGCCCTGTGTGCGTGGTGGCTGACCTGGTGCCCTACTTGCCCGGCCACGCAACTGGCGGTATTAAAACCAACGGCGTAGGCGCAGTGTCTGCAGCGCCGCTGGGCAACGCTGCGGTGCTGCCGATCAGCTGGATGTACTGCCGCATGATGGGTGCTGAAGGCTTGAAGTCTGCCACTGAAATTTCTATCATCAGCGCTAACTACATTAGCAAACGTTTGGCTGGGCATTACCCTACGCTGTACGCGAGCAACGAGGGCTATGTAGCGCACGAATGCATTTTGGATATACGCCAGCTCAAAGACAGCTGCGGCGTAGGTGCCGAAGACGTAGCCAAGCGATTGATGGACTACGGCTTTCACGCGCCCACCCTCAGCTTCCCGGTAGCAGGCACCTTGATGGTAGAGCCTACCGAGAGCGAGCATCTTGAAGAGCTAGATCGTTTTATCGACGCGATGATTGCTATCCGCAAAGAGATCACATTGATCGAAAACGGCACCTGGCCGCAAGACGACAACCCGCTCAAGCACGCGCCGCACACCGCCGCCAGTTTGATCAAAGGCGAGTGGCCCCACCCGTACAGCCGCGAAGTAGGCGCAGCGACCTTGAGCAAAACCCAACACGCCAAATACTGGCCCCCCGTGGGCAGGCTAGACAACGTATATGGCGACCGTAACCTGATGTGCTCGTGCATACCCGTGAGCGACTACGCTTGATGCGGCTATTTATGGTCTGCACGCGTCAGCTTGTACTTGGCCTGCTGTGCTGCGTCAGCATCGGCGCTGCCGCACAAACAGCCAACGGGCTCAGCGCCCCTAAAGTGGTGAGCTTAGAGGCTGCGCGAGAAGCGCTAGACAAATCTAGCGCCATCGTCATCGACATCCGCGAGCCTAGCGAACACGCCACGGGCGTGGCCAAAGGCGCCAAGCTGATCCCCATGAGCCAGCTGTCGCAGCGTATCAAAGAAGTACCGCAGTCGCCAGACCAGCCCGTGCTGCTGATCTGCAATACGCAAAACAGATCGTCCCGCGTGGCTGAGCAGCTGCGCGCCGCAGGCTACAGCAACATCAGCTACGTGAATGGTGGCATGAGCCAATGGGCTATACGCAATTGGCCAATGGTTAAACCTTAAAGTTAAGCCACAAATTTAAGCCTCCATATGATCACCGTACGCCGTGTTAACTACCAAGACCCTATTGACCGCGCAGCACTGTGCGCCATGCTTAACAGTTATGCGCTAGACCCAATGGGCGGCAACGAGGCGCTGGTCGATAAAAATCTAGCGCGCCTGTGTGACGACCTGGCCACCAAGCCGTTTGCGTTTAGTTTTTTGGCTTGGCACAGTACTACAGACGGTGAACAAGCTGTGGGCCTGGCCAACTGCTTTGAAGGCTACAGCACCTTCAAAGCCCAGCCCCTTGTCAACATCCATGACCTGGCCGTGCACCCCAGCGCACGCGGGCGCGGCGTGGGCCAAGCGCTAATGCAGGCGGTGCAAACCGAAGCCGCAGCACGCGGCGCCTGCAAAGTCACCTTAGAGGTTTTAAGCGGCAATAGCGTGGCACTAAAAAGCTATGAACGCTTCGGATTCGCAGCCTACCAGCTAGACCCCGCTGCGGGTCAAGCCCTGTTTTTGCAAAAATGGTTGTAGCTAGTGCCTAGAGTAGCTTTAGTAAGATAGGCTACTTGTCATAGCGCGCACCGTGTATGCAATGCACAATGCTATTATTTTTATAGCTGATTGAGCAATAAATACTTGGACTACAGCACTAAATCGTTGGTAAATTGACCATGCAAGCCCTGTGGATGATTGCTGCTTCGTTCATCTTCGCGCTCATGGGAGTGTGCGTGAAGTTCGCGTCTGCACATTTCAGCGCTATTGAGCTGGTGTGTTACCGGGGCATCGTCAGCGTGGTGTTTGTGTGGATCTGGGCACGATCCATAGGTGTATCGCTAGGCACACGCTTGCCAGGCATGCACGCGTGGCGCAGTGTGATTGGCGTGGTGTCGCTGGGAGGCTGGTTTTATGCCATTACCTATTTGCCACTGGCTACCGCCATGACGCTGAACTACATGAGCAGCGTGTGGGTAGCAGCGTTTGTGGTGGGCGGCGCGCTGCTGTACCGCCAGGCTGGCAAGAACGCAGCACACAACACCAACCAAGGCTGGCACCAAGGGTGTTTATTGGGCACGGTGCTGGCTGGCTTTGCAGGCGTGGTGATGGTGCTGCGCCCCGCCTTCGACCAAAACCAGCAATGGGCAGGCTTGATCGGCCTGTTGTCGGGCATGACAGCGGCGCTGGCTTATATTCAGGTCACCGCCCTGTCGCGTGCAGGCGAGCCTGAAGCGCGGGTGGTGTTTTATTTTGCGGTTGCTTCTGCTTTGCTGGGCGCAGTGGGCATTGCCATCAACGGTGCATCAGCGTGGCAATGGCCGCAGGCACTGTGGATACTGCCCATCGGCATCCTTGCATCACTAGGCCAGCTGTGCATGACGCGCGCCTACGCCTCTGGCGCTACCTTGACGGTGGCCAGCTTGCAATACAGCGGCATAGTGTTTGGCGCGATTGCCAGCCTAGTGGTGTTTAACGACCAGCTACCCTCCATCGCGTGGGCAGGTATGGCAGTGATCATAGCCAGCGGCATCGCTGCCACCGTGCTACGCAAGCGTGCGGTGCCGGATGCGCCGCACGACGAGTAGTCGTCTACCCAACCAGCCACTGTGCAAAGCGGGATGGCCATTGAGGCCCCAGCTTGGCCAGTGCAGCATGATGGCGTATAACTTGCCAGTAGCATTGCACAGCATTGGCTTGTAGGCATCACTGCGGTCATATCTGGTCGCGTTGATAAAAAAATAAGTTTGAAACACAAGCCCTATATAAAATAACAACTATGAAATTTTATGAAATACTGATCAATGTCACGGGGCGTCTGGTCTTTGAGCAGCGGCTGTCGTATTTAGCCTTGCGGCGTGACCTGGGTTTGAATGACGAGGAGATTCAGGATGTCCGCACTGAGCTTGTCTTTCGCGGAGTAGCGCGGGACGAGGATAACAAAGGACTGGTGTGGACAGGTGCCGCCACTGCCAGAGAAACGCGGTGGCTCGATGAGGTAAGGCTGCCGTTAAAAGCAGACCAGCAGGAAAGCACTGTATTAGTCGCCAGCACGCCAGAGCGAACACCTAATGCGCCGCAAATTTCGGCTGAGCGGCGTCAGCTTACCGTGATGTTTTGTGATCTGGTGGGGTCGACAGCGATGTCTGGCAAGCTTGACCCTGAAGACTGGCGCGAAGTGGTTCGCGCCTACCAAGAAACCGCCGCTGGTGTGATACACCAGTACGAGGGTCATATTGCCCAATATCTGGGCGATGGTTTGTTGGTGTATTTGGGCTACCCTCAGGCTCACGAAGATGACGCCCAGCGTGCTGTGTTTGCAGGGCTGGACATTGTCGCTGCGATGGAGACACTGAACCATCAATTGCAAGCAAAGTACAGTGTCAAACTAGCTGTACGCATTGGAATTCACACCGGGCCAGTGGTGGTGGGGCAGATGGGCGGCGACGGACGACATGAACAACTGGCGTTGGGCGAAACCCCCAACGTTGCCGCGCGCCTAGAGGCTTTGGCGCTGCCCAATACGATCGTCATCAGTCAGGCTACTTTGCGCTTGGTGTCTGACACTTTCATCTTGGAAACGCTGGGCCTACAGACCTTGAAGGGTGCTAGCGAGCCTGTTGAGGTATGGACAGTGGTGGGGCTGCGGGCGTACGAACAAAGCACAGAGAGCGCACCCCGCCATGATGCTGTGCACCTCATTGGGCGTGAGGCAGAAATCACCCTGCTGCGCCAGCGCTGGGAACAAAGCAAAGCAGTTCGCGGACAGGTGGTGCTGATCAGCGGAGAGGCTGGTATCGGCAAGTCGAGCCTGGTCAACGCCATGCGATCCCAAGCGGAGCAGGAAGGTTTCCCCCGCGTCACGTTTCGCTGCTCGCCCTATCACAGAAACAGTGCTTTATATCCGGTGGCTGTGCACATCCGCCAGCTTCTGGGGTTGGATCGTGAAGCCGATAGCCAGGTAAAACTGGTAGCACTGGAGCGGCAGCTCAAGCCCCACGAGGACGACATTAAAAATATGGTGCAGCTTTTTGCGATGCTGCTGTCCATTCCAGTTCCAGAGGATCGCTACCCAGCCCTTAACATATCTGCCAAGCAACAGCGCGAGCAAACACTAGAGGCCCTCAGCGCCTGGTTGCTGGCCGAGGCGCAGCGCCAACCCGTGCTGGTGCTGTGGGAAGATATTCATTGGGCCGACCCGACAACACTGGAGCTGCTTGGCCTGCTGGTAGAGAGAGCGCCCTCGGCCTCCATTTTTGCTTTGCTCACATTTCGGCCGGATTTTGTCGCGTTGTTTCCCCTGCGCTCGCATATCACCACGGTGATGCTGAATCGACTAGAGCCCGCCCAGGCAGAGGCCATCATGGCCCGCTTGACCTCGGGCAAGCATCTGCCACCCGAAGTGATAACGCACATTGCCAGCCGAGCCGATGGCGTGCCCTTGTTTGTGGAGGAATTGACCAAGGCGCTGCTGGAGTCGGACATGCTGCAAGAGGAGGACGATCACTATCGGCTCACACGTCCGCTGAGCGATATGGCCATCCCCATGACGTTGCAGGATTCACTGATGGCGCGTCTGGACCGGACACCCGCCTTGCGAGAGGTTGCGCAACTTGGCGCTGTCATTGGGCGAGAATTTTCTTATGAAATGCTGCATGCCCTGTCTGTGATTGAAGAAAAAAACTTGCAGCAGGGTTTGGCAAAGCTGGTTGACTCAGAGTTGATCCACCAACGCGGGCAGTTGCGGCTTGCCAAATATGTGTTTAAGCACGCACTGGTGCAAGATGCGGCCTACCAGTCCATGCTGCGGCGAACCCGTCAGCACTATCACCAGCGCTGCGCACAGGTGATGGAAAGCAATTTTGCAGATCTGGTCAAAACCGAACCAGAGCTGGTGGCGTACCACTACACGGAGGCCGGTTGTGCTGCCGAAAGTGTGGGCTATTGGCTGCAAGCGGGGCAGCGAGCGGCGCAGCGCTTGGCGCACCACGAAGCCATCGCACACCTCACAAAAGGCATAGAGGTTCTATCCACCCAGGCCAGTACCCCGGCAGGCGCACAACAAGAGTTTTTGCTGAATGTGACCTTGGGGGTATCCATTGCTGCTGTGAAAGGTTATGCCGCACCGGAGCTGTCCAAAATCTACACGCGCGCGCAAGAGCTCAGCCAGGAGGTAGCAGAAACCCCTCAGCATTTTCAAGCCGTTCGGGGGCTGGTTTTGTACTACCTGGTTCGTGGGCAGACGCAACCCGCACTGGAGCTAGCCCAGCAACTGGTTGAGCAAGGTGAGCGTCAGGCAGAGGTGGGTCTGAAAATGCTCAGCCGTTACCACTTGGGCATGGCGCTGTTTCAGAGAGGCATTGTGGCAGAGGCTGCCCAGTACTATGAACAAGCCAAATCCATGTACGTGCGCGAGCAGCATGGCGGGCTTGCCAGTGTTTACGGTATTGACCTGGGTGTGACGACACGTGGCTTTTATTCCTTGCCCATGTGGATTTTAGGCTATCCGGATCGTGCGTTGGTGTTGGGGCAAGAGGGGTTGACGTATGCCCAAGAATTAGGACATCCGTTTAGTCTTGTATTTGCACAGTGTTGGTTAGCCTGGCTCCACCAGTATCGGCAAGAGGCTGATGCCGCACAAGAGCACGCCACCAAGGGCATCACTCTGGCTACCGAGCAGGGTTTGCCACTGTACCGAGCTTGGGGCACTATTGCGCAGGGCTGGGCACTCACGCAACAAGGGCAGGCCACGGAGGGCATCGCGCTCATGCGACAAAGCATTGAGACCGCTAACGCTACAGGGGCAGCCGTTTACCGCCCTTATTTTCTTTCAATCCTCGCAGAAGCCTTGAACCATGCGGGTGATAGTGAGAGCGGACTGCGCTTGCTGGACGAGGCCGTGGAGGCAGCTAATCGAGCAGGGGAGCTGTTTTATGAAGCGGAACTGTATCGGCTCAAAGGTGATCTGACATTGAAAGCCGATAAAGCAGCATCCACCGTCCAAGCACAGTCGCATGCTCATTTGCAAGCGGAGGCCTACTTTATCAAAGCCATCAGCATTGCACAAAATCAACAGGCGAAATCCTTTGAATTAAGAGCCGCAATAAGTCTTGCGCGGCTATGGCAAAGCCAGCGCAAAAAGTCAAAGGCCCACAAATTACTATCTGGGGTGTACCAATGGTTCACGGAAGGTTTTGGTACCAAAGATCTGCAAGCGGCGAAAGAGTTGTTGAGTGAGCTTGCCAGCAAATCCAGCAAGAAATGATCGCTTGCAGGCTGCGGTGCCCGACGCACCGCACTATGGACTCCGCATAGATGGGGGCGATAAGCACCGCCCACAGGTAGTGCGCTGTGGTCTACCCAGCCAACGCCTTCCAAGTCTCCATCACACTATCAGG
>JAYTPK010000160.1:0-9602 GCA_043747295.1 Polaromonas sp. | reverse complement strand
CGTGCGGCTACCGCGCGGGCTGGATGGTGGTGTCTGGCCCCAAGCATGAGGCCAAAGATTTTGTTGAAGGCCTGAACATGTTGGCCAACTTAAAACTCGGCTCTAACGTGCCCGGCCAATGGGCGATTCAAACCGCGCTGGGCGGCTATCAAAGCATTAACGATCTGGTCAAAGAAGGTGGCCGCCTGCGCCGCCAGCGCGACCTGGCCTACGAACTGATTACCGCCATCCCCGGTGTAACTTGCGTTAAGCCTGATGCCGCGCTGTACATGTTTCCTAAGCTCGACCCCAAGATGTACCCCATAGCGGACGACCGCCAGTTTTTTATGGAACTGCTCAAAGAAACTCGCGTGATGCTGGTCCAGGGATCGGGTTTTAACTACTCAGACAATCAACATTTCCGCATGGTGTTTTTGCCGCATGAAGACGATTTGCGCGAGGCTATTGGCCGCATTTCCAAGTTTTTAGCGGCTTATCGTACGCAACACGCTAAGACGTAATTACTATCAATTTAATAGCTATATAAGTAATAAATACTTGGACTACAAGCTCATTTAACCCCTAAAACACATGAAAAATATACAAGTAGGCCTTCTAGGCATCGGCACCGTGGGTAGCGGCGTGTTCACCGTATTGCAGCGCAACCATGACGAGATCGTACGCCGCGCAGGCCGTGGCATTGAAATCACCATGGTGGCCGACCTGGACACCGCGCGTGCCAAGGCTGCAGTAGGTGACAAAGTGCAGGTAGTAAGCGACGCACGCGCCGTTATAGCCAATCCAGACATCGACATCGTTATCGAGCTGATCGGCGGCTACGGCATTGCAAAGCAGTTGGTGATGGAAGCTATTGCCGCTGGCAAACACGTGGTGACTGCCAACAAAGCACTGCTGGCCGTGCACGGCACCGAGATATTTCAAGCCGCTGAGTCCAAAGGCGTGATGGTGATGTTTGAGGCCGCAGTTGCTGGCGGCATCCCCATCATCAAAGCGCTGCGCGAGGGCTTAACGGCCAACCGCATTCAGTGGATTGCAGGCATCATCAACGGCACTACCAATTTTATTTTGTCCGAGATGCGCAGCAAGGGCCTGGACTTTGACGTGGTGCTGAGTGAAGCCCAGCGCCTGGGTTACGCCGAGGCCGACCCCACCTTTGATATCGAGGGCATAGACGCAGCGCACAAGGCCACCATCATGGCCGCTATTGGCTTTGGCATACCGGTGCAGTTTGACAAAGCGCACGTCGAGGGAATTACCAAGCTAACGGCCACCGACATTAAATACGCCGAGCAATTGGGCTACCGCATCAAGCTGCTTGGTATCAGCAAGCGCCGCGAGGATGTGAAGTCGCCTCACGGCTCCAATGGCATCGAGCTGCGCGTGCACCCCACACTAGTGCCCAACAAGCGCTTAATTGCCAACGTAGAAGGCGCGATGAACGCCGTGATGGTGCAGGGCGATGCTGTAGGCACCACGTTGTACTACGGCAAAGGCGCAGGGTCTGAGCCCACCGCCAGCGCGGTGATAGCTGACCTGGTAGACATCACCCGCATGGCCACCGCCACCGCCGCCCAGCGCGTGCCCGCATTGGCCTTTCAAAGCGGCTCGATGAACACCATGCCCGTGCTGGCTATGGGCGATGTGGTCACCGCCTACTACCTGCGCCTGCGCGTAGCCGACGAGGCAGGCGTGCTAGCCCAAGTCACCGGCATTGTGGCCAACGCAGGCATCAGTATTGACGCCGTGCTGCAGCGCGAGGCCGACGAAGTAGGCGGCGAAGGCGTAGGCAACGAGGGCACTTTTGAAGTGCCGTCAACCGACCTGATCATCCTGACCCACGACTGCAAAGAAGCCACGATGAATGCCGCGATGGCGCAGATGCAGGCTTTGAAAACGGTGCTGGCACCGATTGTGCGGATTCGCAAGGAAGAGTTGGCTTAAGCTCTTAGATCGTAGCCAGCGAAGCTAGTCAATATGCCCACATTGATTTCAGCGTTGGCGCTCTCGGGGCTGTTAAGAATCACCCATCTGGGCATTCCTCTGTGGCATTTAGCATTTTTTTACACCGCGTTGGTGATGACCGCTTTGTTCACCGTCATGCCATTCATGCAAGCTCTTATCAATGGCGCAGGTAGTTTTCTGGCCAGCTGGTTGTACTTTTGGCTGCTAGACCAAACTGATGTGGTGACCAATCGGTTTCCGCACTACTTTGTTTTGGTGGTGGGTATGCTGGTGCTCATAGGGTCACGGTTTTGGATTGACGTGCGTATCTATGGTATTGCTTTGTAGTCCAAACTTATTGGCCTAGCGCTAACCCCAAAACTGGCAGTGTTGCATAGCAAGTTTTATGAAGAAGTGATAAAATCCTTTCAAAATGCATTTTTGAAAGGATAGCACATGTTCAATGCCACCTTAACTACCAAAGGCCAAACCACTATTCCCATCGAAGTTCGGGAGGTGTTGAAGCTGCAGCCGCACGACAAACTCAACTTTACCTTGCTGCCCGATGGCACGGTCATCATGCGCACCAAAAAGCGGTCTTTGACTGAGTTGGTAGGCGTTGCGGGCTACACGGGCGCTAAAGTCAGCTTGACCAAAATGAAATCAGCCCGCGCAGCATGATCGGGTTAGATACCAACGTGATTGCCCGCATTGTGCTGGCCGACGATGCCAGCCAAACCCGCCAAGCCACCGCTATGCTAGACGCGGCGCAGCAGCGTGGTGAAGAGGTGTCGCTGAGTCTTCCTGTAGTGCTAGAGCTGGAATGGGTGTTGCGCAGCGCTGCTAAGCTGGGCAAAACTGCCGTCATCACCACGCTGCGCCATCTTCTGGAAACCGAGCTTTTGCAGATTGAAAACGAAGGCGCACTCGAATACGCGCTGCATCTATATGATGGCAGCAAAGCTGATTTTGCAGAGTGCCTGTTTTTGGCCCAATACCGCATGCAAGGCTGCCGCAGCATGCTGAGCTTTGATGCGCAGGCTTGTAAGCTCGAAGGCGTGATGTTGCCTGCCGCGTACGCGGGCGCAGCGCCATTGTCGCGCTAGCTGCTATCTTGCTGTGCCCGCAAGCAGCACCCTGGGCGGGTAATACAATTGAGCTTGAATCCCTCTGACTACCATCTCAATGAAGTACCTCTCCACCCGCGCTTTATCAACAAATAAGGCTGACCGCAAACAGTTTTGTGACATCTTGCTAGAGGGCCTAGCGCCTGATGGTGGTTTGTATTTGCCTGAAACCTATCCGCATTTAGACGACGCGGCGTTGCACAAGCTGCGCAACACCTTGGCTACGCAGGGCTATGCAGGCTTGGCATTTGAAATTTTGTCGCTATATATCGACGATATTCCTGCTGCAGATTTGAAGGCTTTGTGCGATAAAACCTATACCGAAGCGGTCTATGGCACCAAAGAAATTGTGCCGCTCAAAAAGCTGGATGCTGCCATCAGCCTGCAGGCTTTGTCTAACGGCCCGACGTTGGCTTTTAAAGACATGGCCATGCAGTTGCTGGGCAATTTGTTTGAATACCAGCTGGCGCGTAAAGGTGAAGAGCTGAACATTTTTGGCGCAACGTCTGGCGACACAGGCAGTGCAGCTGAATATGCGATGCGCGGCAAAAAGGGTGTGCGCGTGTTTATGACTTCGCCCGCGGGACGCATGAGCCCGTTTCAACAGGCGCAGATGTTCAGCTTGATGGATGAGAATATTTTTAACATCGCCATCGACGGCGTGTTTGATGACTGCCAAGACTTGGTGAAGGCGGTGTCGAACGATTTGGCTTTTAAAGCTAAATACAAAATTGGCACGGTCAACAGCATTAACTGGGCGCGGCTGCTGGCGCAGGTGGTGTATTACTTTGCGGGGTATTTTTACGCAACGCAACAAGCCGCCACGCTTCCTGCTTCGCATGGTGCGCTGCCCCCCGAGGGGGCTGATTCACCTTGGGGCGGCCCGGTGGCGAATCGTGGTATGCCCAAGGTCAGCTTTACGGTGCCGTCGGGCAACTTTGGCAACGTCTGCGCGGGCCACGTGGCGCGCATGATGGGCTTGCCGATTGACAAGCTGGTGGTGGCCACCAATGAAAATGACGTGCTGGACGAGTTCTTTCGCACCGGTGCTTACCGTGTGCGCGGCAGCGCTGATACGCACGAGACATCTAGTCCGTCGATGGATATTTCTAAAGCCAGTAACTTTGAGCGCTTTGTGTTCGATTTAATCGGCCGCGACGGCGCAAAGAACAAAGACCTGTTCCATACCCAGCTGAACGCACAAGGCATGTTTGATTTAAGCGCTGAACCCGCCTTTAAAAACGCTGCGGCTAAATACGGATTTTCCAGCGGCAAAAGCACCCACGCTGACCGCTTGGCCACTATCCAAAACGTGTATAAAAAACACGGCCTGATAATTGACACCCACACCGCAGACGGCGTGAAGGTGGCGCGCGAGCACCTGACAGCGGGCGTGCCGATGATTGTTTTAGAAACTGCGCTGCCGATTAAATTTGCCGCCACTATTGTGGAGGCTTTGGGTAAAGAACCAGACCGCCCCGCTAAGTTTGAAGGCATTGAGGCGCTGCCCAAGCGCGTGGTCAATTTGCCTGCCAATGCAGCTGCTATCAAAGCATTTATCCAAAAAAATACATAAAATAGTGCTGTAGTCCAAGTATTTACTGCTCAAACAGCTATTATTTTTATAGCGGTCAGCTTGCAGCACAGTCTCAGTTATTCACCATATTTAGGCAGTTCATGAAAGTTATTGGTTTTGCAGGTTTTTCAGGCTCAGGCAAAACCACCTTGGTTGAGCAATTGATCCCGCTGCTAAAAGCGCAGGGGCTGCGCGTGTCGGTGGTAAAGCATGCGCACCACAAGTTTGATATTGACCACGCAGGCAAAGACACCTACCGCCACCGCGAGGCCGGCGCGTTTGAGGTGGTGGCCGCGTCTAACAAGCGGCTGGTGTTGATACGTGAGTTTGAAAAACCGTCAGAGATGAAAGTGCACCACTTGTTGGCGCAAATCTACGAAGGCACCGACTGGGTGCTGGTAGAAGGTTTTAAAGACAGCGACTTACCCAAAATTGAAGTTTGGCGGTTTACGCACAGCACGCGCAGCTTGCATGTTGACGACGACTTTATTGTGGCTATTGCTACCGATGCACCAGAGCAGATAGATGCCGCTACCCAGCGCCCCGTGCTGGCCTTAAACCAGCCTGCCCAAGTTGCCCAATGGTTATTAGACAATGCCAGCAGGTTTGACTACGATTTCCATCAGCATCTGTAAACTGCTACACCTTAACCACTGCTGCTATTTACTTTGCCATCGCCAACGCACCTTATGAATGCACCTGCTAAATTCCCTGCGCTGCGCGCTTTGGACGACGCCTTGGCCCAGCTGTTGGCACAAGTGCAGCCTTTGCAAGACACGCAAACCGTGTCGACCTTTGACGCTGACCGCCGCGTGCTGGCGCACAGCATCACCTGTGCCATGCAGGTTCCCGGGTTTGACAACAGCGCGATGGACGGCTACGCCGTGCGCAGCGCAGACTGCACCGTACCCGCCACGCTCAAAGTAGCCCAACGCATTGCGGCAGGGCAGTTTGGCCAGCCGTTGCAGCGCGGCCAAGCGGCACGCATATTTACCGGCGCCCCCATGCCGCCCGGTGCTGACGCAGTGGTCATGCAAGAAGACTGCACTGATCTTGGCGACGGCACGGTGCGCATCAACACCACACCACGCAGCGGCCAGTGGCTGCGCCGCGCAGGCGAGGACATTGCACACGGCGCGGTAGTGCTAGAGCAGGGCACGTTGCTGTCGCCTGCGTCGCTGGGCCTGGCCGCCAGCATTGGCATGGCCACGCTAGAGGTCACGCGCCGCGTAAAAGTAGCATTATTTTCAACCGGTGATGAGCTGGTAATGCCTGGAGATGTACTGCCCCATGCCATGCCGCCGGGCGCGATTTATAACAGCAACCGTTTTTTTCTGCGCGCCTTGCTGCAGCGCGCGGGCTGTGACGTGACCGACATGGGCATCGTGCCCGACAACCGCCAGGCCACCATCGCCGCGCTGCAGACTGCTGCTGCAGAGCACGATTTAATTTTGACCAGTGGCGGTGTGAGTGTGGGCGAAGAAGACCATATCAAACCTTCTGTGCAGCAGCTAGGCAGCCTAGACTTATGGAGCATCAGCATGAAGCCGGGTAAGCCGTTTGCTTATGGCAAGGTGCACCGCGCCGGAGTTGCTGCCGATGCAGCGCATTTTGTGGGTTTGCCTGGCAATCCGGTGTCTAGCTTTGTCACCTTTTTAATGCTAGTGCGCCCCATGTTGGCCGCGTTGCAGGGGCAGCCTAGGCAGGCAAGCGCTATAAAAACTGTAGCTTATAGAGCAGACTTTACTTGGCCTAAGGCCGATAAGCGTAGAGAATTCTTACGTGTTAAACGCAACGCCAGCGGTGGCCTAGATGTGTACCCTAACCAAAGCTCGGGCGTGCTAACGTCCACCGTGTGGGCCGACGGCCTGCTAGACAACCCGGCGGGCAGCACCATTGCGCAAGGTGATATGGTGACGTTTATTCCGTTTGATCAATTGCTCTAACGCTGCTAACCTTTGACCATCATGACTTTAACCGCCATGACAATGATTGCCATGAACCATATTCAGCTTAAATTTTTTGCGTCGATCCGCGAGGCCGTAGGCCAAGGCACCGAGGCCTACACCACCAGCGCCACTACGCTGGGCGCATTGCGCGCCGAGCTGGCAGCACGCGGCGCAGGCTATGCCGACAGCTTGGCCGAGGGCAAAGCCGTGCGCATGGCAGTCAACCAAACTATGAGCGATGCGGCTGCCTTGCTGCCCAGCGGGGCAGAAGTAGCGTTTTTCCCACCAGTTACAGGTGGCTAACATGCTCCAGCACACGCAAGCGCCACGCATTGTCATTCAAAGTGCAGATTTCAATTTGTCTGCAGAAATTGACACGCTGCGCGCCAGCGACCCGCGCGTGGGTGCGGTGTGCAGCTTTATCGGCACGGTGCGTGACCGCAATGCGGCTTTACCCAAAAGCGATGACATGGTCAGCGCGATGGAGCTAGAGCATTATCCCGGCATGACCGAGTCCAGCATCGAGGCCATGATTGACCAAGCCTTGCAGCGCTTTGATATTTTTGCCGCGCGGGTGATTCACCGTGTGGGTGTGTTGCAGCCGCTCGATCAAATTGTCATGGTGGCTGTCACGTCAGCGCACCGAGGCCAAAGCTTTCAAGCCTGCGAATTTTTAATGGATTACCTTAAAACCCAAGCTCCGTTTTGGAAGAAAGAATCTACTGCGCAAGGCGCACAGTGGGTGGACGCGCGCGTCAGCGATGACGCGGCTTTGGCGCGCTGGGGCATCGATGCCCCTAATTTTTAAGCTTGTGGCATTGTTTAAGCCAAGTTACATAAAAAGTACAAATTTCAGCGTCTAGTGGCCGAATTTGTTACAAAGTTTGCTCTAGTTAACTGAGCGCGAAATTACAACGATTTCAATAAGTTAGCTCGTAAAGTCAAAGTAATTTGCAACTTAACTAAAGTTGGAGTAAATTTCGAGCTTATGCACGTAGTACGTTGATTTCTATGGAGAAATCGCTTCCATCCATCCCTGTTAAGCGCTACTTCACTATCGGTGAGGTCAGCGAGCTTTGTGACGTGAAGCCGCACGTGCTGCGCTATTGGGAGCAAGAGTTTACACAACTCAAACCCATGAAGCGTCGCGGCAACCGCCGCTACTACCAGCACCACGAAGTGCTAATGATTCGCCGCATACGCGATTTGTTGTATGACCAAGGCTTCACTATCAGCGGTGCACGCAACAAACTACATGACTTAGTGCAAACCGAGCGCGACCGCCGCAAGGCAGGCGAGGTCATGCTAGATGGTGTGGACGTGCTGGATGGCGCCGATTCTGAGCTACCACCTGATTTGGCTGAGTCTGATTTTGAAGACAGCAGTTTTGAAAACACCGGTGCCAGTGTGCATGTACCCATCATGCAGCTGCGCCGCGAGCTGTTTGAGATACGCGATCTATTGCTAGTGTCTATCTAAGCTGGGCTTAGATACGCGGCTACCGAAGGAATATGCTTCTTATCGGGCTATAATTTGAGGCTTCGGTGTGTGGCGCAGCCTGGTAGCGCACTTGCATGGGGTGCAAGGGGTCGAAGGTTCGAATCCTTTCACACCGACCATTAGTTTTTATTAAACGTTTTATGCAACGGGTCTAGAGTAATCTAGGCCCGTTTTGCATTTTATCGGCGCAAACGCACAGCTTATACACCGCCATGCCCAGCTTATCCACAAGCTCATCCACAGAGTTATGCAAACTGTTTCTCTGGGTGGGCTTGCCCACACAAGCGCTGCGCACTAGCATTGACAGTTAGGAAAACCAAACCACCATGTCCGCAGTTCTTCACCCAGTCGACGATGACTACACCCCCGATTTATCCAGCTTCGGCGTAGACAGTCAAATAGCGCAACTGCGCATACCGCCGCACAGCATCGAAGCCGAATCCAGCGTGTTGGGCGGCCTGTTGCTAGACAACGGCGCGTGGGACCGCGTGGGCGATCTGCTAGTGGACGGCGATTTTTACCGCTACGAGCACCGCTTGGTCTACGCCGCCATCGGATCACTCATCAACGCTACACGACCGGCTGACGTGATCACCGTGTATGAGCGATTGCAGTCAGAGGGTAAGG
The DNA here is from genome assembly GCA_043747295.1 of Polaromonas sp. Lineage (GTDB taxonomy): Bacteria > Pseudomonadota > Gammaproteobacteria > Burkholderiales > Burkholderiaceae_C > JAAFIP01. The sequence continues at coordinate 882 of JAYTPK010000160.1, read as the reverse complement.
CCGACGAGATTGGCGGCCTGGTGTACCTTAATGCTCTGGCGCAGTACGTGCCCAGCGCCGCCAACATTCGCCGCTATGCCGAGATCGTGCGTGAGCGCGCTATCTTGCGCAAGCTGGTCAGCGCCAGCGACGAGATTTCGACCAGCGCGTTTAACACGCAAGGCAAAGACGTTGCCAAAATCCTTGACGAATCCGAGCAAAAAATCTTCGCTATTGGTGAAGAAGGCTCGCGCATGAAAAAAGGCTTTCAGGGCATGGACAGCCTAGTGGTGCAGCTGCTAGACCGCGTGCAGGAAATGTCGGAGAACCCCAACGACATCACCGGTGTGCCCACAGGATTTGTTGATTTGGACAAAATGACCTCTGGCATGCAGGCAGGCGACCTGATCATTTTGGCTGCAAGACCTTCGATGGGGAAAGCGCAACCATTGGATGCAGCCGTTCGCACGCGCACGGGTTGGGCGCGCATGGGTGATTTGGCCGTCGGCGATGCCGTGGCTTCTGTGGACGGACTACCATCTATCGTGACAGCCATCTTCCCGCAGGGAGAAAAAGAAGTTTTTACAATCAGCTTCTCAGATGGACGGAGCACCGAGTGCTGTGCCGAGCATTTGTGGCAAGTGCAATACCGCCAATGGGACAAGCCCCGCGTGATGAACACCGCTAAGTTGGCCGAAATGCTGCAACGCAAACGCTACGCCCAGCGTCTTTGGATCGAGCCGCATTCGGGCGATTTTGGACATGAGCAAAATATGCCGATGGACGCGTGGGTACTGGGCAGTTTGCTGGGGGATGGTTGTTTAACTGGTGCCGGTACCGTGCGGTTTTCTACAGCTGAACCTCAAATGCTAGAAATGATGTCCCAGCGCCTTGGGTCAGACA
>JAYTPK010000159.1:0-1876 GCA_043747295.1 Polaromonas sp. | reverse complement strand
CATTTCTTGCGCCACCAGATAAGCGCCCAAGTCAGACGGCACCGAGTCAAAACCACAGCAGGGCACAATGCGCGTGCCATCCGCTGCAGCTTGCGCATGGTGCGTGTCGATCATGGCGCGTACCCAGGGTGTTTCGCCGGCAATGTCCACGTAGTGCGTGCGCTGCTGCACGCACGCAGCTACCAGCGCGCTGCCGTACAAACCAAACGGCCCCGCAGATGACAACACCACACGCGTGCTGGCTGCCAACTCTTTGAGTGCGGTACTGTCTTGTGCATCGGCCACGATGATGGGCACACGCACCTTGGTGCCACGCAACACCGCTTCTAGTTTGCTTTGGTTGCGCCCCGCTATAGCCCAATGTACACCTTTGGCATGCCGAGCAAAATACGCCACTGTTTGTTGGCCTACAAAGCCAGTAGCGCCGTACAAAACCACATCGTAGGGACGCTGCGTGGAAGATCTAACCCGTGCCATAGTAGTAATAAAGTTTAATTGTCTGCAGTGTCGCACAAGCATCGGCGTCCATGCAATAGTGGGTTTACTATCATGTGCGAAGTTTATCAACCTAGGGAATTAAGTCATGAGCACCATAGTCGCCACTACCAACCACCAAATCCGCCTTGCCCAGCGCCCCGTAGGCCTGCCCGGCCCGGAATGTTGGAGCCATACCCAAGAACCTGTGCAGCAACCGACTGCACAAGGTGATGTATTGGTTAAAACCTTGGCCCTGTCGCTCGACCCTGCCATGCGCGGCTGGATGAACGACGGTAAAAGCTATATTGCGCCAGTGGCCATCAACGAAGTCATGCGCGCTGGCGGCGTAGGCATTGTGGTCGCATCTAAAAATTCGGCGTTTGCGGTGGGTGACCATGTAAGTGCCAGCCTTGGCGTGCAGGAGTACTGCTTTATTCCTGGCGATCAAGTCAAACGCAACGGTATTACCAAAATTGACTTGCGCGCTGGCAGCGTACAACAATGGCTTAACGTACTGGGCATGCCTGGCATGACAGGCTATTTTGGCCTGATGGACGTCGGTATGCCGCAAGTAGGCGAGACAGTGGTCATCAGCGGCGCAGCTGGAGCTGTGGGCCAAACAGTGGGCCAAATGGCCAAAATCAAAGGCTGCCGCGTAGTGGGTATTGCAGGCGGCGCGGCCAAATGCGACTGGGTAGTCAAGGAGCTGGGCTTTGATGCCTGCATCGACTACAAAGCAGCGCCTGACAGCGTGAAGAATGGTCTGAAAGAACATTGCCCCAAAGGCGTAGACATTTACTTTGACAACGTAGGCGGCGACATACTGGATACCGTGCTCACCCGTATCAACCGCAAAGCCCGCATTATCATCTGCGGCGCGATAAGCCAGTACAACACCACCACTGCGGTGCAAGGCCCCAAAAACTACCTCAGCCTGCTGGTCAACCGCGCCCGCATGGAAGGTATCGTGGTGTTCGACTACGCAGACCGCTACCACTTGGCCATTGCCGAGATGGCAGGCTACCTCAAAGACGGGCGGATGAAGAGCAAAGAAGATGTCGTAGTGGGGCTGAGGACTTTTCCCGAGACCTTGCTCAAGCTGTTCAATGGCGAAAACTTTGGCAAACTGGTGTTGGAAGTCAGTCAATCATAGAGATGCCAAACACTCCAATCACTATAAATTCTATAGCTTTTTGAGCAGGTTTTACCTGGGTTAACAGCCCAAAACACTTAAAAAATGGCTCTCTGGAGTCATTTTTTATGCTCTATTGGCGTTGAGCTTGTGCCGGCGGCATCTGATCTACATGAATGACCCCATCTTTTGCATCCGCACCGAAAATATAACTGGTTAATGCAGCGAGCCATTTGGGAACTATCGACGCGTGACAATACCATTCGC
>JAYTPK010000158.1:0-18222 GCA_043747295.1 Polaromonas sp. | reverse complement strand
ACGCCGCGCCAAAAAGCCATGCTCGACTTTGCCATGAAGGTGTGCCTAAATTCGGACAAAATCGTCGATGCTGATTTTTCTGCACTGCATGCGCATGGTTTTGATGACGAAGACGCCTGGGACATTGCCGCTATCACCGCTTTCTTTGGCTTGTCTAACCGCATGGCTAGTTTTAGCGGCATGATGCCGAACCCCGAGTTTTATCTCATGGGCCGCGTGCCCAAAATCAAAGCCTAACTTTATCGGGCCGGCGGCAATCCAGCGAGATTTGCACCATGCCCAAGCCCATGCACCCTTCATATGCACCAGCAGCGTGCGCACGTATTGGCACGGATCTCGCACTACTAAGGTGAAACAAACACCAAGGTAGGTACATGTCAGGTTTTCGCACTTTTTTAAAGAGTGGGCACGCGCCCACGTTATTTGCAGCTTTCTTGTATTTCGATTTTTGCTTTGCCGTTTGGGTACTTAACGGCGCGATGGCACCGTTTATCTCTGAAACCTACAGCCTGTCCCCCGCACAAAAAGGCTTCATGATCTCGGTGCCCATATTGGCAGGCGCGCTCATGCGCTTTCCGCTGGGGATTTTGTCGCAGTACATTGGCCGCAAAAACGCTGCACTGGTCGAGATGGGCTTGATCATCGCGGCTTTGACGGGCGGCTACTTTTTTATCAGTAAATATGACCATGTAATTGCCATGGGCGTGCTGCTAGGGATAGCCGGGGCTAGCTTTGGCGTGGCGCTAAGTTTAGGCAGCGGCTGGTTTCCACCCAAATACAAAGGCTTGGCTATGGGCATAGCCGGTGCGGGTAACTCTGGCACCGTATTGGCCGTGTTGTTTGCACCGCCGCTGGCGACGGCTTATGGCTGGCAAACGGTGTATGGCATTGCAGCCCTGTGCATGCTGTTACCCATGGCAGTGATGGTGGTGATTGCCAAAGAGCCACCTGACATAGAGCACCAAAGTTTTCGCCAGCACATTGCCTGCCTGTTTGAAAAAGACGGCTGGGCTTTTAGCTTGATTTACGTGGTGACCTTTGGTGGGTTTATCGGCTTGGCCAGTTTTTTACCTACCTATTTTTACGACCAGTTCAAGGTCACCAAAATTGAAGCCGGTCAACTGACCATGCTGGCCGCGTTAATGGGCAGCGCCGTGCGCGTAGTGGGTGGCTACATATCTGACCGCATTGGTGGCATCAACACCCTAAGTGGAGTGTTAGGCGTGGTGGCGGTCACCTTGGTGCTTTGCGGGCTAGCCAGCGGGTCGCTGGTAATGACCACGCTGCTGTTTATGCTGTGCTTTGCCGCGCTAGGTGCTGGCAATGGTGCACTATTTCAGCTAGTGCCACTGCGCTGGCCCATGACCACGGCAGTAGCTGGCAGCATGATTGGCGAGATAGGTGCGTTGGGGGGTGGATTTATACCCAACGCGATGGGTTTGTCCAAACAATACCTTGGCACTTATCTTTGGGGGTTTGTAGCTTTTGCGGCGCTAGCAGTTGGCATGCTGGTGATGCTGCGCACCATGCAACTACGGTGGACACGTACTTGGGCTGAAAAAGGTGGACGGGCTCGCAGCACATGATTTTTACTGTTTTTAGCAATGAAATAGGCTTGTAGTCCAAGTATTCATTACTCTAGCAGCTATTTAATTAGTAGCATTAACTAGTCATCAAAGATGCCGATTAAGGCGGTCACCTTAATTTTTTGGCAACTATTTCACAAATCAGCCGTAATTAGTACCCATCACACCACAGCGTAATTTTTTATCCTTGCGTCATTGTTCATTAACCTTTGATTGCGAGACACCATGTTATTACGCCGAGCCACCCAAGACCGTCAACCTACCGACGTCCTAGACAGCCAAGCTTTCAACACCGCCAACGATCATTTCGGTGGCAGCATGTTTTACAACCCAGCTGGGGCAGAGACAGAAGCCGAGACCGCTATCAGCCATACCGCAGATGCAGACACACTGGCTAAGGCACTGGCAGCTTGTGCCCTAGATGCCATGGCCAGTGGCGTCGTCATCATCGACCAATACGCACGGGTGCTGCACCTCAATGCCGCAGCCACCGAGGCACTGGCAAGCCGCAGCTGCATCGCCCTAGACAGCGGGCATATTACCGTCACCCACATGCCTGATGTGCGCCAATTTAGCAAAGCACTGGGCGAGGCTGCAGCAGGTAAACGCAGCATGATCGCAATGGGGGCAAAGTCAGATGCGTTAGTGGCAGTAGTGCCCTTATACGCCCAGCCCGGTGGCAGCGCCCAACACTTCGCCCTGATCTTCTCGCGCACCGACATGTGCGAGGCGCTATCGCTTAAGCCCTTTGCTTGTGCGTATGATCTAACCCCCACTGAAGAACGTGTGCTGGGACTCATCAGCACGGGTCAAACTGTGCCCGAAATGGCTAAACACTTTAATTTAGGTGCAGCCACTATTCGCACCCACGTACGCAATATTTGCGGCAAAACCAATTGCCACGGCTTGCGCGAGATCGTCACACGCTTGGCCGTACTGCCCGCACTGAAGATCCAAGCGCCTTAACCGCACCGGCACCTTGCGGTTTTGTTAAAAAAATTCACCATGGAACAGCTCAATATTTTTGACTTCTTGCTGGGTTGCGTGTCTGTAGGCTGCACAAGACCTAACGGCCAAACAGACTTTGCACTGTATGTGTATGCCACTTGCTGTATTTTTAATGTCATCCGGGTCATCACGTATTTGCCCATCATCAAAATGCTGCTCAAACCTGGCTGCACGGGCGATGGCCAAAGCCTAAGCACCTGGATCATGTGGATAGGGGCTAACAGCACTATGTCATTGCATTTATACATTGCAGCCAACTACCAAATGACAGACTTGGTATGGATTAACGTATCTAACACTGCGATGTGCATTGTGTGCGCAGTGCTAATAGCCAAAGTGCAAAAGCGCAGCCGCTTGGTCAGCCAATGGCTGGAGGCGCACGGTGTGCAAAACGTGCCCCGTTCCTCGCGCTCCACCTCGCAGGCCAGTTTTTAGGCTACCCCAGTGTTAGTCAACACACACAGCAGGTCACCTGTTCGTGCCACAATATCTTTCATGTCATTAAACCCTGTAGTTGACCCCACGCAGCCCCCCGTACAGCACAGCACACTTAGCCCCGCCGTGCAGGCGCTGGCTGACGAGGGCGTGCAACGCAGCTACCGCAAAGGTGCCATCATTGTTAGTGAGGGCGATGCTGGCGACACACTTTTTATTCTGCTGCAGGGCAGCGTGCGCACCTACGGCACCGACGCCGATGGCCGCGAGGTGACCTACGGCACCATTCCTGCGCCCAACTATTTTGGTGAAATGTCGCTAGATGGCGGCGCGCGGTCAGCCAGTGTAGAGGCACTAGAGCCTTGTGTATGCGCGGTAGTCACGTCGCACCGCGTGCGCGACCACTTGACCCGCTGCCCAGAACTGGCCTTTGAACTTATCACCAAAATCATTGCCCGTGCACGGTCTGCCACCCTCACCGCCCGCAACCTGGCCCTGCTGGACGCCTACGGCCGCCTTGCCGCAACCCTAGAGCTGCTGGCTGAACCACCCGATGCCCAAGGCAAACGTGCCATCCCGGAACGCACCACTCACGCTGACCTAGCCCAGCGCATAGGCACCTCCCGCGAGATGGTCAGCAAGCTGTTGCGCGATTTAGAAAAAGGTGGCTACGTGAGCGCGGAAAAACGCAACTTGGTATTAGTGAAGAAGTTGCCTGCGAAGTGGTGAAACCGTTAATATCCAGTGATTAGACGCCTACACAGCACGCTGCCAGATGATTGAGCTGTACTACACATGGCGACCTAACCTACGCGACGAAGGCGATAACCATGTTTTTGAACTGGCCGTAGCCGCGCAAGATGCTACGCTGTTGACTTGGAATTTGCGAGACTTTGCCAGTGCCGAGCTGCGTTTTCCGCAGATACGTATTCAAACCCCCGCCCAATGGGTAAAGGAGAATTCATAATGTCTGCACTTACTATTCGACTCCCCGACAGTAACCATGCTCGCTTAAAAGAAGTGGCCCGCGCGCGTGGCCTAAGCGCCAATAAATATATGGAAGAACTAGCCACTATCGCCTTGGCGCAGCAAGACGCCCAAACCCGCTTTGAGCTGCGCGCCAGCAAAGGCGATGCCTCACGCGGATTAAACGCGTTAGACAAGCTTGATAGTTTTTTTGGCACTAAGGCGGCATGATTACGCCTGAGTCACGCGCATCTCAAACGCTTGACAGTTTTTCGCTTTCTTTTTAATTTTTAAAGCAATACATTCACCACATCCCGCGCAATTTGCGGTGCGGCCATGCTGGTGCCAGACAGGCGTACTGTGCTGGCGGCGCGTGTGCCGGCGGCGCGTATGCCGTGCAGGGTGCGGCTTTCTTCTGTAGTGGCGTAGTGGTGCACAGGTGTTGCAGTGTTGACTCGTTTAGCGCGTGGGCTATAGAAATTGTGCGGTGAATATTCGGCAATTTCTAAGTCGGTTTCGCGCACTCCACCCGCTTTGATAGTGTGCTCACCAGTAGAAATATTATTAAACACGCCTTCGCGTCGCACTATGGCCGCTTGCGGGTTGGGGCAGTCTAAATCTACCCGTACATCGTCGTCCACGGCCATACGGTCGTAGTCCGGATCTTCAAAATAGCTTTGGCGTGCGCCGCGCCGCGTGCCCAGCGCTACGTCGTCACGTTCTACATAGGCGTCCACCACGCCTGGGTGGGTGCACACATTGGTGATGGTTATTTTCCACACACCGTGCGGTGCTGTTACACGCAGGTTGTCGGGGTCGATAGTGGGTGCCAAGGCTACTAGTACGCAGTGGCCGTGTGGGCCGTTTAGCAGACTGTCGTTGTAGCAAACACCTAATACGCTGCCGGGTAAAAGCTCAGATTTATAGTTATTCAAATTCCTCACATCGCCTTTAACTATAGTAGGAAAAACATTGCCGTGCGGGTCTGCAATAGTCACTTCAACTTGCATGTTGTGCGGCAGCCAAATTTCTACATAGCTTTCGGTAGCATCGTCGGGCTCGGTACGCCAATGCAGCGTTTGGCTGCGTTTGGGCCGCAGCTTAAAGTTAGCATGCGTGCGCGACTGGTAGCCGTTGCCTGCAGGCATCACCACTTGCAGGCGATTTTTAGGCGATGGCATAGGGTGCAGCATGCGCTGGTTAACAATCAGTTTATCGATCTCCAGCTCTAGCAGGTGGCTGCCATCGTGCGGCCCAGCCAGCGCGCCCCAGCTTAGGTTCATCACGATTTGCGCGTCATCGCCGCACTGGTCCAAGATGTAAGCCATAGCATTCAAAACGTCAGTGGTCATGGTGTTGCGGCCCGAGGTGTCTTGCACGGTGCGCATGGGTAGCTGCACAAAAATAATCTGCACCTCGCTGGCATCGTCTTGCGCGGCTTCCCATGTGGGGTTGGCTGTCTCGGCGTTTTCGCGGGTGCACATGGTGGCTTGCACAAAGTAGGGGCCACAGGCTAGGTCCATCACATGGGTGCCGTGGGCAGAGCGGCGCTCTAGGCGGTTGACGTTGTCAAACGTGCTGGCGGCAAATTGGGCGTACAAACCGTCTTCGTCGATGCGCCCGCTGTGAGTGTGCGCAGCCATCAACGCGTTCAGGTCTGTGTCGGCATAGTCGCAGCCGTACTGGCCTGGGTAGCCCATGCCCGCAAAAATAACAGGCGGCCCCACAGGCGACTGCGGGCCGCGCACGTTCATGTCCCATAGCCTTTTCACCCGCGTGGCAAACAGCGGGGCACCTGCTACCGGGCGCACAAAATGCGGGTGCGCAAAAGCACAGCCATCGTCAATAATGGCCACTACTTTGCCACGCAGCAGCTGGCGGCCCTGTGCAGGCCCAACTTCTTTGTCGAGCGGTTTTAGTTGAAGCACAGCATCTTGCGGCAAATCCATCTCAATACGTCGCACAAGGCCAGTCAGCGCTTCTGGTTTAAATTTTTGAAAAAATGCTTGGTTAGCCTGCGCAGGAAATACAGCACCAGCGAAGGCCAGCGGCCCGTCAAGGTAGGCTGACGGAATAGTCAATTGCGGGTTTTGCTCGCCCTTACCCTCTACCGCTTGGCTGCGCTGCAAACCCAGCGGCGTTAAGAAGGCCACCAGCTGCTGCGCAGTGACTTCGTCTTGTAGCTCAATCAGCACAGGCAGTATTTGCGGACGGTAAAGCTTGGGGACATCTTGCCCCGTCTTGCGCAAATGCGCAAACCCGCTTAAGTCTGCCCATACCAAATAAGGGTCTAACCCATCAGCCGCGCCGTTGACGCTGTAGTCGACACCAGTAAAAGTTTCACTAGGTTTGAGCGCAGGCGACCACGGAACAACGCGGTTACGCCCCTTTTCGGGCCTAGGCGGGTTGTCTGCAGGTGATGGAGTGTTTATAGCCATGGTTCAGCTCTCTTTTAGGCATTAATTAGGCCTCTAAGTCACATAAATACTGCTCAAGCAGCTATTAAATTTGCAGTAATTGAAATTTATTTCCACTCATCTTTGGCCAATTTCCAAAGTGTTTTTAATATCTCTGACGGTTGATTTAAGGTATGGACTGCAACCTCGGTGTTGAACAAACTGGTAGGTGTGGTGCTTAAAGATGCGTGGTAGTTAAAGTCCAATGCATTGCCACCATCGTGAAACTTGCTACCGTCAAAGCTGCGCTCTTTGTAGCTGGTGGATTCTTGGCAGCGGTGCAAAAAGTATCCCGCCAGCGATTCACCCAGCAAGCGACCAGCGGCAGAGTCCACCGGAAAGTGGAGGCCCGCTACTGTGCGGTTGATAGCGATACGCGCGGCTTGCCGCTGCAACTGCTTGATCGTTTCGCTGCCTTGTGGCGGGTGCGTTAGGTACTGCAGCACCCGCGCCACCATAAACGCCTCCGTCGCGTGCCCGCTGGGGAGGGCACCATGCCCGGGTGTAGCAACCATGGGCTGCACTTGGGGTGAATATTCCACAGGCCGTGGGCAGGCAAAGGCGTGCTTGAAGCGCATCTCCACCATCCACGCCAGCGATAGCGCCAAGCCAATCACCTCAAGTGTGTATTTATGGCGATGCGGTTGAATGCCCACCACGCTGGCCCAAAACGGCGCTGCGCCCGACATTTGAGTCAGGATTTCACTGGCCCGGTCTTCGCGCAGAGTAGCCCAGTTCATCACAAGTCCTAGCTGTTGCTTAAACAGCGCCTCATCAGGCCGGGTTAGCGTTACGATATTTTCTGCTTGAAATGTGCCTGCACTAGGCTCATTCAAATGCGCGAAGGTGGCACTTTGCCCACTAACGCTGAAATGCAGTAGGTTGCACAACTCGGCTTGGCAGACACTGATGCGCACGCCAGAGTCCCAGCGTTTTAGAAGGTCTAAATTATCTAGAGCTGTAGCCCACTTAACGGGTTGCGTGACGCCTGAATAAGCGCCTACGAGTGCATCGCGACTAGCGATCAATGGCCCAGTAAATAAAGCATTTACATCTGCGCCACTTATTCCACTTATTCCACTTATCCCACTTATCCCACTTATCCCACTTATTCCACTTATCCCGCTTATTCCGCTCATAGAGTTCTCCTAGAAAAGTAATTTTGAGTTGGTTAATCAATGCCAACAGCTCTGAATGAATCAGCTGCAATTTCTGCGAGAGCAGAACCAGCAGAAGGCGTACGCGCTAAGAATTTCGATACCGTAAAATCTGGCTCTAATTTTTTCAGTTCCGAAGCAATACGTTTTCCATCGGCCAACTGATCAGATTGAACATAGCCAATTACCAGCGCCCTTAAAGTTGATGTATGCGTTTTATTTGCACGCAAAGATTTTTTGGCTAATTCAATCGCATTCAAATAGTCACCGGATGACAAGGCTGCTGTTGCAGCTAGGGAGTCGTAATAGTACTTAAATGGATCAAGCGGTGAGAGCCTCAAAGCATGCTTGGTATTAGTTACTGCCAAGCTACCTTCTCCCTTAAAGGCGTGCATAGTTCCCTTAAGTAACCAAGCGAGAGACTCATTTGGATTGGCTTCAATGGCGGATAAGTAGCGAACACTAGCAAAATCTATATCACGTTTCAGATTCGTGTGAACTAATCCATCAATAGTCAGTGCAAGTGCATTGTTGGACTCGAAGTCCAGCGCTTTTTTTGTGCACTCAAGGGCTAAATTAGTCTCGCCAGTAATATCGTTCGTCCAGCCTTGAGCAACCTTCATCACATGCCACTTCGCCAACCAAGCATGCGGCACTGGATGCCTCTGACTGCGCGAAATCAAATGCTCCAGCATCAAGCGTGCTTTGTCAAAATCATGGTAGTCCGTGCGATGCATCATCGCAATGGCCCCCATCAACAACGTATACCCCTCCAACGTAGGCAACGCATGGTTTTGCGCTCTACCCAGCTCGTGCTTCATCACGGCGCTGCTGACTGCGGCGACTATGCGGGAGAGCATGTCGTCTTGGGGGTTAAACAGGCCTGCGACCAGGCCTTTGAGGTTGTCGGCCCACACGATGCGCCCGCCGTCGGCTTCGGCCAGTTCTACGAATAAGCTCATGTTGCTGCCGATGGCGGTGCAGCGGCCTGACAGTACGTAGGTGGCGCCTAGGTGCTGGCGAATGTCAGCTAAAGCGCTGGCATTGCCTGCCCCTGCTATGCCGCCGCTTTCGCTGTTGGCGCGGCCCGGGCGGTCGGCAAAAGCAGTGGTAGACAGGCGAGATATAACGTGCAGCTCGGCTGTTTTACTTAGTGCGGCTATCAGTTCGTCGGCCACGGCCTCGCCTATCAGGGCGTGGCCGGGTTCAGCACCGCGCGCGGCAAACGGGATGACGGCGATGGTGGGGCGCAAGTCGAGCGGGCGGCTGCTACCGGGCTCGATGATGGGGGCCGCGCCTGCGCTGCCTACGCGGTAGGCGCGTACGGGGGTCACCAGGTGCTTCATGTAACAGTCGCCCAAGTCTTCAATGTCGCCATCTAGTGCAGGGGTTAGTTGGTCGCGCACGGGGGCGCTAACGATTATTTCGCCGGGGCCGGCTAGCGTGGTCAGGCGCACGGCCAGGTTCACGTCGGCACCATAAATATCATGTGCGTCGGTCACATAATTACAAGTGTGAATGCCTGCGCGCAGTTGCACGCGCTGCGTCGGTGGCACACCGTGGTGGGCGGCGTGGCACAGCTGCTGTATGTGTAGCGCGGCGTGCACGGCGGGGCGGGAGGTGGCAAATTCAAGCATCAGGCCGTCACCCAGGCTTTTAAGCAAACGCCCGCCGTACTGGGGCAGCACGTCACGCACCACCAGGTGCACCAGATTTCGCCATCGCCGCACTGCATCTTCTTCGTTAGCCTCCATCAAACGGACGGATTCCACTACGTCGATGATGAGTAGCGTGGCGGTGGTGTGCTGTGGGGCAGCAAAGTCAACCGGCGTCTGTTGTGAGGTCATATTAATCAGGCGTGGGTGCTTTGTCGTCATCTGTTTGTAGTAGAAAACGTGTTTTTTTGCCAGTGTTTTGCGGTTTAAGTACACTTTGTTGCACACATATTTCAACACTGCACACAGAGCAGCAACAAATTTTTGAACGCCAAAGTACTGAATTTTGGCTGTGGCACTGCGAGCAGGGATAATCACTTGCATGATCAAACTGTTTGTTGGCTTGGGCAACCCGGGCGCTGAATACGATGCTACGCGGCACAACGCGGGGTTTTGGATGATTGACGCATTAGCCCGCCAATGGAAGTGCTCGCTTACCTACGATAAAAGCTATTTTGGACTGGTTGCGCGTACAGTGGTTGATGGGCAGACTGTTTGGCTGTTGCAGCCACAGACTTTTATGAACCTGTCGGGCAAGTCGGTGGGGGCGCTGGCTAAGTTTTTTAAAATTGCACCCGAAGAGATTTTGGTAGCCCATGACGAGCTGGACATCGTACCGGGCGAGGCCAAGATCAAGCTGGGTGGCAGCCACGCTGGACACAACGGCCTGCGCGACATCCATGCCCAGCTGGGCACAGACCAGTACTGGCGGCTGCGCATTGGCATTGGCCACCCAGGGGTGAAGAGTGAAGTGATTCACTGGGTGCTAAAAAAGCCGTCGCCAGAGCACCGCGATGGCATTGAGCAAACGATTGAACGCAGCATCAAAGCAGCACCGCACTTTTTAAGCGGCGACATGGAGCGCGCTGCACAGGTGGTGCACACCAGCAAACCCCCACGGCCTAAGCCGCCGCGCAAAGACCCCTCTGGCGGCGGCTCTACTGGCAGCGTGCCAGTGCCTGGAGATGCTGCAGTGGCTGTAAAACTTGTTGATACTGGCAGCTAAATGCTATTTAATTCATAGCTATCAGAGCAATAAACACTTGGACTACGAGCACTTTTCATTAGTAAAAGCGCTCTAAAGGTCCGAATAAAGCCATTAAGACCCCGTTTGCCGCAAAGCCCGTAAAAAACTAGCACTCCACCAGTGCACATCTTGCTGCTCGATAGTTTTCAACAAGCTTTGGTGCCGCTCTTGGCGCTCTGCCAGTGGCATGTGCAGTGCGCGTTGAATGGCTTGCGCGGTGCCGTGGATGTCGTAGGGGTTAACTAGCAAAGCTTGCTGCAACTGCTCAGCCGCGCCTGCAAAACGCGACAACACCAACACGCCAGGGTCGGCGCTGTCTTGCGCGGCTATAAACTCTTTGGCCACCAGGTTCATGCCATCGCGCAGCGGTGTGACCAGGCCTACGCGGGCGGCGCGGCACAGGCCTGGCAGGCGCTTGCGGGCTACGGTGCGGTGGATGTAGCGCACGGGTATCCAGTCTAGCGTGCCAAAGTCACCGTTGATTGCACCGCACAGGCCCTCTAGCTGCACACGAATGTCGGTATAGGCGTCCACCGTCTCACGGCTGGGGGAGGCGATTTGAATCAAGGTGGCGCTTTCGTGATTTTCCGGAAACTGCATCAACAGCTGGCGAAATGCACGAATGCGCTGCGGAATACCTTTGGAATAATCTAGCCGGTCAATGCCAATCAACAGGCGGCGCCGGGCATATTGCTGGCAAGTAGTGGTGTAGGCATCGCGCGCTTCTTTGCCGTCGGCCAGGCGTGCCCATTCTTGGATGTCGATACCTATTGGGAACGCTTGCACACGCACGCTACGGCCTTGCGTTGTAAAGCACTGTGCGCCCTGCTGCGCTGCATCATCCATCACACTGGGCGTGGGCTGCACATTCAGCTCTTGCGCGGCGTAATCGGTAAAGTGCCGCACATCGGCTTGGCTTTGCAGGCCCACCAAGTCATAAGCCAACAAGCTTTGCATCAGCCAGGTGTGCTGCGGTATGGCGGCCAACAAGGGCGGCGGTGGCAATGGAATGTGCAAGAAAAAACCGATGCGCTGTGTACAGCCCATGGCGCGCAGCTGAGCTGCCAGCGGGATCAGGTGATAGTCGTGAATCCATATCGTGTCGTCCGGTTGCAGCAGCTGCACTAGCTGCTGCGCAAACAGAGTGTTCACACTGCGGTAGGTGTCAAAGTAATCAGTGTCAAAGTCTGCCAGATCTAGCCGGTAGTGAAATACGGGCCACAGCACACCATTGCTGTACCCTAAATAAAATCTGTCGTGTTGCTCTCGCGTTAGGTCAAAGGTGACTAATTGCACTTTGCCGCTACGCTGCGTTTGCAAAGGCGGCAACGCAGGCGGGTTACCAGCACTTGTCCTGGCTGTCTGTGCTGCCTCAATCACCTTGCCACTCCAGCCCAGCCACAGGCCACCCGACGCGTCTAGCGCCTGGCCCAGCGCCACGGCCAACCCACCCGAGGCACTTTTGCGTGGGTCAGCTACGCGGTTTGATACAACGATTAATCTGCCCATGGATCGACCCACAGCCAATTCATGCGCGCCGTCATACCATCGTGTCCCATGGTTTAGACAATCGCACCGCTGCGTTGATGATGCCCACCATCGAATAGGTTTGCGGAAAGTTGCCCCACATCTCGCCAGTCTGCGGGTGGGTGTCTTCTGACAACAAGCCCAGCGGGTTGCGCGCAGCCAGCATGCTTTCAAAAATTTCGCGCGCTTGGTCGGTGCGGCCTATGCGGGCTAATGCGTCGATACGCCAAAACGTGCAAATATTAAAAGCTGTCTCGGGCTTGCCAAAATCGTCTGCGGCTTCATAGCGCCGCATGTAGGGGCCGTCGCACAAATGCTTTTCTAGAGCTTGCACAGTGGCAATAAAGCGTGGGTCTTGGCCTGAAATAAAACCTACCTCGGCCATCAGCAGCACGCTGGCGTCCAGGTCTTGGCCGCCATAGCTTTCTACAAACGACTGGCGCTGTGGGTTCCAGGTGTTTTGCAAGATCCGCTCGCGGATCACGCTGGCACAGTTGTGCCAGTAGGCGCTGCGCAGCCCTAGGTTGAGGCCTTGGGCGATTTTGCCCAGCCTGTCGCACGCAGCCCAGCACATCAGCGCTGACGATGTGTGAACACGGGCGCGGCTGCGCAGCTCCCACATGCCTGCGTCGGGCTGCTCAAACACCTGCACCGCCCGTTCACCCACAGCTTCTAAACGGGCAAATTCGGCCAGACCCGCAGGGCTCAAAAGGCGTTGGTCATGAAACGCCTGTGCTGCTGCCAGCACCACATTGCCGTATACGTCGTGCTGCAAATGCTCTTGTGCTTGGTTACCCACGCGCACTGGGCCCATGCTGCGGTAACCGCTTAAGTGGCCCATGATGGACTCGGGCAATTCAGTCTCCATACCAATGCCATACAGCGGCTGAATATGCCCACCGCGCGCATGCTCTAGCACGTTAGACAGGTAGCGAAGATAGTCTTCCATCGTGCCTAATTCAGACAAGCTATTGAGCGCGCGCACCACAAAAAACGCATCGCGCAGCCAGCAGTAGCGGTAGTCCCAATTGCGGCCACTGTGCGCTGCCTCAGGGATGCTGCAGGTCATGGCGGCTACGATGGCACCCGTGTCTTCAAACAGCGACAGCTTCAAGGTAATAGCTGCGCGAATGACGGCGCTTTGCCACTCTAGCGGGATAGCTAAGCGCTGCGTCCAATGCCGCCAGTAGGATAGCGTTTCTTGCTCAAAATAACGGGCCGTATCGGCAATGCCGGCGTTTAAGGTTTCATCGCTACCCAGCAAAAAATGGCACTCTCGCGTGAGTACAAAAGGTGTTTGGGCCAGCACATGGGTGACGGGTGCGTCGGTGTTCAGGCGCAGTGCCAGGTCTGGCCCCACATAGCGCACATGGTTGCTACCGCGCGTGATGGCGGGGGCACTGCGTCCCCAGTCGTAGCGCAGGTTCAGGCGCACACGTATGCGCGGAGCACCAGTCAGTACACGCACGCGGCGCACCAAAGTCATAGGCCTAAAAAACCTTGCGCGGCTGTAAAAACGTGGGGCAAAATCTGTCACCTCAATACTCTGGCCAGACGTGTCAAACAACTGTGTGCGCAGCACAGCGGTGTTGGCCTCGTAGTGCTGTGTGCTGTGTGAAAAATCTTCAATGCACATATCAAAACTACTGGCGTTATTACCCTCGTCTATCAGCGCGTTGAACACGGGGTCGCCGTCAAAGCGGGGCAAGCAGCACCATATTATGCGCGCTCTGGCGTCTATCAACGCGCTGATCGCGCAATTACCCACCATGCCTAACGACAAGCTGGGCTGCGCGCTAGGGTTCATGCGGCTTTGGCGGCTGCGTGTGCAGCAGTGTGTTGTGAGGCGGCCTGCTGGCGTGCGGCGGTGTAGGCGGCGGTGGGCTGCGGCGCGCTGAGGGCTTGCGCTAGCCAAGCGCGCAAGGCACTTGGGTTGGGGCAGCGGTGCTGCGCCACACTAGGCCCAGCGCCTACTTTGATACCTTGGCCGCCCAAGTCTTGCACTGCTGCAAAACCTGCTTCGTCCGTGCTGTCGTCACCTATAAAAATGGGCGTGCGATTGGCAAAAGGCGCTTCCTGTAGAAAATGCTGGATAGCGGTACCCTTGTCCACCATGCTGGGTGCTACCTCAATCACGTATTTACCCCGCATTAAAACCAAATGGGGCTGATGCTGCGCTAAGGGCGCAAGAGTTTGCCAACACAGGTTATACAAAGCTGGGACCATGCGGTAGTGCAGTGAAAAACCTGATGTTTTTTGCTCCAGTAACAACCCAGGATGTTGGCTGGCTAATTGCTGCGCAGCGTCTAGCAGGGGGGCTAATATTGGTGCCAAAGCGCTGGCATCCAGCTCAAAACGCTCGCCAGCAGAATTACGCAATTGGGTGCCATGCTCGCCAGCAACGGGGAGCTTTAAAGGCGCTAAAAATACGTCGATCTCGGCAATGGGGCGGCCCGAGACAATAGCTAAGGCTCCGCTGAGCACACGGTGCAAATTGCGAAGCATCGCTACCATGTCGCTGTGCACATACACGGCGCTGGGGTGGGGCGCGATGTCCGCCAGCGTGCCATCAAAGTCTAAAAACAGGGCATGCTGGCTGTGGATTAAAGAAATCTTTTGCATGCTGAACATGAAAAAAGGGTGCCTGCACGCAGGCACCCTTTTATCTTCAAGCCACCAGTTTATTGCTTGATTGCTTTCTCAAATTCAGCCTTGGAAACCATCTTGTCGCCATCAGCGTCTACTTGCTCAAAGCGGGCAGCCAGGCCTGGAACGCCTTCAGCTTCAACTTTGTCAAGTTTGCCGTCTTTATTGGCATCGGCCTTGGTAAAGGCTGTCATCATGTCTTTAGACGACATGGGTTTCTCAGCAGGTGACGCTGCTGCTGGCTTCTCAGCTGCAGGGGGTGTAGCGCCTGCTGCAGGTGCAGTAGACTGCGCCCATACAACACTGGAAGATAGCAATGCCATTACAGCGCCGGTCATCAAAGTACGTGATTTAAAAGTCATCAGTAGAACTCCTGTTCAAGTTGAAAGAGTCTCTATTGAACTGCACAAAGCAGTAATGACAAAGCACTATTGCTTGCTGTTGCCTGATACACATTTAAATTGGCAACTGATACATTTAACTGCGCGGTGCAACAGCCTAAATATACCTGTAGTCCAAGTATTCATTACGTTTAATGCTATAAAAAATATAGCTTAATATACATTTACGATAAATCGCTTAAACGACAGGAGGCACGCTAACGCTCTGCAAGCGTTGATATTTTTGCCACAAAGTCTCGCGCGTTTCGATAAATTGTGGGTTGATAGGGATGCATGCCACTGGACAGACCTGTACACATTGCGGTTCGTCAAAGTGGCCTACACACTCGGTGCATTTGTAGGGGTCAATCTCGTAAATCTCTTTGCCCAAGTAAATCGCTTGGTTCGGGCACTCGGGTTCGCACACATCGCAGTTAATGCATTCGTCGGTGATGAGTAAAGCCATAACGTGCCCTCGCCTGCTGCGTTAAGCCTGTAGCCTAGGGCGGTGCGCGGCCTCTAGCGCCACGGCCACGTGCGGGCTAACCATGGCGTTAACGCTGCCGCCAAGCTTGCTGATCTCGCGCACCAAGGTGCTGCTGATGCACTGCAGATCAGCGGTGGGCAGCAAAAATACGGTTTCTACTTGCGCACGCAGTTTGCGGTTCATAGCGGCCATTTGGGTTTCGTAGTCAAAGTCGGTCATGTTGCGCACACCGCGCACCACGGCGCTGGCTTGGTGCTGCGCGCAAAAGTCCATGATCAAACCATCAAAGGGCAGTACCTTGACATTTGCTATATTTTTAAGAGAATCTTGAGCAGTATTTATACGCTCTTCAAGGCTAAACAGCGTCTTTTTATGGTGCGCTACCGCTACCGCTACGATCAGCTTGTCAAACAAACCTGCTGCGCGGCGGATCACATCTTCATGGCCCAAGGTGATGGGGTCAAAAGTGCCTGAATAAATAGCGGTGCGTGTCATAGGCTTAATGATACTCGTGTAGCGCTAGGCAGGTTGGTGTAATGGCTGCTGCGGTTGCAATGGTTGTAGTAACTGCAGCAGGTGGTAATGCACCTTGCCAGCCTTGCCAGCGCGCACCACGCGCAGCCCAAAAGCCTCCAAGTCTGCGTTGGTCCAAGCCTTGGGGGCCTCAAGGTAGACAGCGCCACCTTGCGCAACAGCGTGTGCAGCAGCGGCCACGGCTTTGTCATAAATGGGGGCATCAAAAGGCGGGTCTATGAACACCACGTCAACGCTGCCCTTGGGCAAGGCTTTCAAAATAGCAATGCCGTCACCACGTTGCAGGCGTACGGTATCAGCTTTAAGCTTGATTTTGACGGTCTGCAGCTGCGCCATCAGCTTGGCCTCAGGCTCTATCAACAGCACATCAGCAGCGCCGCGCGATGCCGCCTCTAGGCCCAGTGCGCCAGTGCCTGCAAACGCATCTACGCAGCGCAGCCCTGTCATGTCTTGGCCCAGCCAGTTAAACACGGTCTCTCGCACGCGATCGGGTGTGGGGCGCAGGCCGGGGTGCTTGGCAACCGGCAGCTTAGTGCGCTTCCACAGGCCGCCAATTAAGCGCACCTCGCCTGCCCCTGTGGGTGCTTTAGGCGTAGCGGGTACAGTGACTTTGGTTGAATTTTTAGCGGCTTTCAATTGGCAGCCCCTACCACCACGGTCACCATTTTTTCAGGCTGCAGTTTGCGCTGTAGCGCGGCCTTGATATCTTGTGCGGTGATTTTGTCCACACTCTGCGTCCAGCTCTGCAAATAATCCAGCGGTAAATCAACCCACGCAATGTTTGACACGTTGTCCAGCAGCTTTTTATTGGAATCTATGCGCAGGGCAAAGCCGCCAATCAGGTTGTCTTTAGCGGCTTGCAGCTCATCGCTGCTGGGGCCGTCGGCCACAAAGCTGGCCAGTGCTTCACGCGATATTTGCACGGCTTGAGCGGCTTGGTCAGGCCGAGTTTGCAGGCCAATGGCAAAGGCACCCGCATGCAAGCCTGGGCTAAAGTAGCTGTACACACCATAGGTCAGGCCGCGCTTTTCGCGCACCTCACGCGTGAGGCGCGAGGTAAAACCGCCGCCACCCAAAATATGGTTGGCCACCAGCAGCGCAAAAAAATCAGGGTCACTGCGTTTGTAGCCTGGCTGGCCAATCAGCACGTGGGCTTGGGCTGACTCAAAAGGCACTTTAATGTCTTGCGCTGCCTGCAGTGGAGGCACCTCGGGCACAGCAGCTGTAGCGTCACAACCGCCTTGGGGCAGGCCAGCCAGCAATTGCGTGGCCAGCTGATTGGCATCGGCCTTAGATATCGCCCCCACAATGCTGACCTTTGCGCGGCAGGCACGCACATGGCTGGCGTAAAAGCTGCGCATGGCATCAACCGTGATACTGCGCAAAGTAGCTTCAACCATCTCGTTGCCGTATGGGTGCCCGCTGTACACAGCCGTGTTAAAGCGCCGCTGGGCAATGGTGGCAGGCTTGGTATTGGCCTCTTTGATACTGGCGCTGATGCGGTCAGCATCACGTTGCCACAACGCGTTGTTAAATGCAGGTGCGGCCATTTGCTGCGCTGCCAAGGCCACGGCTTTGGGCAACAAGTCTGGGTAGGTCAAGGAGCGCAATGAAAATCCCATGCGGTCGTCGCCCGCACTGGCTCCAAAGCTGGCACCAAGGTCAGCCCAGGCTTCGCCAAGTTGGTTTTCGTCTAGCGCAGGGCGACCGTTGTGGGCCAAAACGGCCTTGCTTAGCTGTCCGCTGGTGGCACTGGCTAGGCCTGCCATGTTGGCAGGGTCGCGTCGGCCTCCGGCGTCAAATTCAATTTGCACATCCAGCATGGGTATGCCCATACTGGTGACCACATACACCTGCGCACCGCTAGGCAGGCTAGTGCGCTCAATCGGCAAATTAGCCCATGCTTGGGTGCAAAATAGGGCTATAGTCCAAGTATTTATTGCTCGGATAGCTATGATTTTAATAGTACTCATGGTTATCCTTGGTTCAATGACGCGAGCCTGCGGGCGGTCTGCGTGGCTTGCGGTTAAGGTCTGGTGGCTGCGGTAGCAAGGTGCCCACGGTCAACGCGTCATCGCCAAAATAACGGGCGGCCACATCTTTCACCTGCTGCGCCGTGACTTGGCGCAAACGATCGATCACTATTTGGTCAGTGTCTACTGGCAAGCCGCTGACCCAGTTGGCCCCCAATGAGCGCGCCTGCGAAAACACCGAATCTTGTTGGTACACCTGGCCCGCCACCCACTGGGTTTTAACTCGGCTCAGCTCAGCCTCGTTCACGCCATCTTTGGCTATTTT
>JAYTPK010000157.1:0-2993 GCA_043747295.1 Polaromonas sp. | reverse complement strand
TTCGGTCAGCGCCCATGTGCGCGAGCCGCTAGACGCACCACGCAGCGCGTTGATGGATGAGCACTACAAAGTGGCCATCAGCCGCCTAGGCCAGCGTGTACGCGTGGCAGGCAGCGCGCAGCTAGGTGGCAGGCCAGAGGTTAAAAACGCTAGTGCCCTGCGCACCTTGTACAAAGTGCTGCAAGACTGGTTTCCGGGCGCGGCCGTGCTGAGCCACGGCGTGCAAGAGTGGAAAGGCGCGCGCCCCATGCTGCCTGACCGCGCGCCAATGGTAGGGGCCAGTGGCATACCAGGCGTGTGGCTGAACACGGGGCATGGGTCAAGTGGCTGGGCACTTAGCTGCGGCAGCGCGCGGCTGCTGGCCGACAGTATGGCTGGGCGCAGCGCCAACCTTGCAGTGCAGCCTTATTTACCTTAGATCTGTCTCAGATCTAAGTCAGGCTTGTAAAGCCTAGCTAGTTTTTACCATTGAGCCCATGCGGCGCACTTCGGCTTGCAACTGCTCGGTAGTGGGACCCAGCATTTCCTCTTCTAGACGGTCAATCACGCCTGGCAGGCTGGGCAAGGCTTCGTCAGCGCTTTGACCGTTATTAGGCTTGGTGCTGAAAGCGTCTGTTTGGTTTGGGTCAAATTTTGAGGCCTCTGTGTGCGCCTGAATGCCACCCACCCAAGTGATGCGCTTGGCGTCTTCCATTTTGTGGAGCGCACGGTCTGCACGGCGCTCTAACATGGTCAGATCAACGCCAAAGATAGGCATCCAAGCGGCGGCAATACGCGCGCTTTGCGCCATAGGCGCGCCGTGGGTGGCTAACGACATCACACGGGTCAGCACCTTTTGCACCAGCCGGTTGGCTGTTTTGACATCATGGGGCATCAAAATGGTGACTGCAAAAGCGTTGGGGGCTACGCGACCTACGGTGTCCGCCACAGAAATACTCGATGAAATTGCAGCAGCCATCTGCACCATGCCAGTTTCAAAGCCCTCTGCGCCATAGCGATCGACTATATCCCTAGTCTCGCTTAAACGGATATACATGAACACGGCATAACTTCGCTCAGACTTCATACGCTGTACATTGCGCGCCAGCATCTGTTCAAAACCTTGGCGGCTGAGCAAACCCGTCAAAGCATCGCGGGCAGGCGAGAACTTGGCGCGCGACATGACCATACGGCCTTGGCGGTATTGGCGTATGAGCACTTGCAAAAATAGTATGGCCGACAGCATGGTAGCAATAGCTGACAGCATGGTGGCATCTTCGTTGAGTAAAAACCCCGTAAACGCCGCAAACGGCAGCATCAGTGCAATAGCGTACAGCGCTATGGGCAATGTCATAGCTGCACTATTAGGATGCTTGCGTGCAAAGGAATAGGCCAACATGGCAAGCGACAAAATGATGCTGCCAATCGCAAAGAGGGGTATCCATGCCAGCGCTTTGACACGCATATCGTAGCCCACAAACATGACATTAAAAATCATGCCCAACACGGCATAAAGTACAGCCGCGTACCACAAGGCTGGTGCATTTTGGCGCAGCGCCAGCACCACCGCAGTGACCCATGGGAACAGCACACTCCAAGCAGTCAATGAGAAAAATTTAGCCTCGTCATTAAAACTAGCGCTGTTAGTCATCACGTAAATACCCAGCATGCCAGACACCGAACTGACTGCCAAAGCCACCAAAGCCGTCATTAATGAAACAGCCAAAAAGTTAGGCCTTCTAAAAGCTATTGCGGTGGCTAACCCCAGCAACATAAAAACCAGATTAATACCAATTAAGGCCCCCATAATCAGGCCCCGCGACAGACGTGCATCACGGAAGGTGCTGGTGCTTTGTAGCTCGATCGGCGCATCAACTATCCCTATATGGGCAATTTCTGCCACCAGATTTAAATTGCCTGGGCGTATGGGAATATCAAACGCAGGCTGGCGATCACTGAACGCCCATTTTTTCATTGGAATTGTGTCGCCCGCAGAGGCCACGGCCCATGGCTCATTGTTATAGCGGTAGGCCACATGCACGGCATCCAAACGCGGCATGTTAAAAATCAAATGCATGCTGTCGCCGTAGGAAGGTGACTGAAAATTTAACCGCGCTATGTAGCGTTGACCCGGCTGGAGAAGAAGGCGCTTTGGCATCCAGCCCACTTGGAACTCCCCATCCGGCGTATTCCACAGTGTGTCGGCGTCACTAGCCTTTTGCATAGGCATATCTTTAACGCCGATCAGCGCCGACTGCCAATAACGCCGCACATCAATGTTGACTTGCTCATTACCCTGAGAAAGCTTGGAAAACTCAGGCTGGGTGAGCAAAACAGGCACGGCCTGCGCAGGAAATGACAACCAAAGTATGCAACTGATTAACAATATCAAACACAATGCGGCAGCCTTGGCTAAACTGCCGCTGAGCGTTTTGACTTTGTTAAACGCCATCGTTAGCATTATTTTGTTGTCTCTCTTGGTAGCAATTACCTTATTTACGCACAATAGCGTTGCAGGCTGCTACTCAGTTCACATCGACTTACACTTTGTAACTAAAAAAAAAGTAGACATTTGTTTATTCTAGCGTCGCCTAGGAAATTTGCGCACCCCCTGTTTGCGTGATGTGTCATGCCGAAAATCACGCTTTTGCAACATTATTGTTGCAAGCAACACAAATTTTGATTAGAAAAACGGGTTTTGTTGGCACTTGACCAGCCACTGGCGACAGGAGTGCCCATGGCCTTTAATTTAGAGGTTTGCACTCAAAGCACCTGCTTGGTGCATTTAACGCAACACTTTTAGCACATCTGAGCGATATTCGCGGTGGTACAAAATGATCAGCACCAGCGCAGTGGCCAGCGCAAACGCCAGTGGCGAGAAAAACCAAGCGATCACCGCAAAGGAAAAGTAGTAGCCACGCAAGCCATCGTTAAAGGTTTCTGCCGCTAAGCCCACCATGCGGCTAGCACGCTGGGCGAAATCGTCGCGGTTGTATTTGCCTGATTCAAAATCA
>JAYTPK010000156.1:0-16577 GCA_043747295.1 Polaromonas sp. | reverse complement strand
ACCCTGATGGAAAGCCTGGTGCAGTTTATGCACGGCGGTGGCCGCAAGATTGACGCATGGACAGCGCAGCACACCACCGTGCTGGTGCCGTTTGATCTGCCGGGCGACAACCCACAGGCCTTTGCCAACGCCAACACACTGGCTGAATTGCAAGCATTGCAAACTTAATAGCTTTGCCTTAAAGGCAGCTTAAGCGGTGACTAAATTAGTAGCTATTCGCTACAAATTTAGTAGCTGCTTGAGCAGTAAATGCTTGGACTCTGGGTGTTTTTAGCTATAAAATCCCCGCTAAGTATTTCCAATGTCCTGTTGTTACGCTACCGAATCACCATGGGTCTTAAACTTTTTCGCAGCACAGGCCATAGCAGCCTGCTAGACACCCGCACTGCCGCCGCATGGCAAAAACGCAGCCCCGGGCTAATGGGCCATGCGCTGGGGCGCAATCCTTTGATTATCTGGTTAATGGTTAGCCTGTGGATGGCCACCGTGGGTAACTGGGCCCTGTGGCGCGGCCTGGGTAATGTAGGTCAGATGAGCAGCTTGGGCGACTACGCTTTTGTACTGGTCTTGGTGCTCATCATCACGGGCGCGCTGTGCTTGCTAGGCGGCCTGCTGGCTTGGCAGCGCACTGTAAAACCACTGCTCACGGTGCTGCTGATTGCCACCGCGATGGGCATGCACTTTATGCTGACCTACGGCGTGGTGATTGACACCACCATGATCATCAATGTGCTGCAAACCGACCCGCGCGAGACGCGCGATTTGCTGAGTCTGCGTATGCTGTTGACATTGCTGGTTGTAGCGGGCCTGCCCTGCGTGTGGCTGTGGCGCCAGACAGTGCAGCGCATTGCCGTGCCGCAGCAAGTCATGCGCAACATCATGTTTTCACTGGCCAGTATGGTGGTGATTGCACTGGCGCTGGGTTTGTCGTTTCAAAACTTTGCCTCCACCATGCGCAACCATACCCAGCTGCGCTATTTGATCAACCCACTCAATTCGATCTATGCACTGGGCTACTTGGGCAGCAAGCCGCTGCACAAAGGCCCTATGCCGTTTACCCAACTGGGACTAGATGCCAAGCTGCCCGCTGGTACTGCCCCAGGTGCTATGGCTGCAAGCCCAGCCCCCTTAATGGTGCTAGTAGTAGGCGAGACAGCGCGCACAGGCAATTTTCAAATCAACGGCTACACCCGCCCCACCACCCCCGAGCTAGCTGCGCTAATGGCCACCGAACGCATGGCCAGCCTGCGCAATGTCACCAGCTGCGGCACCAGCACGGCAGAGTCGTTGCCTTGCATGTTTAACCATTTGGGCCGCGAGGGCTACCTTGGCCGCAAGGCAGAGTTTGAAACGCTGGTCGATGTATTGCAACATGCTGGCATGGCTGTGCTGTGGCTAGACAACCAGTCTGGCTGCAAAGGTATTTGCGACCGCGTAGCCAACGCCAACACTACCAGCGAGAAGGTGGCAGAGCATTGCGACACAGGCGAGTGCTTTGACAAAATCATGCTGCACAACCTAGACGCGCGCATTGCTGCCTTGCCCGCTGACAAGCGCGCCAAAGGCGTGGTGGTGGTGATGCACCAGATGGGCAGCCACGGCCCGGCGTACTACAAACGCGTGCCTGCCGCGTTTAAAAAATTCACCCCCGAATGCACCAGCAACGCGCTAAAAGACTGCACCCGCGACCAAGTGGTCAACAGCTACGACAACACCATTGCCTACACCGACCACTTTATAGCGTCCACCATCAAATGGCTTAAAACCAAAGAAATTACTGCTCAACCAGCTATGATTTACCTAGCAGACCACGGTGAATCTTTAGGTGAAAACAATATTTATCTGCACGGCCTGCCCTACGCCATAGCACCCGATGTGCAAAAACAAGTGCCGTGGATTACTTGGCTTTCAGCCAGCTTCGCAGCGCGCAGCAGGGTAGACGTGGCCTGCCTGCGCAGCCGCGCTAACGAGCCTGCAAGCCATGACTTTTACTTTCATTCGGTGCTGGGCTTGCTGGGCGTGCAAACCAGCGTGTACCGCAAAGACTGGGACGTATACGCGCCTTGCGTGAAGTAGGCTTGTGAACTGAGCTTGTAAATTACGCGAATTAAGTTAGCCCGCTAGGGGTTGGCAGCCACTTCATCTACACCGCAGTTCCAGCACTGCGTAAACCCACCTTCTACCAGCTCATTGCAAGCACGGCACACCCAGTGGCGTTGCGGCGGGTTGCGAATGTGTTGCAAGGCCTCTAGCGCAGCGTGGTGCTGCGTCTCATCGGATAGCCACAGCTCAGGCGCGCACTGGTCGGGCGGTACATCACCTGCAATGGAGCTGATGAAATAGCGCTGCACCGTGGTGTCAAAACCTGCTTGGCACAGCATGTCGGCCCATAGCTGCGCCACAACGATGTTGGGGGCTAGTGCTAGGCGGCGCATAAATTCTACGGTACACCAAACGCTTTTGACGGCACACCCACACAGGCTACAGGGCATGGGTCATCGCCCACAAAGCCCACCACTGGTTGTCCACCATAGCCCTCGCGCGCACGCCAGCCTGGGCCTTTCACAAACAGGTTTTGCCACATGCTGCCGACGTTGAACGCGGGCATGGGCTTGCCGGGGTTTTTAGCCTCTAGCTCTTTTTTGATATCAGCGCCGGTTTTGTACCACGACACTTTGTTGACGTAGCGTTTGAGTGTTTGGCCGCGCCAGCCTGCGTCTTTGGCCTCGGGCCACATTTGGTCGCCGTACTTAATGTTCCACGCGGGGTCTAGCTCCCAGGCAGTGCGGCCCAGCACATCGCCAAAGATGTACAGCTTGCCGTCCACCACGCGCCATTCGGTGGGGTCGGAGCCTAGCTTGAGCGCATAGGACGCGCCGCTGGCGCAAAAGCCTGCATACTGCGGCTCGTATTTGTCGGGTGCAGCGTCAAACAATTTTTTGTGCTCTGCACTTGTAAAGTAATACGTGCGGCCGGGCAATGTGGTTTGAAACACCGGGTTGCCGCGCACGCTTTGCGCCTTGGTAAAGTAAGCCACCGGGTCGTGGCCCAGCAGCATCACATCTTGGCCGGTCACGTTTTTCATGGTGGCGTGTGGGGTGCCGCAGCCTACCAAAACAGCTAGTGTGCACAGCAGCGCGCAATGGGTTAAAAATCTCAGCATCGTGATGTATCTCCTGGCACCACTTTACCCTGTTGCGTGGTGCACTGCAAACTAAGCACAAGGTGCGCTGCAGACTAAGCATTGCGATAAAAACTACGCCGCGTCACGCAATTTTATACGCCGTCACGCAATAACTTTGCGTAATACGCTGGGTCTACATTACCACCGCTGACGATAATGCCCACGCGCTTGCCTTTGATATCCAGCTTGCCTTCGCTGTCGCCCAGCAAAGCGGCTGCAGCGGCCAAGCCGCCGGTGGGTTCAATCACCATCTTCATGCGCTCTGCAAAAAAGCGCATAGTTTTGACCAGTGCGCTGTCGTTGACGGTCAGCACGTCTTTGAGCAAAGCTTGGCACACCGCAAAGGTTAAGTCACCAGCTGCCTGCGTTTGCGCGCCATCGGCAATGGTGCGCGGCACATCAATTTTGACAATTTTCCCAGTGCGAAAGCTTTGCTGAAAATCATTGCCCGCTAACGGCTCTACGCCATACACATCGCACTTTGGCAGCAAATGTTGTGCAGCAGTAGCGCAGCCCGACACCAGCCCGCCGCCGCCCATGCACACCAGTAGCACGTCCAACTGGCCCACATCTTCTATCAGCTCTAGCGCAGCGGTGCCCTGCCCGGCCATCACGTCGCGGTGGTTGTAGGGCGGTATCAATGTCATGCCGCGCTCGGTGGCGATTTGTTTGGTTAAAACCTCGCGGTCTTGGGTGTAGCGGTCAAACAAAATGACCTCTGCGCCATACTCGCGTGTAGCGCGAATTTTGGCAGCAGGTGCGTCTTGCGGCATGACGATGACGGCGGGCATGCCCAGCAGCTTGGCCGACAGCGCTATCGCCTGCGCATGGTTGCCTGATGAAAACGCAATCGCACCCGCTTTGCGTTGATCAGGTGTGAATTTGGTTAAAGCGTTGTACCCACCGCGAAACTTAAACGCACCCATGCGCTGAAAGTTTTCGCACTTAAAAAACAGCTCGGCATCCGTGCGGGTGTTGGCCGTGGTGGACGTGTGCACTGGCGTGCGGTGGGCAATACCTTTTAAGCGGCCAGCTGCAGCAGATACATCGGCAAAAGTTATTGGCAGAGCAGAGCTTGAAGAAGTGGCAGACGACATGTATTTTCCTAAATGAAATTCAAACCACCCAATCTGAGTCGGTCAAAGAGTGGTGAAGGCACAGGCACGCTCAGCCCGAACGGGAATATGTTCTACACCGCGTCTTGAAACGCCTTGGCCCGCAGCGTGACCACCAGCGTGTCGCGGTGGGCATCAGCAGCGGTAGGCTGTATGGGCGTGGTCTCGTGGATCACCCGCGCGTCGTCTATCAGCAGCACGCTCCACGGCTCGGTCAGGGTAAAGCGCTGGCCGCTGGGGCCGTCGGCTTCAAACACACGGGTCTCGCCGCCCTTCACGCCCTCGCGCGCTACCAAAAACACTGCTACCAAATCCACCCCATCGCGGTGTGCGCCCTCGGGCGTGGGGCGGCCAATGCCGCCTTCAGTGTCAATCCGAAACTGGTGCGCCTCGCTGTACCAAGGCTGCGGGCCGCGCAGCTGGTTAGCCAGCGTGCCCATCCAGCGCAGCAACGCCGTCCACGCGCCAGTGTGCGTGGCAGGCTCTACAGGCTCAAACCAGCGCTCCATGCCGCCGTGCAGCGCGTTGTATTCCACCGGCTGCCAATGCGCGCGGTGGGCAATGGCCTTTACATCATCAGCGCTGGCCGCAGAGTCAATCACATAGCTAGCATGCCGGCGCTTGCGGTATTTACCGCCGTCTTTCAAATACGCATCAGGCAGCAAGCGGTTCCAGCTAGTGCCCAGTTCGTGAAGATGCCCAAGCGTGCAGCCCGCCAGTTGAGCCACATCGGCCGCAGGCAAAAGCGCAAAACCCTGCTGGCGCAGCGCGGGTAGCAAAGTGGCGGGGTGGGTGTAAGGCGGGACAAAGCCCGAGGTGTGCAGTGAAGACATAAGGGTAAAAATAAGCCGGTAATACCTACAACAAGTGTGACAGCAGAGCTTTATTGCACGAATACTATAGTGCAATTAACTATCGGATGTAAGCAATCTTACCACCATAGATACTATTAATTTAATAGCGGCTTGATTAATGAATACTTGGACTACAAGGCATTTTCATGGGGGAAAATGGATTTTAAGTTGATTCAGTTTTTTGTGGCACTTATCGCCGCTGTCTTAATGTTTAGCTTCGCTGCTGATACACGGGGACACTAGTTGCAACAAATATGCATTTAGCTTTAGAAGCCTAAAATAGCAGCTGAAATATTTTTTTCAGAACGAAAGCTCACCATGGTTCAATTTCGCACTCTTTTCAACTTAGGCATAGTTGCTGGCACCCTCGCCTTAACAGCCTGCGGCTCGGCACCTATGGCTGCCCCAAGCGCTGCAGCAACCCCTGCAGCCCCATCAAGCTCTGGCATCATCGCCATGATGGGCAACCTGTCAGCAGCCAAAGAAGTACCAACCAATGCCAGCACTGGCACGGGCACGGTACAGGCAAACTTTGACAAACAAACCAGCACCCTCAATTGGACAGTGACCTATTCCGGTCTTACCGGCCCCGTCAAAGCTGCGCATTTTCATGGCCCCGCTATGGCAGGTGTCAATGCAGGCGTAGCTTTGGGTATGAGCGGCAGCCTGGAAAGCCCCATGAAAGGCTCTGCCGTGTTGACCGCAGCGCAAGCTAGTGATGTTTTAGCTGGCAAGTGGTATGTCAACCTGCACACAGCAGCCAACGGTGGTGGCGAGATTCGCGGCCAGGTGGAAGCCGTTAAATAATCTGCGCCTTTACATAGACGTGTTTACAGGCTGGACGTGGCATCCGCAAGTTAATACTGCGCTGAGGGTTTCAACCGCAAAAGCACGCATTTAGAATGTGTGCTTTTGTATCTAAAACCGTCGCTTTATGACCCTGTCAACCACTGCCCTGCGCTCCCACCAATTTTCGGCCCTGCACCCCGGCCCCAAGCTGATCGTGCTGGGCGCTGTGCATGGCAACGAAACTGCGGGTACGCGCGGCATACAGCATGTGCTGGCCGAGTTAGATGAGGGTACGTTAAACATCACACGCGGCGCAGTGACGTTTTTGCCTATTACCAACCCGTTGGCCTACACCAAAAAGCAGCGCATGGGTGACCGCAACCTTAACCGCAACTTGTACCCCAACAGTGCGCCGCAAGACTACGAAGACCGCATTGCCAATGTGCTGTGCCCGCTGCTGGCGGCACATGATGTGCTGCTGGATTTGCACTCTTTTCACACCGCTGGCCAGCCGTTTGCCATGGTGGGGCCGCAGGACAATACTGATGCGTTAGAGCCGTTTGTACACGCCGCCAAGGAAGAAGCCTTGGCGTTACGCTTGGGGCCACAGCGCATTGTCGAAGGCTGGCTTAGCACCTACGCCGATGGTGTGAAAAAGCGTCTGGCCCGCACCGCCCCCACCGAGCGCGCTCACCTGCTCAGCACCGACCCGCGCTACGGCGTGGGCACCACCGAATACATGCGCACGCAAGGCGGCTGGGGCATCACGCTAGAGTGCGGGCAGCACGACGACCCAGCAGGTGCTGACGTGGCGTACCGCGCGATAGTGAACACGCTAGCCCACTTGCAGCTGATTGACGCACCTAGCCCCGCGCCGCGCACCGATACCTTGCTGCTCAAATTAATCGAAGTGACCGACAAGCTGCATGCCGACGACAAGTTTGCCAAGCCTTGGGCCAGCTACGACCCATTGCAGCGCGACCAGCTGATAGGCATGCGCCATGACGACACGCCCATCCTTGCGCCTAACGACGGGTTTATCGTGTTTCCTAACCCGGCGGCAGTGGCAGGTAATGAGTGGTTTTATTTTGCGCAGGCCAGCGCCCGCAGCTTACGCGCTTGATACTAGCGCGCAGCCTACGCAGCCTACGCAGCCTACACAGCCTACGCAGCTAAGGCCTTCGACCAGCTCAGGCCGAGCGGAAGTTAACTTTTAGCTAACCGCGCAAACGTCTTGCGAAACTTAGCCACCTTAGGTGCAGCCACCGCCATGCAATAGCCTTGGCTGGGGTTGCGTGCAAAAAAGTCTTGGTGGTATTGCTCAGCGGCGCTGTAGTTGGCCAGCGGCACTACCTCAGTGACGATGGGCGAGCTGTAATGTTTGCTGGCCGTTAGCTGGGCAATGATGTCGTCGGCTACTTGCTTTTGCTCAGTGTTGGCATAGTAAATGCCGCTGCGGTACTGCGTGCCGCTATCGTTGCCTTGGCGGTTGAGTGTGGTGGGGTCGTGGATGACGAAGAAGATTTCTAGCACCTCGCGCGTGCTGATGATGGCCGGGTCATACACTAATTTAACCACCTCGTTGTGCCCCGTGCGGCCAGAGCACACCTGCTCATACGTGGGGTTGATAGCCTCACCATTGCTGTAGCCGCTTTCTACATCTAGCACGCCGTTCACGGCTACATAGACCGATTCGGTACACCAAAAGCAGCCGCCGCCTAGGGTGATGGTTTGAGAGGGTGAGGACATAGACAAAACTCCAAGCTGCACTTTATAGTGCCAAGGCTTTGATCTTAAACTGAGCGTGCTTTAGTCTGCAGCTTTATGGTCAATCACTGCAGTTAATAGTCGCGTTTACGGTTGGTGCTTTTGCTATTGCGCTGCGGGCCTACCAGTTTGCGCATGATTCTAAGCAGCACTAAGATCACAATAGCCCCGCCAATAGCCATCACTAGGCCCGGCAGAGTAAATGTAGTGGCCACAACGCCACCGTTAAACTGTGCGGCAATAAAATCTCCGCCAATAAAAGCGCCAAACATGCCGACCAGCACGTTTTCGATCACCGCAGCGCGCGTAGGCCCACTCGCCAGGCGGGTAGATAGCCAGCCGATGGCGCCGCCGATAGCACACCAGATAAATGGGTTGATAGATTTCTCCGAATGGGGTTTAGCGATCCATAGTGACAGCTAAGCCCCCAAACACCTAATGGGAAGGTGGCATTGGCCTTACTTTGTGCTGCAGCTAGGTAGCTGGCTGCGCCACTGGGCATTCAAAGGCCCTTAAAAACCATTGCAAATACTTGACACCTAAAGTACTTATGTAAAACTGGGTAAACTGCGAAAATAGCTAAACACCCTGCTAACCACTATTTATCTCCATCAAGGACTGTGTATGAAACGCGATGCCCACCCTACCAAAGCTGTGTTTGACTGGCAAGACCCGTTTTTGCTGCGCGAGCAACTGACCGACGACGAGCGTGCCGTGCAAGACGCTGCCCACACCTTTTGCCAAGAAAAATTACAAACCCGCGTGCTGATGGCTGCGCGGCACGAAAAGTTTGACCGCGAAATCATGACCGAAGCGGGCGCGATGGGCTTTTTAGGCTCCACCATAGATGGCTACGGCTGCGCGGGGCTCAACTACGTATCCTACGGCTTGCTAGCAAGAGAAGTAGAGCGCGTAGACAGCGGTTACCGCAGCGCCATCAGCGTGCAAAGCTCATTGGTCATGCACCCGATCAACGAATACGGATCTGAGGCACAACGCCAAAAATACTTGCCCAAACTAGCCACTGGCCAATGGGTAGGCTGCTTTGGCCTGACCGAGCCTAACCACGGCTCTGACCCGGCCAGCATGCTCACACGTGCCAAGCCTGTGGTGCGCGACGGCGTAGACGGTTTTATCGTTAAGGGTGCCAAAATGTGGATCACCAACAGTCCGATTGCGGATGTATTTGTGGTCTGGGCCAAGCTCGAAAACGAAGACGGCACCGTAGGTGGCCAAGAGGCGATTCGCGGTTTTGTTCTAGAAAAGGGCATGAAGGGCTTAACCGCCCCCAAAATCGAAGGCAAGATGAGCCTGCGCGCCAGCATTACCGGCGAGATAGTGATGGACGAGGTGTTTGTACCCGAGGCTAATTTGCTGCCCAACGTCAGCGGCCTCAAAGGCCCGTTTGGCTGTCTGAACAAAGCGCGCTACGGCATTGCATGGGGCGCGCTGGGCGCAGCCGAGTTTTGTTGGCACGCTGCGCGCCAATACACGCTGGACCGCCAACAGTTTGGCCGCCCGTTGGCACAAAACCAGCTCATTCAAAAGAAGCTGGCCGACATGCAAACCGAGATCACCCTAGGCCTGCAAGGCTGCCTGCGCGTAGGCCGCCTGATGGACGAAGGCAAGGCTGTGCCCGAGATGATCAGCCTGATCAAACGCAACAGCTGCGGCAAAGCGCTAGACATTGCCCGCATGGCCCGCGACATGCACGGCGGCAATGGCATCCATGATGAATACCATGTCATTCGCCACATGGTGAACTTGGAAGCGGTGAACACTTACGAAGGCACACACGACGTGCATGCACTGATCCTAGGGCGGGCGCAGACGGGGTTGCAGGCTTTTTACTAGGCTTGAACGGTGTTTTAGATAGTAAATAGGGCTGTAGTCCAAGTATTTATTACTCAGACAGCTATAGATACAATAGCATAAGCCTAGTCTTTAATCTGCAAAGCATTGCGTACAGCAACCCGCAGTGCCGCAAATGTAGCCTCTAAATCTTGCTCGCTGGTGTCCAGCTGCAGCTGCGCTTTAGAGTAAAAAGCTGCACGACCCGCCAAGATGCCTTTGAGGTCTTGCATCGCCTCTTTGCTAGCCGCCATGGGCCGTAAGTCACCCTGCGCGGCGACTCGTTTTAAGTGGTCCTCGGGTTTAGCCTTTAGCCACACCGTAGTGCAGTGCGAGAGCACTTGGTTGAACGTCGCTGCCTCAGACACCAAACCGCCGGGCGTGGCAATCACTGATTGTGGGTGGGTGGCAATCGCTTCATCGAGTGCGCGGCGCTCGTAGCGGCGGTAGGCGTTGGCACCGTACAGCGCCTGAATTTCAGCTACGCTGGCACCTGCAATTTTTTCAATCTCGCGGCTCAACTCAACAAACGGGTAGCCCAGGTCAACAGCCAGCATTTGCCCCAATGTGCTTTTGCCCGCTCCGCGCAGCCCGATCAGCGCGATACGGTGGTTGGAGCCTGCACCCGGTGGGTGAACTGGTTTATGACCCAATAGAGGCCCCAGCGCCACACGCACACGCTGCAATGCAGCATCGTCTTGGTCGCTCAGCAGCTCTCTAATCATTAACCACTCAGGCGATGAAGTAGTCACATCCCCGACAAGCTCGCTGATCGTGCATTGCAGCGCCCCTGACACCTGCAGCATTACCAAGGCCGATGCATTACCCACGCCATATTCCATGTTTGCCAAGTGCCGCTCTGACACGCCCGCAGCCAGTGCCACGGCCTTGCGCGTCATGCCCCGGCGGGCGCGCAGCACGGCCATGCGTAGGCCCAAGGCCACCAAAAATGGGTGACGCTCTTGCCTATTGGCATCTTTTATAAAAGTAGTTGATTCGGTCGGCATAGCAGATTTATGCAATATAGTGCTTGACATGAATGGACGAAAACTTTATCTTACGCATGCACAATAATTCATATTGCACTGATATGCAAGCAGCATTTTAAGTCGCATTGCCCGAGGAACACCGCATGACCCCGATTGCCACTCACAGCGTTGCCCCACCCGGTGCGCAGTTTAACTTTGCCCAGCACCTGATCGACTGCAACTTGCAGCGCCCCAGCAAAGCCGCCTATATTGACGACCAGGGCAGCCTAAGCTTTGGCGAATTAGCCCTGCAAGTGCGCAGCATGGCCGCCGCACTGCTGGCCAGCGGTGTGCACCGCGAAGAGCGAGTGCTGCTGCTAATGCATGACTGCAGCGACTGGCCGGTGGCATTTTTGGGCGCGATGTATGCAGGTGTTGTGCCAGTGGCGGTTAACACACTGCTGACCACACAAGACTATGCCTACATGCTGCAGCACAGCCGCGCACAGGCGGCCATAGTGTCGGCTGCGCTGCTGCCCACCCTGCATGCCGCGCTCGCGCAGGCGGCGGCATCGGGCGGGCATGAGGTGACGCAGATCATCGTTTCGCGCCCTATACCAGATGCATCTGATGCCGCTGGTGCCGCCCTGCCCCACACTACAGTCGACTTGGACACACAGATCGCCCAGCATGCACCGCTGGCACAGTGCGCCACCACCAGCCCCGACGACCCGGGTTTTTGGCTTTATTCATCAGGCTCTACCGGTAAACCCAAAGGCACGCTGCACAGCCACGGCAACCCTTATTGGACGGCGCAACTGTATGGCAAGCAGGTGCTGGGTATCACTGAGCATGACGTGTGCTTTTCAGCGGCAAAGCTATTTTTTGCTTATGGCCTGGGCAACGCGCTGAGCTTTCCACTCAGCGTGGGGGCCACCACCATTTTGATGGCCGAGCGGCCTACGCCCGACGCTACTTTTAAGCGCTGGTTGGGGCATATGGGCGGCGTTAAACCTACTATATTCTTTGGTGCGCCCACGGGATTTGCGGGCATGCTGGCCGCGCCTAATTTACCGGCTAAAAGCGATGTGGCACTGCGCATGGCATCGTCCGCTGGCGAGGCACTGCCCAGCGAGCTGGGCGAGCGTTTTAATGCACATTTTGGTATCGAGCTGATCGACGGCATAGGCTCCACCGAGATGCTGCACATTTACCT
The DNA here is from genome assembly GCA_043747295.1 of Polaromonas sp. Taxonomy (GTDB): domain Bacteria; phylum Pseudomonadota; class Gammaproteobacteria; order Burkholderiales; family Burkholderiaceae_C; genus JAAFIP01. The sequence goes on along the minus strand of JAYTPK010000156.1, from coordinate 4,833 downwards.
GTCTAACCGCCCCGGCAAAGTACGCTACGGCACCACTGGCTGGCCCGTGCCGGGCTATGAGATTGCCCTGCGCGGCGACGATGGCCAACCCGTGGAAGACAGCGAAACGGGCGACCTGTTTATCAATGGGCCTAGCGCCGCCCTGATGTACTGGGGTAACCGCGAAAAATCACGCGCCACCTTTCAAGGCGCGTGGACCCAAAGCGGTGACAAATATGTGCGCAACGCAGACGGCAGCTACACCTACAGCGGCCGCAGTGACGACATGCTCAAGGTCAGCGGTATTTATGTGTCGCCCTTTGAAGTAGAAGCCACCTTAATTCAGCACCCGGCTGTGCTAGAGTGCGCAGTCATCGGGAAAGAAGATACTGATGGACTGATAAAAACCAAAGCCTTTGTTGTGCTAAAAAGCGGCCAGCAGGTCGATGAAGCTACACTCAAAGCCTTTGTCAAACACCGTTTAGCGCCTTATAAATACCCGCGCACCATTGAATTTATCAGCGAACTGCCTAAAACTGCCACTGGCAAAATCCAACGCTTCAGACTGCGCGATTTAGACAAACCAAAATAACCCCATGGATTTAGCCAACGTCCTCATCCAGCTGCTTAACAGCGTGCAATACGGCTTGCTGCTGTTCATGCTGGCGGCGGGCTTGACCTTGATTTTTGGCATCATGGGCGTGGTCAATTTAGCGCACGGCAGCTTTTACATGCTGGGCGCGTACATGGCGTGGTCACTAGCGGGCTTGTTGGGCAGCTTCACGCTGGCCATTATTGTGGGCGTGTTGCTGTCAGTGCTCTTTGGCCTGGTGCTAGAGTGGGTGCTGTTTCGCCACTTTTACCAGCGCAGCCACCTTGACCAAGTGCTGTTGACGTTTGGTTTGATTTATATTTTTGAAGAATCGCGCTCGATCTTGTGGGGCGACGATGTGCATGGTGTCGACATCCCGGCTGCGTTGTCGGCGTCGATCCCGCTGACCGAGAATTTGTCTTACCCGGTGTACCGGCTGTTTATGAGTGGCCTGTGCATTTTGCTGGCGCTGGGCTTGTACCTTTTGATTTCTAAAACCAAGCTGGGCATGAAGATTCGTGCAGGTGCTTTTAACAGCGAGATGGCGCAGGCTCTGGGCGTGAACGTGAAGTTGATCCAGATGATCGTATTTGCATTGGGCGTAGCCCTGGCTGCGATTGCAGGCATGATCGCATCGCCCATTGCGTCGGTGTACCCCAACATGGGCAGCAGCGTGCTGATCATGTGCTTTGTGGTGGTGGTGATTGGCGGCATTGGCTCGGTGCGCGGTGCGTTGATCGCCGCGCTGCTGGTGGGCTTGGTAGACACCTTTGGCAAAGTGCTGTTTCCGCAAGTGGCAAGCATGCTGGTGTATGTGCTGATGGCGCTGGTGCTGCTGTTCAAGCCTGAAGGCTTGTTTAAACAATGATGACCGCAAGCCAAACAGCATGAGCACTGCACACACCAATTTAGAACGCCTGCCGCGCAGCCTACAGTTCACCCTTGGCTTGGGTGCTATCGCCTTGGCAGTATTTCCTTTTGTCGGCAGCGATTTTTACTTGGGCATGGTCACGCGCATGATGATCATGGCGATTTTTGCCATGAGCCTGGATGTGCTGCAGGGCGTAACGGGGCTAGTGTCACTCGGTCATGCGGCCTACTTTGGCTTGGCGGGTTATGTGTTGGCATTTGTATCGCCTGCCGACAGTGGTGCCAGCATTTGGTGGACTCTGCCACTGGCCGTGGGTGCCTCTGCGGTGGCTGCAGCTTTTATTGGTTTTTTTGTGGTGCGTACGCACGGCATTTACTTCATCATGGTCACCATGGCATTTGCGCAAATGGTGTTTTTCTTATTTTTTGACAACAAAGCCTTGGGCGGCTCTGACGGGCTGTACATCAACCTGAAGCCCACGGTAATGCTCGGCAGCTTTGATGTGCTTAATTTAGACAATAAACGCAGCCAGTACTTTGTGGTTTTGGTGCTGATGCTGCTGGTGTATTTTTTCTTGCGCCGCGTGTTGTTCAGCCCGTTTGGCCGCACGCTGAGCGGCATCCGCATTAACGAGCACCGCATGCGCGCCATGGGCTACAACACCTTTTTCTACAAGCTGGCAGCGTTTACGCTGTCGGGCGCGCTAGCAGGTGTGGCGGGCTATTTGTGGGGCGTGCAAACTGGCTACATCAACCCTGAGCTCATGGGTTTTCATAACAGCGCCCACGTCATCATGATGCTGATTTTGGGTGGTATGGGCAATTTTGCAGGGGCCATTGTGGGCGCGTTTGCATTTGAGATGTTTTTGCATTGGTTTAAAGACATCACCAAGCATTGGCAACTGCTGATGGGTGGATTTATAGTGGCCGTGGTGATTTTTGCACCGCGTGGTTTGCTGGGTTTAGTAGAGAGATTTACAGAGAAAAATCCTACCAAACCCTTAGAGAAAGACACATCCACAGACATTAGCAAATCTAAGTCCGGCGTAGAAAGCCTGCAGAGCAAAATATCATCATCTGATGATGGCTTGGGAGCTAGCCATGACTGAAGCCTTGCTGGTTGCCAAAAACCTCACCAAGCGCTTTGGCGGTTTGGCAGCGGTCAACGACATTTCCATCACGCTGCCCCGCAACACCATCCACGCGGTGATCGGCCCCAACGGTGCAGGCAAATCTACGCTGACCAATTTGCTGTCGGGCGACTTGCCGCCCACCTCAGGCAGCGTGCATTTGATGGGCCACGATGTGACGGGGGCCACACCTGAAAAAATATCGCGCACGGGCCTGGGCCGTAGTTATCAAAAAACCAATATTTTCCTGCCGCTGAGCGTGTGGGACAACGTGCACTTGGCTGCCCAGTCGCGTGCGCAACACGCACTGCGCTGGCTGTCTATCGCTAGCGATTTTCAAACCACCAACGCCACGGCTAACAAAGCGATTGAGCAAGCAGGACTGAAAGATCGTAGGCACAGTATGGCCGCCGCCATGTCGCACGGCGAGCAGCGCCAGCTAGAAATTGCCATGGCCCTGGCCACCCAGCCGCAAGTGCTGCTGCTAGACGAGCCGCTGGCTGGCATGGGCACGGCGGAGGCTGAGAAAATGATTGCGCTACTGCAAACCCTCAAAAAAGACCACGCCATCCTGCTGGTGGAGCATGACATGGACGCGGTGTTTGCACTGGCAGACGAGCTAACCGTGATGTTGAACGGCCAAATGATTGCCAGTGGCGCACCGGCTGCAGTGCGCGCCAACGCCGCCGTGCAAGCCGCCTATTTGGGCGAGGAGCATTGAGCTTGACAACTCCATTGGTCCAAGTGCAGGGTTTGCACAGCTACTACGGTGCTAGCCATATTTTGCGCGGCGTTGACTTCACTGTGGGCGCGGGTGAAACCATTGGCTTGATGGGCCGCAACGGTATGGGTAAATCTACCCTGCTCAAATCCGTCATGGGCTTGGTGAAACCAACACGTGGCAGCGTACACATTGCTGGCAAAGACATGACGGGCCGCAGCGCCTATGAAGTGGCTAACCTAGGTATTGCCTACGTACCTGAGGGGCGCGGTATTTTTGGCAACTTAAACGTCAAAGAAAATTTGATCATGGCCGCACGCAGCGGCACCCGCGGACAGCGCGACTGGACTTATGAGCGGGTGTTAGACACCTTCCCGCGCCTACAAGAGCGCCTGGGCCACGGTGGGCAGCAATTGTCGGGTGGAGAGCAGCAAATGCTGACCATTGGCCGCGCGCTGATGACCAACCCGGATGTCTTGATATTGGACGAAGCCACCGAGGGCCTGGCCCCATTGATTGCCAAAGAGATTTGGCGTATTTGCGAAACTATCAAACAAAGCGGCATTAGCAGCGTGATTGTGGACAAAACCCATAAACACGTCACACAAATCACCGACCTCAACGTGATATTGGTCAAAGGCCAAGTGGTGTTTACCGGCACATCAGCACAGCTGCAGGCACAGCCTGATGTGCTGACGCGTTACCTAGGCATTTAACTTCTGCGTGCTGAAGTATGCTATTGATTTTATAGCTTCTTGAGCAGTAAATACTTGGACTATAAGCACTTTTCTTGGTTTTTACTACGAAGTGAGACACTGCCCCGTACTGTCATGCACATTTGTAGTCTTGAGCAGTCGCCACAACATACCAGCGATGATTAATTAGATCGTAGTTGAGTTTTTTATTTTCAAGCGCATCGAGAAAGTCTGAAAAATAAGCAGAAATACTTGGTGCAATAACTTCTTGTCCCATCGCCGTGGTGTGTTGAACTAGTTGACCTACACACCCTTGTGGACCAGGCAGTAAATCAACATATAGCCATGAATTCCACCAGCGTCTGCCAACTGGCAACCAAGTCGGCGGGGGTGCTGTCCACGGTCTAATTTTTTCAGAATGCCACGACACAGGGTCTTCCTCGACAGTAAAAAAATACTCTGAATCAACAAAACCAACTTCATTTTGGAGGTGCCACTGATTAAGAGCTTCTGAAAGAGAACACCAACGTGTCTGGTTAATCAAAAGAAATCTTTTAGTAATATATTCGTCCATATTAATTTCTGGAGAAATACTACCATTTCGCCAAGAATAAAGCGCCCTCACATCATCAGGCAACCTTTGTTTAATCGCAGCTTCAAAATCCTCGAGCTGCGTAGGTGCTGCAGCAGGATTAATGTTTTCAAGTATGTCGGGAAATTGCTGCTTTAATTGTTTTTCTAAGCGTTCCAGAATATTTCGCATGCCGCATCCTTAAGCTAATAAGCAATAAAAAGAGGGGTCTCAAGGCCCCTTTGTTATTTACTTTGCCATTACTCAATATGAAC
>JAYTPK010000155.1:0-1500 GCA_043747295.1 Polaromonas sp. | reverse complement strand
GCCGACCTGCTGCTGCGCATCCGCCACACGGCACCGCAAAGCTCGCTCAAACGCGAGGAGCGCTTGCAAAACGTCATCGCCGCTTTTGCGGTTGATCCCCTGCGCGCGGCTGAACTGCGTGGCAAGCGGGTGGTGCTATTGGATGATGTGATGACCAGTGGGGCATCACTTTTTGCCGCAGCCCATACGCTGCGCGAAGCCGGTGCTGCGCACATCACGGGTCTGGTTTTAGCCAGGACTGAAAACTCACCTACTTCAACTTGATCGATGGGCCTGAATGCTCAGCGAATGCACTGCCCCCCTAACCCCTGCCTCCTGCCCGTGCTCTGCAGCAGCCCACACCATCACCGCCCCAGCAGCGTAGCCTGTAGAGGAAGCACCCGTACAGGGGCGAATCAGTATCTCTACATCGCGGTTCAGCAAAGTGATGAAATGCAACAAGCGCTCGCTGGAGACACCTGCGCCAGACAGACTGCGGTTGTTAGACGCAGCGGCAACAAAGGGGGCTTTATTGTGAAGTTACGACAGCATTTACCAATGCGGCGGCTTGCTGGCAGGCTTCTTTTTGGTCGGCACATGGTGCGGCAACTGTGAGCACATCAGTTCGTCGTCCAAAATATGATGGCGCACCCAGTGCGCTAGCGGGGTGAGCCGTTTATTGGGTACTTTCCCGTCACCTTGTGCTTGCGCGCGCAGAGGCATGATCAAACCAATGGTGGCGCTTGGCACATCCTCGCGTATCAAGCGCAGCGCTGGCTCCAGGTCGCTGTGTCGTTAGAGCAAATCACCACTTGGTCACACACGCCTCGGGCTACGTCACGGTAGGCCTGCAAAGCGATGTTCACATCGGTCTGCTTTTCTTCAATCATCCAGACTTTTGCAACATTGCTCTTGCTGGGCGTTACGCCCTCTTCATACGCTGGCAACGCCGTGGGCTGGAAGATGTGAAAACCTTTGACGATCTCGATCAAATCAGGGTGTTTGGCCAACAAGGCGCGCGATGGTATTGCGTTTGCGCATGCTCCGATGCCTGGCCGTGCCGCGCATAGGTTGCCTTTACCGGGGCGGTGAAAAACTTGATGCTGTGCACCTGCGCACCAGGGTCTTGCTGCATCACAATCTGGTCACGAAACAGCGCGACCAGATCCAACCATTTAAACGCCGTGCCCTTGAGGCGCGAGTAGTACAGGTTGTAGCCGTCAATGTAGATGTTGGTTTTGGCCAAGATGCTGATCCCCTAAGTGAAAAGGCCACCTTTCGGTAGCCTTTTCGCCCTAAGCCTGAGCCAACTGAATGACACCGCGAAGGGATTGTATGAAGGTAATTATAGGCTAAAACCCCACCACCCCCTGCACCCAAACCGTCGGCATTTGCGCGGCCGATGCGGGTATCGACACCACCGTGCCACCATCCGTGCGCCAAGCCACAGACGCCTTCAGCTGCACACGGCCCACGCTGCCCTGTAGCCCGATACCCGCACCAGACAAGCTGCGGTTGTTG
>JAYTPK010000154.1:0-1787 GCA_043747295.1 Polaromonas sp. | reverse complement strand
ACTGCAAGGCCTAGCAAATCAACCCAATAAAACTCATCTTTGGCTGCAGTAGGAAAAGACGAGCGCGCCACAAAAATACGCACACCGCGCAGCAGCTCGGCAGTGGTGCGGTCGTCCACGCCGTCGGCTTGCACCACGATGGTGTCGGAATGCTCTTTGGCAGTGCGAATTTTTAAAAGCTGGCAGCCTTTGAACAGCGTGTCTTTGCTCTTGAGCACCACGCCAGGGCGTGGTTCAGGCGGCAGCACATACCAGCGCTTGGAAGAAAAAAGCGCCTCAGGTGAGGCGCTGTAGGGAATGACTTTGAAAAAGCCTTTAATGCCCCAGGCATCCGCTATGCGCCCTACTTCGATGGCGTCTGCAGGTAAATCTGCAGGTTCCAGGCAGCCAAGCATTTGAAGAATACTAGGCCGTGAATGCTGGGAGCTTGGGCACTGAAGCTACGGGCATGCTGCAGCTGTTAGGCAGCAACTGGTGCAGTTTTGGTCTTGGCAGCCAATTGGACAATCAAACGCTCAACTGTGGGCGATGCTTGCGCGCCGACGCTTTTCCAGTAGGTCAAGCGGTCTTGTGCAATGCGCAAGCCCTCTTCGCCTTCGATGGCGATAGGGTTATAAAAGCCCAAGCGCTCGATAAAATTACCGTCGCGGCGTGTGCGCTTGTCAGCGACCACAATGTTATAAAACGGACGGGCTTTTGCGCCGCCGCGGGAGAGTCGGATGACGACCATAATATGTTCCTTCGGGTGGGGTAAATTATTTTGCTGCGTTTGAGACACGCGACATAGCCACCCGGCCAGCGACACGCTGCAAAGCCTACTATTATAGCCTTGATCAACCACCACTCGCGCATTTACACAATTTATGACTCTGATACGCCCCAGCACGGACGCTGACCTCCCCGACATCACCGCTATTTATGGCCACCATGTGCTGCATGGCACGGGCACGTTTGAAACCGACCCCCCCACCGTGGCCGACATGACCGCCCGCCGCGCCGACGTGCTGGGCAAAAAGCTGCCCTATTTGGTGATGCAAGTGGACCGCCAAATACAAGGCTTTGCGTACGCCAACTGGTTCAAACCCCGTCCGGCCTACCGCTTTAGCGTAGAAGATTCCATCTACATGGCCCAAGGCTCTGGCGGCAAAGGCTTGGGCAAGCTGCTGCTAACTGAGCTACTGGCCCAGCTAGAGCGTGGCGGTATCCGCAAGTCGATGGCGGTGATTGGCGATTCGGCCAACCTAGGCTCGATTGGCGTGCACGCAGCCTGCGGCTTTACACAAATAGGCGTTGTCAAATCGTGCGGCTGGAAGTTTGGCCAATGGCGCGACATTGTTTTGATGGAAAAAACCTTGGGGCTAGGCGACACCACACCCGCCGAATAAACCTAGTGCCGCCAGCACCCTGCGCGGCCACGTATCATCGGGCGCATGACAAAAAATAAAACTATCGCTGCGTGGCTGGCCTTTGTGGGCGGCCCTGTCGGCTTGCACCGCTTTTACCTGTACGGCCTGCGCGATGCGCTAGGCTGGTTACTGCCTATTCCGACTGCGCTGGGCTTGTATGGCATGGCGCGCGTGCAGCAGTTTGGCCAAGACGATGCCTGGAGCTGGCTGCTGATTCCGCTGCTGGGCTTTACCATCGCCGGCTGCGCGCTGACTGCCATTGTCTACGGCCTGGCAGCGCCCGAGAAATGGAACGCCAAGTTCAACCCCACACTGCAAGAAGAAGCCCCGCCTGGCCGTACCAACTGGCTGACCATTGGCGCCATTGTGTTTGCACTGATG
>JAYTPK010000153.1:0-2594 GCA_043747295.1 Polaromonas sp. | reverse complement strand
ATCGCTCCCATTGCCTCTTCGGCTTGCTCTTCAAAGGCCAACCCCATGACACTTCAAAGCCTCTTTCGCCTCATCACTACGCAGCCACAATTATTGGTGGACCATGCTGAGGCTTATTCAGAATTGGTTGTCGAAGAAATTGCAGACGTGTCCAGCACCTACAAGCGCATTGCCTTGTTCAGTGTGCTGGCACTGCTGCTGGCTACTTTGGGCGCAACCTTTGCAGGCGTTGCACTGCTTATATGGGCAGCAGCGCCTTCTGCGCAAATTCATGCCCCGTGGCTGCTGTGGATAGTACCCATCACGCCATTGGTTTTGGCACTGGTATGCGGTCTGGCAGCTAAAACAAATGCGCGCCAAGGCGCGTTTACCGATCTTCGCAGCCAGTTAAAGTCAGATTTGGCTATGCTGCGCGACACCAAGGTTGCACCATGACACCAGACGCCAGCACCAGCACCAGAACACCTTACACCCCGCCTGTAACACCACCTGCTTCTTCCGCTCACACTGCACCAGCATCAGCATCATCGCAAATTCAAGATGGCGGTCGTCTGACCGCCATCGTATCTGGCGTGAGCTCTGCAGCCCAGCGTTTGGAGTGTTCGCGCGCGCTGTTGCAGATTGCTCTTGCACCCAAATCTACCAGCAACAAATCTACCGCGGTGCCGCCACATCAAGCATTAGATGGCTCATCTGCATCACGCGCAGGTCTTACCTCCATACCAGCGGTAGCACTGGGTCTAGAGGCAGTCAAGTTTTGGTGGTCGCGCCACCCATTGCATCTAGTGGGGACGCATCTAGCCAAGACGGCTAATACCGTTATGGAACCTATAGCGCAGCGCAGTCCATTGACCCTGGTGGCAGGCGCATTTTTAGTGGGTGGTTTATTGACTTGGATTCGACCATGGCGCTTGGTGCTTAAGCCCATTCTATTTGCAGGTGTTATGCCGCAGATAGCTTCTGCACTGGTGGCGCAAATGACAGCGAGTGCCAAAAAAAGCGCTGGCCCCACAAAGCACTGACTTAGCACTGATTTAGCGATGCAACGCAAAACGCTTGCGCAATAATTTCTTATTGCCCCTGCATTGCACGCAGTACATAGTATCCTGTTGCAGCTGCAGCAGCGCTGGCTAGACTGCCCCATAGCATGTCTGCGATAGCTACCGTTGGGGACCAATCTTTCAGCGTAGCCCAGTTGGTAAGGTCGTATGTTGCATAGGCAAAAAATCCCAGCAATGCGGCGTTCAGCAATACCTTGCCTACACCGGCTGCGTTGGCATACGGCTCCACCACAAACCACATTAGCCCTGCCGCATACACCACGTAGAACAAAGCCGCAATAACCAAGTTTGGCTTGTCTGCCATCAAATGCCCAATGCCTTGCTGGTACAGCGGCTTGGCTATAAAACCTATCCACAGCACGTCCAGCAGCAGCATTACCAATGCAGTAGATGCGTAAGCAGCAAGGTATTTAGTCATGTGTGTGCTTTCAAAGTTGGCAAAGCATAACGCGATTGCGGTTGGTTGATACGCTTATACGGCGTTGTCTTACATAGGCGCAAGGCGATTGCCGATAGTGAAGTTATGCCGTAAATTTTACATTCAACACACTTAGATTTTTAACCCCTCGCAGATGGATGCACCCCGAGCACGTTGGCGATAAACAGTGAAACAGACATATGGCTATTCAAACTGCAATCAAAACAAGCCTAGCTGATACGCATGTGCCCATGCTGCTTAATATGGCCGCTATTGAAGAAGCCAAACGCAGTATTGACCAAGGGGCTGTAACTCCCAGCTACGGCCCGTGGCGTGACGATATTGTCAAACTTTTAAATGACAGCTTGGCCACGGAGCTGGTGTGCGTGCTGCGTTACAAGCGCCACCATTACACAGCGGCGGGTTTATCGTCGCCTAAGATTGCAGATGAGTTTTTGGTACATGCCCATGAGGAATCAGAACACGCTGACCGCATAGCACAGCGCATTGTGCAGCTGGGCGGAGAGCCTGATTTTTCGCCAGACTCGCTGGCCAAACGCAGCCATGCTGACTACAACGATGCGCTTGACTTGAACACCATGATCAAAGCCAACTTGATAGCCGAACGCGTGGCCATAGAGTCGTATACCCAAATGATTGCGTTGATTGGCGACAAAGACCCGACCACCAAGCGTTTGATAGAAGACATTCTGAGTACCGAACAAGAGCACGCTGACGAGCTGAAAGACTGGCTGACTGCGTGACATTTATTTAGGCCTTGCCTAGTGCCCAGCGGCGACGGGGCTTATCGTCAGCCAATGCTACTGCAAACTAAACCTACTCAAAGGAAATACCATGACCAAAACTAAATCCATTCTAGCCACCACATTCACCGTGCTGGCACTGCTGGCCACTACCGGTTGCGCTGTAACACGCGGCCAGGAAACCGTGGGCGCCTACGTAGATGACGCTGCGATCACCACGTCAGTCAAAGCCCGGTTTGTAGAAAACAAAGCTGTTGACGCCTCCAGCATCAGCGTGGAAACACTCAAGGGCACTGTGATGCTTTCGGGCTTTGCTAAAAATGCGGCAGAAAAATCAACCGCTGAGTCGAT
>JAYTPK010000152.1:0-1985 GCA_043747295.1 Polaromonas sp. | reverse complement strand
ATGGAAGACACAAACCCGCGGGCGCATCCGCCCGGGGTGCGGTTCACACTGCGGTTTCAAAAAACCGCGCCTGATGCCGCACAAAGCCTTTCCAACTAGTTTTTAACGCATTTTTAGAACCCTTTTAGGCCGTTAACCCAAGTAAAACCTGCTCAAGCAGCTATGAAATTAATAGTAGATAAGAACTGCCCCTGCCGTGCACAAGACCACGCGCCGCTGGCATACAACCAATGTTGCCTGCCCTGGCATGCTGGTTGGGCCCATGGCGTGCGGGCTGCCACGCCTGAGCAACTCATGCGCTCGCGCTACAGCGCATATGCCTTGGCACACCCGAACAACCCCGATGGCCAAGCCATGCTGCAATACTTGTTGGCCACCTGGCATGTCAGCACCGTACCCGATGACTTAGAGTTGGCGCCCACCCAGTGGCTGGGTTTGCAGGTGTTGCATGCAACGCAGACTGACCAAGCGGGCATTGTTGAGTTTGTGGCGCGATACAAAGCGGACGGCAAGGCCCATCAGCTACGCGAAGTCAGCCGCTTTATATTAGCTCCGGCAACCAGGTCGCAAGCTGCACAGTGGCTGTATATCGATGGTGATGTCAGCACGGATTGACTGCGCTGCTGGGTTGAATCATAAAAGCGATAACTTGGCGCAGGCCCTAGAAGTCTGGGCGGCTTAAGGCTCCTGGCCGATGTCGATCAGTTAGCGTCAGACTCACACAGGGGTGCAGCGTCTTCTACGCTGATATGCCATACCTGAGAGCGTGAGCTGTGGCGGCGCAGATCACTTAAAAACGCCACCATCTCCAGCGGTGTAGCGTCATTACTCCAGCCCACGCGGTGCTGCGGAAACATGCGCTCGCGTGCCCGCGGATTGGTCATCAACACCACCCAGTGCTTGGGCCGTTCGCGGCGTTTGATGGCCGCTTCCAAAGCAACCACTTGCGCCAGCTCGCCCTCCAGCATGCATAGCCAGCGGTCATGCGCTGCCAGCGCCATGCCCGTCACGCTGCTAGCGCCCGCACGCGCACATAACTGCCGTACCCAAGCTTGGGAGTCAGCCATCTGGTTCAATGGATTGTTGACGCTTAGAAAAACCGTCTTATGAATCAACTGTGCGGCCTTGGTCATAACACCATAAATTTTTTGCCTGCGCGTCAGCGTCTTGTGCACAGTGTTGTTGTTATCGGTATAGAGCAAGTATGCCGGGGCCAACCCAATGAAAGCCACCTAACTCACTTTAGATCGAATCTTGTGTGAGATTATTCACATTAGAGACAATTAGTTAGCTTTTAGGTGCCAACACAGCACCTGAATCAACTTTTTACTTAACTTATTCTTACTGCGCTATGTGGGTCGTGCGCCCCTCGCGTGCGCGTTCCGCGTAGCGGTTAAATCGCCACGCGGTGCCTTGTGCGGTGATGCGCTGCCACGTACTGCGTTTGGCCTCGGGCGAGAATTCGGGCCAGTGCTGCACCTCGGCAAAAGTGCGGCCACAGCCTTTGCAAAAATCATCCCCTTGGCTGGTAGAGCAAATGGCAATACACGGCGTGTCAGGGGTAGTCTCGTACCAGGTTAGCCATGCGGCATAGGCAGCGCGCGGCATGGTGCGCTCGTCAGCTGTCGTTTGGTGGTGGTACACCATCAGCGCGTACACCTGGGCCAAGGCGCGCAGTTCGGGCGCCAGGGTCACGCCGTCTGGCGATGGCGAGCGGGCACGCCAATAATTGATAGCGGCCTCCATGTCGGTGATAAAAATACCCACACTGCGCCCCGTTGCGGGCGGTGTGGGGATGCAAGACTGGTCAGACATGGAGTTGCATGATACCCCGGTGGCAAAGTCACACGCATGGGCTGCCCATTTCAGCGTTGCTGGGCAGTTTATTTGCCAGCCGAGGACGTCTTGGTCTCAGCCGTATTGCGCACACTGAGCACCATAGTAACTGCCAATATGCCGACCACCACCCCTAGCGACAGGGCCAC
>JAYTPK010000151.1:0-1916 GCA_043747295.1 Polaromonas sp. | reverse complement strand
TACGGCATTGTGTTGGTGACCGGGCCTACGGGTTCGGGCAAAACCACCACGCTGTACTCCACGCTCAAACGCGTGGCCACCGAAGAGGTCAACGTCAGCACCATCGAAGACCCGATCGAGATGATTGAGCCTGCGTTTAACCAAACCCAAGCGCAGCCGCAGCTGGACTTTGGTTTTACCGAAGGCCTGCGCGCACTCATGCGGCAAGACCCCGACGTGATCATGGTGGGTGAAATCCGCGACCTGGCCACGGCTGACATGGCCGTGCAAGCCGCGCTGACCGGCCACTTGGTCTTTAGCACCTTGCACACCAACGATGCACCCAGCGCCATCACCCGAATGATGGAGCTGGGCATACCGCCGTACCTGCTGAATGCCACTGTGCTGGGTGTGCTGGCGCAGCGCCTGGTGCGCACGCTGTGCAAGCAATGCAAACAACCCGACCCTGGCGCCGACCGCGAGGCGCTGAACGAAATCATCAAGCCGTGGAAAATCAACGGCGGCTACCACCCGTACAAACCTGTAGGCTGCGTAGACTGCCGCATGACAGGCTTTATGGGACGCATGGGTATTTATGAACTGCTCACCACCAGCGAGCTGTTCAAGGCCCAGGTGAACAAAGAACCCAGCATCGACGCCATACGCCGCCAAGCCGTGGCCGATGGTATGCGGCCTCTGCGTCTGGCCGGTGTGCTGCGCGTGGCAGAGGGCATTACCACGCTGGAAGAAGTGCTGACCGCGACACCGCCGATGGCGTAACGATGCGGGTAGCCACGGCGTTATAGCTACTAGGTTGGCCACTCGGTGGTCACTAGGTGGTCACTAGGGTTTTTACTAATTTCATAGGTGTATTCCACAGCCGAAGCACTGTTGTGCCGGGCCACAATGCCCTCATCAATGTTTTTGATGGAGCAACTTGTGAATATTAAAAGTCAAAAAGACTTCTTCTCGGGGCTGATGTTTATGGTGGTGGGCATGGCGTTTACCGTGGGCGCTTACAGCTACGGCATGGGCGACGGCGCACGCATGGGGCCGGGGTACTTTCCGCGCATGCTGGGCGTTATATTGGCGTTGCTGGGCGGTGTGATTACGTTCAAATCGCTCACCGTAGCCACATTGGACGGCGAGAAAGTAGGCCGCTGGGCATGGAAGCCGATGGCCTGCATCTTAGGTGCCAATTTGATTTTTGGCATCTTTCTAGGTGGCTTGCCATCGGTCAAACTGCCTGCCATGGGCTTGATTGTGGGTATCTATGCGCTGACGTTTGTAGCCAGTCTGGCCAGTGAACGGTTCAATATCAAAGAAGTTTTTATATTGGCAACGGGCCTGGCGTCGCTCAGCTATGTTGCGTTTATTCTTTTACTCAAGCTGCAGTTTCCCGTGTGGCCTGCCTTTTTCGCTTAAGGAGCGGCGCACATGGATCTGATCAATAACCTCTCACTCGGTTTTAGCGTAGCTTTCACAGCGCAAAACCTGATGTACGCTTTCATAGGCTGCATTTTGGGCACCTTGATTGGTGTGCTGCCCGGCATTGGCCCCGTAGCTACTATTGCCATGCTGCTGCCAGCTACTTATGCGCTGCCCCCTATTGCAGCGCTGATCATGCTGGCCGGCATTTACTACGGCGCGCAGTATGGCGGCTCTACCACAGCTATTTTGGTCAACCTGCCTGGTGAATCGTCCTCAGTCGTTACGTGTATCGACGGCTACCAAATGGCCAGACAAGGCAGAGCCGGGCCAGCGCTGGCGGCTGCGGGTATCGGGTCATTTTTTGCAGGTTCGGTAGGCACTTTGATCTTGGCAGCATTTGCGCCGCCTTTGACCGAGCTGGCTTTTTTGTTTGGCCCTTGGGAATATTTCTCGCTGATGGTGCTGGGTTTGGTAGGCGCTGTGGTGCTGGCATCCGGCTCTTTGCT
>JAYTPK010000150.1:0-19584 GCA_043747295.1 Polaromonas sp. | reverse complement strand
TGCTTTCGTCATAAATCCAGCCACAGATCAAACACATCCAAGTTGTATTGTTATCGTTCACCGTATTTCACCGCTCATAGTCATTAGATAGAATGGTCTGATTGTATCTACGCAATACGTGTATTTTTATACTTTCTGGCCTCTAGGCCCCCTCATGGCAAATCCCAGCTTCTCCTACCCTAGCGCAGACGAGACTGCACAATCTGCAGCTGACAGTGATGAAGGCGTAGCCTGTGTGCTGTGTTTTAACGCCAATGACCCCTGTGGCGCTGCAGGATCGGCCGCTGACATGCTGGCCATAGCTTGCGTGGGGGCACACCCCATGCCGGTGCTGACAGGCGTATATGCACGGGACACGGCTGAGATCCAAGACTTTTTTTCGTTGCCAGAAGAGGCTGTTGAGGCGCAAGCCCGCGCCGTGTTGGAAGACATGCCGGTGCAAACCATCAAAGTAGGTTTTTTAGGCTCGCCTGAGGTCGTCAGCGTGGTGGCCGCCATCACGGCGGACTATGAAGAAATTCCTGTAATTGCTTACATGCCCAGCCTAGCTTGGTGGTCCGACAGCGAGACCGATAACTACTTAGATGCCTTCACCGAATTATTGTTACCGCAGATCACAGTGTTGGTTGGCAACCACACTACGCTGTGGCGCTGGCTGCTGCCAGACTGGAGTAGCGAGCGCAGCCCCAGCGCACGTGACATTGCCAAAGCCGCAGCCGAGCATGGCGTGCCCTACACCCTAGTCACCGGCATCGCCCTGCCCGACCAGTTTATTGACAACGTGCTGGCCACCCCCGAGACCGTGCTGGGTGGCGAGAAGTTTGAGCGTTTTGAAGCCAGCTTTGTCGGCGCTGGAGATACCTTATCCGCTGCATTGACGGCCCTGCTGGCCAGCGGAGACGACTTAGTAGCCGCCACCCAAGAGGCCTTGGTATTTTTAGACCGCAGCTTAGACGCTGGATTTCGCCCTGGCATGGGCCATGTGGTGCCCGACAGGCTGTTTTGGGCTCAACCAGATGAGCAAGACATTCCCCTTAGTGATGAGGCCACCCAAGCGCAGATCACCCTAGACATGCCCACTTCAGACACCAAACACTGACCTATTGCTCAGCTAAATAGAAATTAGCCAAAACAGGTTTAATTCCTCAAATTTGACTGTTTTTAGCCACACATCCTGATTTTAAAAACAAAAGTATCTCTGTATGGACCGTAACCAAGCCCTCTTCACCCGCGCCCAAGCCGTTATTCCCGGTGGCGTTAATTCCCCTGTTCGCGCCTTTAAAGCTGTGGGCGGCACGCCGCGCTTTGTGCAGCGCGCGCAAGGCGCTTACTTTTGGGACGCTAACGGGCAGCAATACATTGACTTCATCGGCTCATGGGGCCCCATGATTTTGGGCCACGGCCACCCTGCAGTGGTCGAGGCAGTGCAAAAGGCGGTGCTAGAAGGCTTCTCGTATGGCGCGCCCACCGAGCGCGAGGTAGAGCTGGCCGAAGAAATTTTAAAAATCATGCCGTCGATGGAAATGGTGCGCTTAGTCAGCTCGGGCACCGAAGCGGGCATGAGCGCTATTCGCCTGGCGCGCGGTGCCACAGACCGCAAAAAAATTATCAAGTTTGAAGGCTGCTACCACGGCCACTCTGATGCGCTGCTGGTCAAAGCAGGCTCGGGCCTGGCCACCTTTGGCAACCCCAGCAGCGGCGGTGTGCCGCCTGAGGCCGTGCAACACACTCTGGTTTTAGAGTTCAACAACATTGCCCAACTAGAAGAATGCTTTGCACTGCACGGCAAAGACATCGCCTGCCTGATGGTAGAAGCCATTGCAGGCAACATGAACTTCATCCGCTCAAGCCAAGCCTTTGCCCAGCGCTGCCGCGAGCTGTGCACCGAGCACGGCGCGCTGCTGGCGTATGACGAGGTGATGACGGGCTTTCGTGTAGGCCTGGGTGGTGCACAAAAAGTATTAGGCATCGTGCCCGACATGACGGTGCTGGGCAAAGTGATTGGCGGCGGCATGCCGTTAGCCGCCTTCGGCGCATCTCGCCAAGTCATGGAGCAGCTGGCCCCCCAAGGCGCGGTGTACCAAGCAGGTACCCTAAGCGGCAACCCGATAGCCACAGCTTGCGGCTTGGCCACGCTCAAAGAAATTCAAAAACCCGGTTTTTACGAGGCATTGTCGGCCCGCACGCTGCAACTGACCGACGGCCTGCGCAGCGCCGCCCACGCCGCAGGCCTGCCCTGGAGCGCAGACTGCGAGGGCGGCATGTTTGGCTTTTTGCTATTGCCTGAGCTTGCGCAAAACTACGCACAGGTCATGCGCAGCAACAGCCCCATGTTCAACAAGTTCTACCACGGCATGCTGGACCGTGGCGTGTACTTTGCACCTGCTCTGTACGAGGCAGGTTTTGTCAGCGCCGCGCATACCGCGCAAGACATTGAGCGCACAGTAGTGGCGGCTAAAGAGGTGTTTGCCAGTTTGTAGACGCTATCGATTACATAGCTATATAGTCAATGATTACTTGGACTACAAGGCTATTTGACTGACTTTTTGCATCAAAACGATGCTTAGCGCGGCAAAGTGGCCTGCTCCAAGCGGTCTAAGTAAAACATAGCCTGTTCACGCGTGCTGCCGCACATCTCTGGCAACGGCAGTAGGGATGTACACACGGCAGGTCTGTTAGCGTGGCCGAAAATTTTGCAGCCTAAGTTTGCATCCAGCTGCACGCACGGCGTGCCCGCTGGTTTGCCTTGTGGCATTCCGGGTATGGGCGAGCTAATCGACGGGGCTGTGCAGCAGGCGGCGCAGTGGGGACGGCAATTCAATATAGTGGTGCCTGCGTTGTTGCATGCCTTGTTGCCTGCATCAGTATTCAGCACTTGCATCAATGTCTGAAATGCCGCACACCGCTGAACACCATGGCCACGTCGCGCTCGTTGGCAGCGTCGATGACCTCTTGGTCGCGCATGCTGCCACCGGGCTGAATGACGCAGCTGGCACCTGCGTCTACCACCACATCCAGCCCATCGCGAAACGGAAAGAATGCATCGCTGGCCACCACGGTGCCTTGCAAGCTCAACTGGGCGTGGCCTGCCTTGATGCTGGCAATACGGGCCGAGTCTAAGCGGCTCATCTGGCCTGCTCCCACGCCCATGGTCATGCCGTCTTTGCAAAACACAATGGCATTGCTTTTCACGTATTTAGCGACTTTCCAAGCGAACAACAAGTCTTGCAGCTGCTGCGCTGTAGGTTGCAAGTTAGTCACCACTTTCAGGTCAGCCAAGGCCAGCTCGTGGTTGTCAGCGGTTTGAATCAGCAGGCCTGAGCCCACGCGTTTGATGTCGTGCGCATTGCGGCCTTGCTCCCACGCGCTGGAGGTGCCTGGGTTGGTTTTAGGCGGCAAAGCGATTTGCAAAATGCGCACGTTGACTTTGCTTTTAAACACTTCTAACGCGCCGGGCGTAAAGCTGGGGGCCATCAGCACCTCGACAAACTGCTTGGCTATTTGCTGCGCTGCAGCTTCGTCTAGCGTGCAGTTGAGCGCGATGATGCCGCCAAACGCAGAGGTAGGGTCGGTTTGAAATGCTTTGTTGTAGGCCTGCAGAGCATCGGCCGCCACGGCCACGCCGCAGGGGTTGGCGTGTTTCACGATAACGCAGGCTGCCGCTTGGGATAGGTCGCCTTTGGCGTCCGTGTGAAAGCTCTTTACACATTCCCACGCCGCATCGGCATCGGCTATGTTGTTGTAGCTCAGCTCTTTGCCTTGCAGTTGCAAAGCGGTGACCAATGAGCCGGGTGCTGGATTCATGTCGCGGTAAAACGCGGCGCTTTGGTGTGGGTTCTCGCCATAGCGCAGGTCTTGCAGTTTGACAAAGCGGCCATTGGACTGCGCCGGAAACTCGCTTCGTTTAACCACGCCAAGTTCGCCGTCTTGCAAGGAAGACAAATAGTCACTGATAGCTGCGTCGTAATTGCTGATGCGGTTAAATGCGGCCACGGACAATGCAAACTTGGTTTTATCGCTCACTGTGCCGCTGGCCTTGATCTCTGCTACCACGCCGGCGTATTGCGCTGCATCGGTCAGCACCGCCACATCTTTCCAGTTTTTAGCGGCGCTACGCACCATGGCCGGGCCTCCGATGTCGATGTTTTCAATCGCATCTTCCAGCGAGCAGCCAGGCTTGGCGACTGTAGATTCAAAAGGGTACAAGTTAACGATCAACAGGTCAATCGTCTCGATTTGGTGGTCTTTTAAGGCTTGCATGTGTGCAGGCATATCGCGGCGCGCTAGCAGGCCACCGTGCACGCGGGGGTGCAATGTTTTCACCCGGCCGTCTAGCATCTCAGGAAAGCCGGTGAGTTCAGCGACTTCGCTGACCTTCAGGCCCGCGTCGGCCATAAGCTTGGCGGTGCCACCGGTGGACACCAGCGACACGCCCAGTGCCGCTAAGTCTTTGGCCAAGTCAACGATGCCAGTTTTATCAGATACAGAAATTAATGCGCGCATGGCGGTTCCCAAGTTTGTATTATTTTTAAATAGTTAAAGCAGCAAGCTGACAACAGCAGCTGGCTCAAAGCAGCTTGTGCTCAACCAGTTTTTTGCGCAAAGTGTTGCGGTTCAGGCCCAGCCATTCGGCGGCTTTGGACTGGTTGTGGTTAGCCTGCTGCATCACTTCCTCAAGCATGGGTTTTTCCACCACGGTGACCAACATCTCGTATAAGCCTGCAGGCTCAGTGTCTTTTAAATCTTTAAAGTACGCCTGCAGGCTTTGGCGTACACAATCTTCTAAATGCTTTTTACTCATACTTCTTACTCAACTACTTCTTCTTGGGCCGCGATATCTGGGTTGCCCGCAGCAGCATCTGTCCACACTGGCAACCGGTCCATCGTATCAGCTAGCGCATCAAAATAACGCGCCACTGCAGCCATTTGCGTGGTGGTGTCTTCTATCAAATTCATGGCTTGGCGAAAATTCTCGCCACCGGGCAGCGCACGCACATACCAGCCAATGTGCTTACGCGCAGTGCGCACACCCATGACTTCGCCGTACAGGGTGTAGTGCTCTTGCAGGTGCGCCAATAACAAGCGGCGCACTTCGGCTACCAAGGGCGATGCTAAATGTTCGCCCGTGGCAAGGTAATGTGCTATCTCTCTAAAAATCCATGGCCGCCCTTGCGCAGCGCGCCCTACCATCACCGCGTCAGCCCCAGTGGCTTGCAACACGGCTAACGCTTTTTCAGGGCTGGTGATATCGCCATTGGCTACTACAGGAATGCGCAGTGCAGCTTTCACCGCAGCAATGGTGTCGTATTCGGCCAGCCCTTTGTAGCCCTGCTCTCGGGTGCGGCCATGGATGATCAACATTTGGATACCGGCTGATTGCGCAGCTAGTGCAATCGACAGTGCATTTTTTTGTGTCTGGCACCAGCCCGTGCGCATTTTCAAAGTCACCGGCACGTTGTGCTGCTGTGCGGCTTGCACCACAGCGTCAATAATTTCTAGCGCCAGCGGCTCGTCTTGCATCAGCGCAGAACCGGCCCATTTATTGCACACTTTTTTAGCCGGACAACCCATATTGATGTCGATTATTTGTGCGCCCTGGCCAATATTGTGCCGCGTGGCCTCGGCCATCATGTGCGCGTCAGTGCCCGCAATCTGCACGGCTATCGGGCTGGTCTCACCATCGTGGTTGGCGCGGCGTGATGTTTTCAGGCTGTGCCATAAGTCTTTGCGTGATGTCACCATTTCGCTTACTGCGTAGCCTGCGCCCAGTGATTTACACAACTGACGAAACGGCCTGTCAGTGACGCCCGCCATAGGCGCTGCGAACACATTATTGGGCACCGTAATGGAACCAATAACAACAGGGGTCAACATAGTGGACGTCACAAAAACAACTCAGAGATAGCTTATGTTCAATGCAAATTTAGGGACGTACCCTATTCGCAAACTGCTTAAAAATGAGGCACGAGTATACTCCTTCAGCATGCCAGATTGGATAAATCAATTGCTACAAATGCTTGCTCTGCCCCAGCTTGGGCTGAGTACGGTATTTATAGTGTCTTTCCTATCTGCCACACTTATTCCCCTAGGCTCAGAGCCTGTAGTGTTTGGTTTGGTCAGTATCAACCCCGCACTGTTCTGGCCCGCCATCTTGGTGGCCACAGCAGGCAACACTTTAGGCGGTGCACTGGACTGGTGGCTAGGCTTTGGCGCGCATAAAGCCCTAGATCAGTACAAAGGCAGTACCATGCACCTTAAAGCGCTATCTTGGCTTGAAAAACTAGGCCCCAAAGCTTGTCTGTTAGCTTGGTTACCAGGCATTGGTGACCCGCTGTGTGCTGTCGCCGGTTGGCTAAAGTTTCCGTTTTGGCCCTGCGTTATGTACATGGCGATTGGCAAGTTTTTACGCTATGTGACTATGACAGCCGGGTTGTTGTGGATTTTTCCGGGCCATTGGCAAGGCTACTTTTAACGTGGCGTAAAAATTAATTGGGCGTAAAAAAACCCAAAGACTTGCATCTTTGAGTTTTTGAGGGCTGAAACTAGCTGTTTAAGGCTTGCTGGCCGTTGGGAAAGGCCATGCAGCCTGCGGGTTCAGAGTGGTCTGAGCTGCAGGAGCAGGGGCAGCGGGTGCTTTCGCGGCTTTCGCAGCGGGCTTCTTCGCAGCTTTCTTTGCAGCAGGCTTTTTAGCAGCTGGCTTCTTAGCGGCTACTTTTTTTTTAGCAGCAGCTTTTTTAGCAGGAGCCTTCTTGGCTGCTGCTTTTTTCGCTGGCTTTTTAGCCGCTACTTTTTTCGCTGCTGGCTTCTTAGCTGCCGCTTTTTTCGCTACTTTTTTCGCTGCTGGCTTTTTGGCCGCAACTTTTTTCGCTACTTTCTTAGCTGCTGGCTTCTTAGCTGCAACTTTTTTCGCTGCAGGCTTCTTAGCCGCTACTTTTTTCGCTGCAGCTTTTTTCGCTGGAGCCTTCTTTACTGCAGCTTTTTTCGCTGCTGGTTTCTTTGCTGCGGCTTTTTTAGCCGGTGCTTTTTTCGCAGTTGCCATTTTCATTCTCCTAGATCTAGTTGAGATTTCAACTTGGAATGCACTTCGGGCATGTTGGACGCCAAAAGCGATTCAGCGCGTTGGACAGACTGTCCAGCGCGCTGAATGGGGGAACAAACTTCCAAACCGCGCTTATGCTGCGCAGTGTTGAAAGTTTGGAATAGTGTCTGACTTATCATTAGTGGTGTATTAATCCCAAGACAAAGCGCCGCCGGATTGGTATTCAATCACTCGCGTTTCAAAGAAATTACGCTCTTTCTTCAAGTCAATCATCTCGCTCATCCATGGGAAGGGGTTTTCTTCACCAGGGAACAGTTCTTCTAAACCAATTTGCGTTGCGCGGCGGTTGGCAATGTAGCGCAAGTAGCCTTTGAACATAGAAGCATTTAAGCCCAACACGCCACGTGGCATGGTGTCTTCAGCATATCGGTACTCCAGTTCAACCGCTTTCATGAACAAAGCATTGATCTCGGCTTTGAATTCAGAAGTCCACAAATGCGGATTTTCTAATTTGAGCTGGTTGATCAAGTCAATACCAAAATTGCAGTGCATAGACTCATCACGCAAAATGTACTGGTACTGCTCTGCAGCGCCGGTCATTTTGTTTTGACGACCTAGCGCCAAAATTTGTGTGAAGCCTACATAGAAGAACAAGCCTTCCATGAGACAAGCAAAAACGATCAAAGACTTGAGCAGCGTTTGGTCAGCTTCGTGCGTGCCGGTCTTGAAGTTAGGGTCAGAGATCACCGAAATGAATGGAATCAAAAACTGATCTTTGTCTTTGATAGATTGCACTTCGTTATAAGCGTTGAAGATCTCACTTTCGTCCAAACCCAAGGACTCAGTAATGTACTGGTACGCGTGGGTATGGATGGCCTCTTCAAAAGCTTGGCGCAGTAAGAACTGACGGCACTCTGGTGCTGTAATGTGGCGATAAGTGCCCAACACAATATTGTTGGCGGCTAAAGAGTCAGCCGTAACAAAAAAGCCTAGGTTACGCTTGATCAAACGGCGCTCGTCATCGGTCAAACCGTTGGGGTCTTTCCACAGCGCGATGTCGCGTGTCATGTTGACTTCTTGCGGCATCCAGTGGTTGGCGCAAGTGGCCAAATACTTTTCCCAAGCCCATTTGTATTTGAAAGGCACCAACTGGTTAACGTCAGTCTGGCCGTTGATGATGCGCTTGTCGGCAGCGTTAACACGGTGACCACTAACGGGTTTTGTGACGGGTGCACTGACTGGCTTTGCAACTGCTTGTGCAGCTGCTGCAACTGGTGTAGGCACTGGAGCGCCATCGTCCAACAAACGACGTGGAGCAGTGGGTTCAGCAATCGTTGGATGCAGTTGGTCCAAGCGGCTTGCAAGCGAGCTGCTTAAGGCTGCATTGTTAAGTGCAGTAGATACTTCTTCGTCCCAGGTCAACATATTTTTTCCAATACTTCAATTATGAGAGCAGACTGTGTTAATTGCAAAGTCTTTGCGCAATATGGCGCGTTATTGTGTTGCTGTTTTGCATCGCTTTATAGTGCTATGAATTTTGATTGCGTGGGTTAAATACGCAAGCTATCTAAATCAGAGCACCTTATAAAGCTTTGTTTGCACAGCAACGCTTGCTAGATGCATCACTGGCAAGACTCACACGTAGGATCGTCCACACCGCAGAACTTGATGTCTGTTGCAGGCAAAGAACCCATTTGTGCGCGCGCTGCAGCTGCTGCCGCATCTAGAGCCGACATCGCCGTTGCCGGGCCAGCACTGCCAGAAGACACCGAGTTCATATTGCCTGCTTTCACAGTGGATTTTTCAGCGTGTGTAGCACCCACAGTGCGCAGATAGTAAGTTGTCTTCAAGCCACGGGTCCAGGCCAGCTTGTAGGTATCGTCTAGCTTTTTACCCGAGGCACCGGACATATAGATATTGAGTGACTGTGCTTGGTCAATCCACTTTTGGCGGCGTGATGCAGCTTCAATGATCCAAGTGGTGTCCACCTCAAATGCGGTGGCGTACAAGGATTTGATTTCTTGTGGCACACGGTCGATCGGGCGCAGAGAACCGTCGTAGTGCTTTAAGTCCATGACCATCACATCATCCCAAAGCCCTAGGCGCTTTAAATCGCGAACTAAATAGCCGTTGATGATGGTGAATTCGCCTGACAGATTGGACTTGACCGACAAGTTGCCAAAACATGGCTCGATACAGGCGTCAACTCCAATGATGTTGGAAATAGTAGCGGTAGGCGCAATTGCCACGCAATTGGAGTTGCGCATGCCGTCTTGTGCGATTTTCTTGCGCAACGTGTCCCAGTCAAGTTTGGCAGATCGGTCAACTTCTACATAACCACCACGCTCTTTAGCCAACAGATCTAGCGTGTCGAGTGGCAAAATACCGCGATCCCACAGCGAACCCTTGTAGCTAGAGTATTGGCCGCGCTCTTTGGCAAGCTCGGTGGAGGCCCAGTAGGCGTAGTAGCAAATGGCTTCCATAGATTCGTCTGCAAAATCTACAGCGGCTTGGCTAGCATAGGGCACGCGCAGCTCATACAAGCTGTCTTGGAAGGCCATCAAACCCAGCCCCACAGGGCGGTGACGCATATTAGAGTCACGCGCTTTCTTCACAGCGTAGTAGTTGATGTCGATCACGTTGTCCAGCATACGCATGGCCACCGTAATGGTTTTGCGCAACTTCTCGTGGTCTAGCTTGCCGTCTTTTAAGTGTTGCACCAAGTTCACTGAGCCTAGGTTACACACTGCGGTTTCGGTATCGCTGGTGTTAAGCGTGATTTCGGTGCACAGGTTAGACGAGTGCACTACACCGATGTGCTGCTGGGGTGAGCGCACATTGCAAGCGTCTTTGAAGGTGATCCAAGGGTGACCGGTTTCAAACAACATGGTCAACATCTTGCGCCACATGTCGGCAGCCTGAACGGTACGGTACGGCTTGATCTCGCCCGCAGCTGCTTTGGCTTCGTAAGCAACGTAAGCCTTTTCGAAGTCAGCACCAAACTTGTCGTGCAAGTCAGGAACGTTATTAGGCGAGAACAAAGTCCACTCGCCTTTTTCCATCACGCGGCGCATGAACAAGTCAGGGATCCAGTTGGCCGTGTTCATGTCGTGCGTGCGGCGGCGGTCATCGCCCGTATTTTTACGCAGCTCTAGGAACTCTTCCATATCTAGGTGCCAAGTCTCTAGGTAAGTACACACTGCACCTTTACGCTTGCCACCTTGATTCACGGCCACTGCGGTATCGTTGACCACTTTAAGAAAAGGCACCACACCCTGTGATTCACCGTTGGTGCCTTTAATATGAGCGCCCAAAGCACGCACGCGCGTCCAGTCGTTACCTAAACCTCCGGCAAACTTGGACAACAAGGCGTTTTCTTTGATGGACTCATAGATGCCGTCTAAATCGTCGGGCACCGTGGTTAAGTAGCAGCTCGACAGCTGCGAGCGCAATGTGCCGCTGTTAAACAAGGTGGGCGTACTGGACATAAAGTCAAAAGAAGACAGCACTTCATAAAATTCAATGGCGCGTGCTTCGCGGTTGATTTCATTGAGTGACAAACCCATCGCTACGCGCATGAAAAATGCTTGCGGCATTTCAATGCGGGCTTTGCGTACATGCAAGAAGTAACGGTCATACAGGGTTTGCAAGCCCAGGTAATCAAACTGTAAGTCACGCTCTGGTTTGAGTGCTGCACCCAGTTTTTTCAAATCAAACTGCAGTAAGCGCTCATCCAGAAGTTCGTTATCAACGCCCTTTTTAATGAACTTGGGGAAATACTCGGGATATTTCTCACCCATCTGCTCATGGGTTGCCTCTTCACCCAAAATTTCCTTGCGGATGGTATGCATTAACAAACGCGAAGTAGCGTAGGTGTAATCAGGGTCTTTTTCGATCAGGGTACGTGCAGCCAAGATAGAGGCTTTGTAGACCTCCTCAACTGGCACACCGTCGTACAAATTGCGCAGGGTTTCCGACAAAATAGGCTCAGGGGTCACGTCCTTGCCCAAGTTGGCGCACGAAGAGGTGATCAGATGGCGCAGCTTGACCATGTCCAACGCTACGCGTTTGCCGCCATCAATGACATGCAAGCTAGTCTCGGTTGCCGCTACTGCAGCTGGCGATTGTTTAACACGCTCTTGCGTGCGGCGCTCGCGGTAGAGCACATAGGCACGCGCCACCTCCTGGTGGCCACCACGCATCAAGCCCAATTCAGCTTGGTCTTGCACGTCTTCGATATGGAATGTACCGCCGCTGGGGCGCGAACGCACCAAGGCACGCACCACGGCTTGCGTGAGGCCTTCCACGGTTTCGCGCACGCTGGCTGACGCAGCGCCTTGGGTGCCATGCACTGCCAAAAACGCCTTCATCATCGCTACTGCGATTTTGCCCGGCTCAAATGGCACTACAGCGCCGTTACGACGGATGATTTGGTATTGCGCCAAAGTTTGGGCAGCCATCACGCGCTCGCCGCTTGGATGACGATCAGACGCGCGAGCTTGGGTAGCACCTGTGGAGCCTAAAGAAGATGACGTTTCGGTTGACGATAGTGTTTGCATTGTTGCCTCGAAGTTCACATCAATATTGTTTATATTTTGGTATCAGCACGGCTGGCGTACTGCGTCCAGCAGTTCAAAAAGTCTCAGATTTGCCAGCAGCTACACACTATATCTAGTGTTGCTTGTGTTGGCAAGACACTATATGTAGTGTATCGCGTGGTGCAAAGCTTTGAGCTCAGAATAGGTAAAAAATTGCTTACAACCACCTCATGGACAAAGCCAAGGCCGTTGTCCAAGCAGACATGACGGGCTCTTTTAGAGGTTATGGCTTGCTAGGCCGCATCACGACTGGGTTTGGCTTCATGCTGCAAAGCAGTGCGCTAGTTTGCAGCCTTGATGGGGTATAAAACCAGGGCTAGTTTTGGTCATCTACCCAGGCTGTTTACTCGCTTGGGCGAGGTCTTTTTTTCACTTAACGAAAAAAGGCAGGGCCTCAGGCTTCCAGCCAAGCTCTTGCTGCAACAGCGCCCAGTCAAACCCAGGCCCAGGGTCTTGCTTGCGGCCTGGCGCAATATGCTCATGACCAACAATATGTTCAATAGGGTATTGCGTTCGCAAACCTTGGCACAAACGTACCAGGCTGGCGTACTGAGCGGGTTCAAAAGTATGCCCCTCCAAACCCTCCATCTCAATGCCTATAGAGTAATCGTTGCAATTCTCGCGTCCACAAAAAGTTGAAGCACCCGCGTGCCAGGCGCGTTGGTCACAGCTAACAAACTGCCACAGGCTGGCATCGCGTGCAATCAAAAAATGCGAGGACACTTGCATATCTCGAATAGACTGAAAGTATGGATGCGCATTCCAATCGATCTGGTTGGTAAACAATGCTTGAATAAAGCCGCCACCATACTGCCCAGGCGGCAGGCTGATCGAGTGCACCACCAGCAAGTCGGTGGAGCCACCTGCAGGTCGCGGGCCGAAGTTAGGCGACTCCAAGCGGCGTGCACCAGGGTTCCAGCCGTTTAGCCATGCACCTTGTTTAGGCTTGCGTGGCGCACCTTGACCACCTGCAGGCTGTGCAGCGCTAGGCAAGCTGGGCATAGGTCACCTTAAGCTTCGTTAGTTGGCTCAGGCACAGTCTGGGCATCAATGCCTAGGCGCACCATGCGGTAGCGAATCTGCCGCAAGCTGATCCCCAACCGGGCTGCGGCGGCGGTTCGGTTAAAGCCGCTTTGCGTTAAAGCTTGCATCAAGATGGCTTTTTCTTGAATGTCCAAATGCGACTGTAAGTCGCTGGGCATAGTGGCTGGCGAATCAGCATCATTACCTGCGTCGGCACTCATTGCAGAAACGGCCTCAGAATCTAGCGCCATTGCGGCGTATGCGGGATTGATATCGTGGTCGTCTAATTCCAGCTCATCGCCGTCTGACAAAGCCAGCGCGCGGTGCAGTATATTTTCCAGCTCACGTACATTGCCTGGCAATGGGCTGTTTTGCAACGCTGCCATCATGGGCGCAGACACTTTGCGCTGGGTTTCGCCTGTTTCACTGGCGATACGAGCCAATAAGGCCTGTGCCAGTTGCGCAATATCTTGCCGCCTGTCACGCAAAGCGGGCAGGGTAATTTCAATCACGTTCAAACGATAATACAAGTCTTGCCGAAACAGCCCCTTGGCTACCAAAGCGGATAAGTCGTGGTGCGTGGCACTCACGATACGTGTGTCAATGGCCTCTTCTTGGGTGCCGCCTAGCGCGCGTACGCTTCGCTCTTGAATAGCACGCAATAACTTGGCTTGCATGGCCAATGGCAAATCACCGATTTCATCCAAAAAGAGTGTCCCGTTATTAGCCGCTTGAAAGTACCCGTCTCGGTCTTGGTTAGAGCCGGTGTAGGCACCTTTGCGTGCGCCAAAAAACTCGGCTTCTAGCAACTGCTCAGGAATGGCACCGCAATTGACCGCGACAAACGGGCCAGTGGCGCGGTGGCTGCAAGCGTGGATTGCTTTAGCCACCAGTTCTTTGCCAGTGCCAGATTCGCCGCGCACCAGCACTGGGGCCATGCTGCGCGCTACTTTGGCCACACGGTCGCGCACCGCCTGCATCGCGGCAGATTCGCCCACCATACGTACCAGTGCTGCGGGCTGATCGGTTGCAGCAGGCTTGGTTGTTGTAGTCGCCCTCAGCATTGCCTGCTCTAGTGTATTAACGCTGTCATCAGCGTCACTTTGCGTGGAACCAGCTTTTACTGCTGCAGTGTATGGCGCAGCGGCAGGCGCACTAGCGGGTTGGGCTGGCAGCGCCACTTGAGACACAGGCTGCTCGGCCGCCGCAGATGACTGTACCGCTTGGGCCACTGCGCTGCGAAACTGTTTTAAATCTACAGGCTTGGTTAAATAATCAAACGCGCCAGCCTTCAACGCTTCAACTGCATTTTCAGCCGAGCCATAGGCTGTAATAACGATACAGCGTTCACTGCGCTGGTTTTGCGTGAGAAATTTCAGAATGTCCAAGCCCAGGCCATCTTGCAGGCGCATGTCGCTGATCACGGCGTCGTAGCGGCGAGTTTGCAACGCATGCAGTGCTTCGGCCACGCTTTGTGCGCTGTGCACGGTGTAGCCCTCGCGCTGCAAACTGAACTCATACAGTGTGCGCAGATCAGGCTCGTCGTCAATGACCAGTACTGTGTGAGCGTTCGAAGTTGTTGCCATAGGTTTATTTTATAGGTCTGCTGGTACTGTGGACAGCATAGCGCCAGCTACTTTGAATACCACGAAAAATTCATTGCCCGATAGGGCGGCTTGGTCACTGCGCTGGTAGCTAATAGTAGCGCCATGGCGCGCGCACAGCTCGCGGCATATGTACAACCCCAAGCCGCTAGATCGGCTCTCAGAGCTGAAAAATGGTTCGAACAAATGCCGCTCCACGCCCTTGTCCAAAGGCGGCGCATCGCTCCACACTGATAACCGCAATACACTATCGTCCGCTTCCTGACTTTGACGCACCGTGACACGGATGGATGCAGAGCGTTTGTGTGCATAGCGCAAGGCGTTGTCTAACAAATTGATCAGCACCCTGCGCAGATGGTCTTCTTCAAACACCAAACAACTGGCTTGCTTTGTGGCAGCTGGCCAGCTTAACCACAACATATCAGCGCACTGGTTTTGTGCGGCCCAATCGCGGCAGATAGACGCAATCATCTGCTCGGCCTCTGGCAGCAGGGCGGCCGATGATGCCGCTGGTGCTGCGCGCGATATGTCCAGCACGTCGTCCACAATGCGGGCCAAACGCTGGGCGTTATGCTGCACAATGTTCGTGAGCTGCTGCTGGGCTGGCATCAGGTCGTCTTCAGCTAAAAGCGCATTGGCTTGGGCAATGGCAGCCAATGGGTTGCGTATCTCGTGCGCCACGGCTGCCGACATGCGGCCCATGGCGGCCAGTTTTTCAGTGCGCAGACGCGCTTCCATCTCGCGCAGGTCTTGCAAAAACATCACGCACAATGCGTCAGACCCGTCTGCGCCGCTGTAGTCGCTGACCATGTGCGTACGCACCGACACGCGCTGCACCGCACCAGACACATCGACCATGGCAACCTCTACCCTTTGAGCGCGGCCTAGCTGCAGGGTTTGGTTAGCAACCTCCACCAAGGGCAGCCAAGCGGTTTGTGCGGCTAAAACAAAGGGGGCTTGCGGCAGCGCCAAGTCTGGCTCAGCTGGGTCATTCGCTGTCAATTTAAGCGCTGATTTAGGCCCCAAAATAAGCTGCGCTGCAGGATTGGCAGTGCGCACTACCCCGTTGCTATCAATCACCAGCACGCCATCGCTTAAGCTGTCAATCACTAGCTGGTTAACTTGGATCTGAGTGCGTGCAGCCAAGGCGCTGCTGCGCACTAACCGCTCTTGGCGGGCCAAGCGCAGGGCTAATTGATTGGCTAAGTACGCCACCACAAACAACCCCACACCCGTCAGCGCAGCTTGCAGATAACGAGAGGTGACATCGCCATAGCTGGTGATGGACATCCACCAGGCGTCGACTAGCAAGGCCAAGGTCACTGCCGCTGCAGTGCCCAAAGCCAGCATCAAAGGCCCCAGCACCGCAGCCAGCAGCACTGGCAAAGCAAACAATGGCGTGAAGTTAACGGCATTGACCTGCCAGTGCAGCAAAGTCGTAAACACCACCACATCAGCGCCCACTGTGACTAGCCACTGCGGATCAAAGCGTTGCACTGGGCGCTCAGGTTTTCCGGTTAAACGGACCCAAACGGTCAATACCAAGTAGGCTGC
The DNA here is from genome assembly GCA_043747295.1 of Polaromonas sp. Lineage (GTDB taxonomy): Bacteria > Pseudomonadota > Gammaproteobacteria > Burkholderiales > Burkholderiaceae_C > JAAFIP01. The sequence goes on along the minus strand of JAYTPK010000150.1, from coordinate 3,766 downwards.
GCACAATATCATCTCGTTGCGCAGCGGCGCGATGGATGTAGTGTGCAAAAACACCATCAACAGCAGCAGTACCACGGCCACCACAATGCGCGCGTTCATAAAACCGCGCCACAACCTGGGCAAGCCTTCGTCCATGCCTAAAGACCACTCGGTCAGTGGCGCAGTGTCGGTACGGCGTTGCAGGCGCATCAGCCCTCTAACTGCTTAAGGTGCGCTGCGCTGCAATAACTGCCGCGCTTACCCTGCAGCGCATCGTCAGACGGCAAATGCACGCCGCACGCCGCGCATTGCAGCATGGCTTGGGGTGTCGCATTGCCAGAGGGCTTTTGCGGCGGCACTTTAGGCGCGGCATCGCGGCGGTTGCTGCGCCAAAACCAAAACGCCAAAGCCAGTACGGCCAATACAGTGAGATATTTCATAAATAGTTACGGTGCCACTAAGGGGTTTTGTGCAACAAAATTTCAAGAACAAAGCGCGAGCCTACATAAGCTAGCAGCAGCAGCGCCGCGCCCGTGTACAGAACGCGCACAGCGCGCTTGCCGCGCCAGCCCCATTGCCAGCGGCCCCACAGCAGCAAAGCAAAGGCCAGCCATGACAGCACAGAAAAAATCGTTTTGTGGTTCCACTTCCAGGCAATGCCTTGGCCATACAGCGATTCGCTAAACAACCAGCCCGCCAGCAGCGTGGCGGTCAGCAGCACAAAGCCAGCCACCACAAAAGAAAACATCAGTCGCTCCAGAGTCATCAGCGGCACCCCTACTTGGTTAGCCAAATAACCAGAACCCGCTGCACCTAAGCGCATTTGCGCCTCAGACCGTGTCATCAACCAAGCATGCACCACGGCCGCTGCAAACAAACCGTACGACGCAATGCCCAGCGCCCAGTGCAAGGGCAGCCAAAGCGATGTGCGCGCTGCCATGGCAGATCCCGGAAATAACAAGCCCAGCAGCACCGCTGCCGCACCCAAACCGGCCAACGCTTTGCGCGACTGCAACTGCGGGTACAAGCGGCTTTCAATAGCGTACACCGTCAGCACCAGCCAAGCAGTCATTGACAATGCTGGGCCGAAGCCAAACCGTGCACCATCGACCTGCCAGCCCAGCAAACCAACAGCCAACAGCGCGCCATGCAGCAGCCAAGCCGCCAGCAGCGCCACGCGCACACCTTGTGCACCCAAAGTGCTCAACACGGCAGGCGCGGCATAGGCTGCAGTAGCCAAAATGCCCAAAACCCAAGCCAGCAGTGACACACCAGATAAAATCATGCTTTAAGTGTACCTCTACTGCACCCTGACATAAGGCCCCACACCTAGCTATGGCATCCGCTCTGACCGACAAACTCTCACGCCTTGTAAAGACCATTAGCGGCCAGGCGCGCATCACCGAATCTAATGTGCAGGACATGCTGCGCGAGGTGCGCATGGCGCTCTTGGAGGCCGACGTAGCACTGCCCGTGGTGCGCGACTTTATCGCCCGCGTGAAAGACAAGGCCATGGGCCAAGAGGTGATTGGCTCCCTTAAGCCCGGCCAAGCGCTGGTGGGCGTGGTGCAACGCGAGCTGACCGCCACTATGGGCGAGCTGTCCTCGCCCGACGGCATGAACCGCTACGTGGCCGACATTAACCTGGCCGCCCAGCCGCCCGCCGTTATCTTGATGGCGGGCCTGCAAGGTGCGGGTAAAACCACCACCACGGCCAAGTTGGCCAAGCACCTGATTACTAAGCGCAAAAAGAAAGTGCTCACTGTCTCTGGCGACGTGTACCGCCCGGCAGCTATTGAGCAGCTAAAAACTGTGACAGCCCAGGCGGGCGCTGAATGGTTTCCCAGCACCCCCGATCAAAAGCCTGTCGACATTGCCTTGGCCGCGCTGGACTACGCACGTAAACATTATTTTGATGTGCTGCTGGTCGACACCGCAGGCCGCTTGGCCATTGACGAAGCGTTGATGCTGGAAATCAAGCAGTTGCACGCCGCGGTCAACCCGATTGAAACCCTGTTTGTAGTGGACGCGATGCAGGGTCAAGACGCCATCAACACCGCCAGGGCGTTTAAAGACGCGCTACCGCTGACCGGTATTATCTTGACCAAAACCGATGGCGACTCGCGCGGCGGCGCGGCCCTGTCGGTCAAGCAAATTACCGGTGTGCCGATCAAATTTGCCGGTACCAGTGAAAAACTAGACGGCCTGGAAGTATTTGATGCTGAGCGATTTGCCAGCCGCATCTTAGGCATGGGCGACATTGTGGCGCTGGTTGAGCAAGTAACCGCTGGCGTGGATATGGAAGCGGCGCAAAAGATGGCCGCCAAGATCAAAAGCGGTGGCGGGTTTGATTTAAGCGATTTTCTAGGCCAACTACAGCAAATGAAGCAAATGGGCGGCCTGGCCAGCATGATGGACAAGCTGCCCAGCCAGATGGCGGCTAAGGCCACCGAAGCCGACATGCAGCGCGCCGAGAAAGACATTAAGCGCAAAGAAGGCATCATCCAAAGCATGACGCCCAAAGAGCGCCGTCACCCCGACCTGATCAAAGCCACCCGCAAGCGCCGCATTGCCACAGGCGCTGGCGTGCAAGTGCAAGAGGTCAACCGCCTGCTCAAAGAGTTTGAGCAAATGCAAGGCATGATGAAAAAAATGAAGGGCGGCGGGATGATGAAGATGATGAAGCAACTAGGCGGCATGAAAGGCATGGGCGGTATGCCCAAAATGCCGTTCTAAAAGTTCAGCGGCGCATTTAACTGAAACTGCACTGCTGCTTTGCCCAAGGTGTTCAACTGCAAAGACCAGCCGGGTTTGAGCTGGTAGTTAAAGCCCAAAATAATTACTGGTGCTATGCCGCTCACGTTGGCCACCTCGTCTTTAAATTCACCTTTGTAGCCATAGATCAAGCCGCCGGTCCATTTGAAGGACACGTCGTTGATGCCAAAAATAGACTTGTACACACCGCCAAATGGGTACACATAAATGCTGGGCTGGCCAAATGAATTGCTAAACAAAACCATGCCGTCTAGCTTAGCGTTAGCGTGTTCGCGCTCTACCCCAAGCAGCACCACCGTGCGGTGCGTCGGCTTAGGATTGAAGTGGTAGGCATAAGGGCTGAACATCAAGCTCAGCTTGGGTGCGCCGCTAGGGGCAGCTTCTGCTGTGGGCGGCTTAGGCTGAGCGACTTCGCCCATGACAGGCGCGCTAGCTGGCGTAGATGAAGGTGTGGGTGAAGGCGTGGCCAGGGGAGCGCTGGTCTGCGCCACAGCGCCACCAGCAAAATACGCCACAATCATGCCCACAACGATACGAGATACAGTTTTCATGCTCTTCCAACAATACATATTGCTACTTAAGGCTGGCAGTTTAACCGCTCTGGGCCGCTGTTTTGCGGCCTTATTGTTCACTCAAGTCGTACTGTTGTCAGGCGGCTGCGCTTGGCTAGACAGCAAACAGCGCAACATCATTTACCGCCCCACACCCGGTGTGCCTGCAGACTTTGCAGGGCTGCGCACAGGCGATGAGCGCTATTTTTTGAATCAACCTGCTGCTAGCCCCACCCACGGCCCCACCCACAGCCCCACCCACAGCCCCACCCCACGGACCTGGGGCGTGGCGGCGGCCATGAGTTCCTCGTAGTGGAGGAAGCGGGGGTCGTCGGGAATGGCGTTGGGCTTGCCGTCGTCGATCACAATAAAGTGCTTCACCGTCTTGAATGTGTCTGCGCCGTGTGAGAGAGGAGATATTCTGACAGCTTTCTGTCCCTTTTGCCAAGCCATCCCTCCAG
>JAYTPK010000149.1:0-2012 GCA_043747295.1 Polaromonas sp. | reverse complement strand
AGCGCTGCAGCTGCTTGCCGAAGGCCCGCGATGTCAATTGGCAGTGGGCCCAAACCGCAGCCGGGCGCGGTGTAGTACAGCTATACACAGCACTAGCGCCCCAAAACTAACCAAAATACGCTTCAAACGGCATTTTTAACAACAAAACAGGCCACTAACCCAAGTAAAACCTGCTCAAGCAGCTATTATTTTTGTAGCATTTTGCCTAGCATACCCATCAAATCGCCGCCACTGCCCAGGCCACCTTCAGGCGCTTGGCCGTTGGGGGTTAGGTGGTTGATCAATCCGGGAAGAATTTGGCTCAGCTGGCCTGCTGCGTCGCCTTGGCTCATGCCCAATTTAGAGGCCAGATCGCTGATAGTGTTGTTGCCTAATGCGCTGGTAATCTGGTCACCGCTGACAGCTTGGTTGTCTCCACTGCCTACCCATGAACCCATGGCATCACCCAAGCCAGCTTGCTGAAACTTAGCCGCCAGGCCGCCCAGTCCGCCTTGGCCACCGTCATTGCCCAGCATGCCAATGGCCGCGTTGATCAGCTGCGAATTCAAACCTCCACCTTGTTGACCGCCACCGCCCAGCATCGAACCCAAAATGCTGCCAATACCACCTTGTTGCTGACCGCCGCCTAACGCTGCGCCGAGGACTGAATCGAGTAAACCCATGATGTTCTCCTAACGTAATAATGAAATTTGCACCACTGGCTAGCTGCCAGCGGTGCAAGGCTACTGTACTACCAAAGTAGGTGGCAGGTCACGAAAGATTGTGCGCTGATCTGTTGATACGCGCAAGCCAGCACAATGCCACAGCCGTGACGGCTACAGGCAACAGACTGCCGTAGTTAAGCAGCTTCCAACCCTGCGTAGTAACCAATGCGCCTGAGGCAAATGACGACAGTGCCAGCGTGGCAAATACAAAAAAGTTCAGCGCGCCTTGGGCTTTGTCTTTTTCTTCGGGCTTAAAGGCTTGTAACGCTAAGGTAGTAGACCCGGTGAACAGAAAATTCCAGCCCAAACCCAGCAAAAACAGAGCGGCTAAAAATTGGTGCAGCTGTACGCCCGACAACGCAATCACAATGCACAGCAAATTGAGCAGCACGCCCACGCCCATGACAGGCAATGCCCCCACACGCTTGATAAGGTGCCCAGTAAAAAAGCCCGGTGCAAACATGCCAATCACGTGCCACTGCAGCACAAAGGCAGCATCGCTGAACGGCAAGCCGCACTGCTGCATGGCAATGGGCGTGGCAGCCATCAGCAGGTTCATTACGCCGTAGCTGAGGGCACCTGCCGCTGCTGAGACCATAAAAACGGGCTGGCGCATGATGACAGCCAGCGGCCGCCCTGTGCCCGCCGCGGTTTTAGCGGGCACCGGCGGAAACTGCACAAACGCCATCACCGCCAGCCCCACCAAGGCCACCCCTGCCAGCGCCAGGTACGCAGCGGCAAACGGTACGTCTAGCAGGTTGCGCGTGGCCGATGCTAAATTGGGCCCGATGATGGCACCGATCAAACCGCCCGCCAGCACCCACGAGATCGCCTTTTCTTTGCCGCCCGTGGTGGCCAGCTCAGCAGCTGCAAAACGGTACAGCGAGGCGTTGGCATTGTAGTAACCCGCCACAACAGTAGCCGCGCACAGCAGGTAAAAATTGCGGGTAATAGCGGCATAAAAACACACCAAGGCCGACACCAACGCTACCAGCAAACCGGTTTGAAACGAGCGCTGCCGACCCCAGCGCCCCTGCATGCGTGCGGCCAGAGAAGTGGTAAGCGCGCCGCCCATCACGTAGCCCATGACGGGCAGCGTGGCCATCCAGCCCAATGGGGCCAGTGCCAAGCCTACCAAGCCGTTGATGGCAATAAAAACTACGTTGTTGGTAAGAAACAAGCCTTGTGCAAAGACCATGAGCCAGAGATTTTTGTTCACGCGCTGAGGTCCTTGGGATGTTAGTTATTAATATGGATTTTAAGCGGGGCACAAAGTGAATTGCTTTTAGTCGCCGAGGTGAATGGTGA
>JAYTPK010000148.1:0-21532 GCA_043747295.1 Polaromonas sp. | reverse complement strand
GGCACTACCTTCAAAGTGCGTTTTGGTGTCAAGGGCCTGGAAGTGGCTCCCGCAGGTGACATTGTGGCCAATAGCGGCCACCACCACCTGCTGGTCAACCTTGATTCCTTGCCCGCCGGCGAGTCGATTCCTTTTAGCGAGCAGCACATCCATTTTGGTAAAGGCCAAACCGAGGCTGAAGTCAAACTGGCTCCGGGCACCTACAAGCTGACCGCCCAGTTTGCCAATGGCGCGCACCAGTCGTATGGCAAGCCGCTGAGCCAAACCATCAGCGTGACCGTCAAGTAAAGGCTGGGCCATGACTTTGATAAAAGCTACCCTTGTGTGCACAGTGCTTGGCCTAGCTAGCCTGTCAGCCCAAGCCAGCCTGGAGCTGGTGGAGAAAAACGCTTGTCTAAACTGCCATGCTGAAGCTAAAAAGCTGGTGGGCCCGTCGTTTAACGACGTTGCAGCCAAATACAAAGACCGCACAGATGCTGCGGCCTACTTGGGCGAGAAGCTGATCAAAGGCTCCAGCGGCGTGTGGGGCCCAGTGCCTATGCCGGCTATGCCAAATCTGGCAGCAGACGATGTAAAAACCATGACCAACTGGATCTTAAAGCGGCTTTAATACCGTTTTAGCGTTTTCGAATAAGCGTCCAACGCCCAACGGCGATGGACGCTTTTTTATTGCTGGTAGGATGCACGCATACTATGCGAGGCAGACCATGACCGAACCTTTTTCAATTGCCAAAAATCAAGCTATCGAGTGTTTCTTACGCCCTGACAAGGCAAACCGCCACGGCTTGATTACTGGCGCAACAGGCACTGGCAAAACTATCACCCTTCAAACCATGGCTGAGGGCTTTAGCCGCATCGGAGTGCCAGTGTTTATGGCCGATGTCAAGGGCGATTTGACTGGCATATCGCAAAAAGGCAATATAAGCGAGAAGCTAGCCAAAGTCATTGCAGAGCGCGGCCTGGCTACCCCCGAGGCGGCCGCTTACCCCACTACCCTGTGGGACGTGTTTGGCCAGCAAGGCCACCCCGTGCGCGCCACCGTCAGCGACCTTGGGCCCTTGCTGTTAGCCCGCATGCTGAACTTAAATGAGACACAGGCTGGCGTACTGCAACTGGTGTTTAAAGTGGCTGATGACCAAGGCCTGCTGCTGCTGGACATGAAAGACCTGCGTGCCATGCTGCAAAACGTAGGCGATAACGCCAGCACCTTTACCACCGAGTACGGTAACGTCAGCCCGGCCAGCATTGGCGCGATTCAGCGTGGTCTGCTTCAAATTGAAGAGCAAGGCGGTGACCTGTTTTTTGGTGAACCCATGCTCAATATTGCCGACTTTATGCAGACTGACCCCGGCGGCAAGGGCGTTATCAACGTTTTGGCTGCCGACAAGTTATTGGCCGCGCCGCGCTTGTACGCTACGTTTTTGCTGTGGATGCTGAGCGAGCTTTTTGAGACTTTGCCCGAAGTGGGCGACCTGGAAAAACCTAAGCTAGTGTTCTTTTTTGATGAAGCGCACTTGCTGTTTACCGATGCTCCCAAGCCACTGCTAGAGCGCATTGAGCTGGTCGTAAGACTGGTGCGAAGCAAAGGCGTGGGCGTGTATTTTGTGACACAAAACCCACTGGATATACCCGACAGCGTGCTAGCCCAGCTGGGCAACCGTGTGCAGCACGCGCTACGCGCCTTCACGCCGCGTGACCAAAAAGCCGTGAAGGCTGCAGCGCAGACAATGCGCCAAAACCCCACGCTCAACATCGAAACCGCTATCACCGAGCTGGCTGTGGGCGAGGCACTGGTGAGCTTTTTAGACGAGAAAGGCCGCCCTGGCGTGACAGAGCGCGTATTTGTGCTGCCCCCAGCCTCACAAATTGGCCCCATCACTGCCGAGCAACGTAAAACTTTGGTCGCAAACTCTATCGTGGCTGGCGCTTACGAAAAAACCATTGACCGCGAGTCAGCCTACGAAAAACTCAAAGGCCGCACTGACCAAAACATGGCCACCGAGTCACAAGCTAAAGAAGCCGCCAAAGACATTGCCAAAGAAGCCACTAATGCTGCCGGCGAAGCGGCCAGTGGCGGATTTTTAGACGGTCTGGGCAATATCTTTGGCGGTGGCCAAAAACGTACCCGAGCCAGTGCAGGTGAGCAAATGATGAAGTCTGCCGCCAGCTCGATTGGCCGCGAAGTAGGCCGGCAGATTATCCGTGGCGTGTTGGGCGGAATCTTTGGTGGGCGCGGGCGGTAATTTTGGCTGCGTTTAGCAGGGAAATAGCCTTGTAGTCCAAGTATTTATTACTCGAAAAGCTATAAAATATATAGCAAATAAAACCAAAAAATTACTTGGCTACCCAAACTGCGCAGATGAACCAGGGTAGCTACACCCTAGTCCCACACGGGCTATTTCTTCACGCAATCTGCAAAATAGCGCTTCACGCCGTCTGCACCCACATGCTCTACCAAACCATGAATGTCGGTCTCAAAACCTGGGCATTCCAAGTTAAAAGCGCGTGCAAACTTGAGGTAGTCCACAATCTTTTTGTTAAACACTTCACCCGGAATCAGCAGCGGAATGCCCGGTGGGTAAGGCGTGACCAAGCCCACGGTAATGCGGCCTTCTAGCTTGTCAATCTCTACACGCTCGGTCTTGCGGTGGGCAATGTAGGCGTAAGCGTCTGACGGGGTCATGGCGGGGTGCAGGTCGCTTTGGTACACGTCAGTGGTTAAGCGTGCAATGTCGTACTTGGCGTACAGCTCGTGGATATGCTGGCACAAGTCTTTCAGGCCCATGCGCTCGTAGCGTGGGTTGGCCTTACTGAACTCGGGCAAGATGCGCCACATCGGCTGGTTGCGGTCGTAGTCGTCTTTAAACTGCTGCAGCGCTGTCAGCAGCGTGTTCCAGCGGCCTTTGGTGATGCCGATGGTGAACATGATGAAGATACTGTACAGGCCAGTTTTTTCTACAATCACGCCGTGCTCGGCCAAAAACTTGCTGACGATACTGGCCGGAATTCCGGTTTTAGCAAACTTGCCTTGCAGGTCAAGGCCTGGGGTAACGATGGTGGACTTGATAGGGTCCAACATGTTAAAGCCTTCGGCCAGGTTGCCAAAACCGTGCCAGTTGGGCTTGGCCTTGGTGCCTTTAGCGTGCGCCTTGGCCTCGCCGTGCAGCATCCATTCTTTGGACGTGGTCATGCCCTCTTCGGCAAATTTTTCGGGGCCCCACAGTTTGAACCACCAGTCCTCACCGTATTCTTTGTCCACCTTGCGCATGGCGCGCCTAAAGTCTAGCGCTTCCATGATGGACTCTTCTACCAGCGCGGTGCCGCCGGGCGGCTCCATCATGGCAGCGGCCACGTCGCAGCTGGCAATAATGGCGTACTGCGGGCTGGTGCTGGTGTGCATCAGGTAGGCTTCGTTGAACAAATGGCGGTCTAGCTTGCGGTTTTGTGCGTCTTGCACCAGCACGTGGCTGGCCTGGCTGATACCAGCCAGCAGCTTGTGAGTGGACTGCGTGGCAAACACCAACGCTTCTTTAGGCCGCACACGCTTCTTACCCATCGCGTGGAAGGAGCCGTAAAAGTTGTGAAACGCAGCGTGCGGCAGCCAAGCCTCGTCAAAATGCAGCGTGTCTACATAGCCGTCCAACTTGGCTTTGATGGTCTCGGTGTTGTATAGCACGCCATCGTAGGTGCTTTGGGTAATTGTCATCACGCGCGGCTTGACTGTTTTAGGGTCTACATGTTTTAGCAGCGGGTTGGCTTTGATTTTGGCCTGAATAGTGGCGGGGTCAAACTCGCTCTCGGGGATGGGGCCAATGATGCCGAAGTGATTGCGTGTCGGCTTTAAAAACACCGGTATGGCACCCGTCATAATGATGGCGTGCAAGATGGACTTGTGGCAGTTGCGGTCTACCACCACCACGTCGCCCGGGGCCACAGTGTGGTGCCACACCATTTTGTTAGACGTGCTGGTGCCGTTGGTGACAAAAAAACAATGGTCAGCGTTAAAAATGCGGGCTGCGTTTTTCTCAGACTCACCAATCGCGCCGTCATGGTCTAGCAGCTGGCCCAGCTCTTCTACTGCGTTGCACACGTCGGCGCGCAGCATGTTTTCGCCAAAAAACTGGTGAAACATTTGGCCAATCGGTGATTTTAAAAACGCCACGCCACCCGAGTGCCCTGGGCAGTGCCAGCTATACGAGCCGTCTTCGGCGTAGTCCAGCAGCGCTTTAAAAAACGGTGGTTGCACGCCTTCTAAATAGCTTTTAGCCTCACGCAAAATGTGGCGCGCCACAAACTCGGGCGTGTCTTCGAACATGTGGATAAAGCCATGCAGCTCGCGCAAAATATCGTTGGGCAAATGGCGGCTGGTTTTAGTCTCGCCATACACATACAGCGGCACGTCGGCGTTTTTGCGGCGCACTTCGTCAATAAAAGCGCGCAGGTTCAGCACAGCGGGGTCGATCTCGTCGCCCGGTGTAAATTCGTCGTCGTCTAGCGACAAAATAAACGCGCTGGCACGGCTTTGCTGTTGGGCAAACTGCGACAGGTCACCATAGCTGGTAACGCCCAGTACCTCAAAACCTTCTTTTTCAATAGCCTGTGCTAACGCGCGAATGCCTAAACCTGAAGTGTTTTCTGAGCGAAAGTCTTCGTCGATGATGACGATGGGGAAGCGAAATTTCATGCCAGTGTCCGTGCAGCAAAGAAATTGATAAACCTCGTCAAGTGCCGCAACATTTACGGCCCCTGCGTTGGGCGGCACCTGAGTCTAAAGCCAGATGAATTGCGAAGTGTAAGGATATTCTGTGTCAACGCGCTTGCAAAGGCTGATTTTTGCCCCAAAATGTGGTGCATCACACACAATCGCGTGCAATCGCAAACAGGAGGCTTACACATGGCAATCTCTTCAATTTGGTGGGTACTGGCATTGGTGGTGGTCATTGCTGAGCTGATGACCGGCACGTTTTACCTGCTGATGGTTTCGGTAGGCTTGGTCGCAGGAGCTTTGGCTGCGCATATGGGCTTGTCGCTAAACGCTCAAATCATTATTGCCGCCTTGGTGGGTGGCGGCGCTACGCTGGCTTGGCACCTTTACAAAATCAAACAGCCCGGCACTGCGCGTGCCGAGGCCAACCCCGACGTGAACCAAGACATAGGTGCCACCGTGCAGGTAGACGCATGGCGCGCCGACGGCAGCGCCACCGTGAAATACCGTGGTGCGCAATGGGCTGTGGTGGCAGCCCCAGGTGTAGAACAAGCACCGGGCAGCTACCGCGTGCAAGAGGTTAAAGGCTCTACTTTGGTGGTGCAGCCCACCTAGAGTTTAATCGACACAAACAACACTTAAAAATAATCAGTCTCGCTTTTAATTTAAATATACGGAGGATTTATGGGATATGTTGCTATCGGCTTACTGGTGCTAGCCATCATTTTTATTATCAAGACGGTCAAAGTGGTGCCGCAAACTAACGCCTGGGTGCTAGAGCGCTTGGGCAAATACCACGGCACGCTCACGCCAGGCCTGAATTTTGTGATGCCGTTTATTGACCGTGTAGCCTACAAGCACAGCTTAAAAGAAATTCCGCTGGATATTGCCAGCCAGGTGTGTATAACCCGCGACAATACGCAGTTGCAAGTTGACGGTATTTTGTATTTTCAGGTCACTGACGCACAGCGCGCCAGTTACGGCTCAAGCAACTATATTTTGGCCATCAGCCAACTGGCGCAAACCTCGCTGCGCAGCGTGATTGGTAAGCTAGAGCTGGACAAAACTTTTGAAGAGCGCGACATCATCAACGCCCAAGTAGTAGCCGCTATTGACGAGGCAGCACTCAACTGGGGTGTGAAGGTGCTGCGCTACGAGATCAAAGACCTGACCCCACCCAAAGAAATTTTGCACGCCATGCAAGCGCAGATTACGGCTGAGCGTGGCAAGCGTGCGCTGATTGCTGCGTCAGAGGGCCGCCGCCAAGAGCAGATCAACATTGCCACGGGCGAGCGCGAGGCTTTTATCGCCCGATCTGAAGGCGAAAAAGCCGCTGCGATCAACAACGCCCAAGGTGAGGCCGCCTCTATCACCGCTGTGGCCGACGCTACTGCAGGTGCTATCGAGCGCATAGCCGCCGCCATTCGCCAGCCCGGTGGCGAGCAAGCCGTACAGCTTAAAGTGGCCGAAAAAGCCGTAGAGGCCTACAGCAAAGTAGCCGCTGAATCAACCACCACGCTGATTGTGCCCAGTGACATGACGCAAGTCAGCACCTTGATCAGCAGCGCGATGACGATGATTCAAACACAGCAAAAAATAGCCAATTAATTATGACCACCCTGAACGTATTGGGCACGCCTTTGGTGCCCTGCTCTTACGACCCGTTGACTGGCTATTTTCGTGACGGCTGCTGCAAAACCGACGAGACTGACCATGGGTCGCACCTAGTGTGTGCGCGGGTGACGCAAGAGTTTTTGATGTTTTCGCTGCAGCGGGGCAATGACCTGATGACAGCGCGACCAGAGTTTCGCTTTGCGGGCCTCAAGCCTGGTGACCGCTGGTGCCTATGCGCCAACCGCTGGAGCGAGGCCCTGCGCGCAGGCGTAGCGCCGCCGGTGGTGCTAGAGTGCACGCACGCCAAGGCGCTGGGCATGATTGCAATGGACGATTTGCGCCGCCATGCTTATGTGGCTCCGCAGGCTGTTTAGCGCGTATTTTTGGTGCCATCTATGCGCACCAAGTTTCAGTTACACCCCGTAAGCTTGCAAGCGCATGTTTTTGTAGATACAATAACCTCATGCGTATCACTTTCGATTCTGTAAAACGCGACAAGGCGTTGGCGGAACGAGGCCTAGACTTTTCGGATGCTAAGGTAGTCTTTGAGGGCGTGACCCTAGAGGTTGAAGACATCCGCAAAGAGTATGGGGAAATGCGAATCATCAGCTACGGTTTTCTGGCGGGGCGGATGGTTGTCATAGGGTACACACCGCGTGGCGCGGATCGTCACGTATTTAGCATGAGGAAAGCCAATGAACGCGAACAAGCCCGCATCGAACCGCTCCTTAAAATCTGACCTCGCTCGTGTCGACGCGCATGTGTTGAAAGCCAGCGAGTATGAAGAGCTGCCCGACCTTACTGACGAAATGCTCACCCGTGCCCGCGTTAACAAAGGGGGGCGACCTTTATCACCGAATCCGCGCAAGCTGCTGTCCCTGAGGTTGCCTGCTGATGTCATCGAGCGCTGGAAAGCCACAGGCGCAGGCTGGCAAACCCGCATGGCAGAGCGTCTGAGCAAGGCATCTTAAATACTCAACCAAACAGTCAAGGCCAATCTGCAACACTTTTAATAATGAAAAGTGCCTGCAGTCCAAGTATTCACTGCTTAATTAGCTATTAAATTTGTAGCATTAAGATTAATCTTGGTTTGCTTTTTGCTCACGGTTGTTTAAAACACGATAAAACAATGGTAATTATTCTGACGATAAGTACTATGAACGCTTTCCATGCTGCGTGGTCTTAGCGCTATTTTTAATAGCGCTAAGTACTTCTACTAAAATTGTTTAAGGTCTGCTTTTGCGAACAAAACCTGCCAATATATGCCACAGACGTTGCAGCGCGTATTGCGTAAGATCTGATGGCACGACACAGTGACGCTCTTTCCTGTGCCATTCGAAAAGCTCGTCGCATGGATTCAGTACATGCACTGGGCTGAACTACAGTTTGATCAGTTTAGAGCCTGCTCCGAAAGTGACAATGGACCATCAAAAATTGGTGCTGTGGCTCATTGGCTAGCAGCAGAATTTGTAGCATTGGAAGGTTGGCGAGAACTTGGCCTCTGTGATATACGAATTTCAAGGCTCTTGATAGCCTACCCTGACCACAGTGATCTTCTGCGTCGTTGTCGAAATGCCGTTTATCACTTCCAAAAGACGCCTCTCGATCCTCGAATTGCGCAAGTACTAAGTAATAAAAATGAGGAGCTTCGATGGGCTGCGGCGCTACACTTCGAACTTCAGGGTGTTTTACTTCGACTTGCAGACCGCCTCCGAAGCGGTAGTGTTGATCAGCAAGAGGCAGCCGCAATCTTAGCCAAATCTATGGGCTGGTTTCCAAAGCATCCATTTCAGGATGAAGTTGATCGTTTCTCAGCCGCTTGCGCTGAATACGAAGACTTACTGTTAAGCGCTAATGCTCAGGCAGCAGAGGCTAAGAAACTTTACATCGCCACATTGCGCAAGGAGTTGGCAGAGCTTGACACCTACCCGCTCTCTTCAGCGCTAAGCCGGCTACAGCTAACGGACTCGGCTAATGACGCCTAACATTCATAAAGAAACTTACACGAAGTCAAGCAGCCTTTAGGCGATAAATAAACTACTTCTCAGCCCCGTACAAGCGCGCTGATGTGGCGTATGCCTATGACAACCAATCAAGGGGCGCAGACCCGGTTGGCATGGGCATACGCCACATCGGTGTGCGTGCCAGAGCATCGAACTAAGCGACAGAACATCGACAGCACGAGATAAAACACGAAAAACAACACTTTTACCCATAAAAAGTGCTCGTAGTCCAAGTATTTACTGCTCAACCAGCTATAAAATCTATAGCTTATGAAAAAAACTTACCCACTGATCGTTGAAGGCAAAAACGCGGATCGCGTGCTGGAGGCTGTGAAGCACGATATTCGCAAATACTTCAAACGCTGCCGCGCAGCCAAGCTACCTGCGGATGTGGACTTTTGGGATTTTGACTGCCTGGTAGGCGCTGATGCGGCCAGCGCAGTTGCAGCGCACCCGTCTAGCGTGGTAACGCAGGTGGACGTGGTAGCCAAGGCGGGCCATGCCAGTGTGTATGTGGTGGTAGAGGCCAAGCACGGTATGCGCAGCTATGTGCCGCGTGAGAATGCTGATAACGGCCCAGGCGAGCCGCAAGATAACGAGTAGCTAAGTCAGGCTTGGGCAGAACGTGATAGCACGCTGCCCTTAGCTGCTTTGCGGTAACGCCGCAGTTATCGCTTAACGCGAAACCAAGCCGAGCTACAGTAACGCCGGTGTTACCGCTTCACCCTAAACCAAGCCGCATACATCGCAGGCAGCGCCAGCAGCGTCAGCACGGTGGCTACTATCAGCCCGCCCATAATGGCGACGGCCATCGGCCCCCAAAACACGCTGCGTGACAGCGGGATCATGGCCAGCACAGCGGCGGCGGCAGTCAGCACTATGGGGCGCAGGCGGCGTACTGCAGATTCGACTATTGCGTCCCATTGGGGGACGCCTGCTTTAATGTCTTGCTCGATCTGGTCAATCAAAATTACTGAGTTACGCTGAATCATGCCCATCAGCGCGATCACGCCTAGCAGCGCGACAAAACCAAACGGGCGATTCAGCAGCAGTAACGCGCCTGCAACCCCAGCAATACCCAGCGGGCCAGTGAGGAAGACCAGCAGCGCTCGGCTAAAGCTGTGCAGTTGCAGCATGAGCAGCGTGAAGGTAATAAACAGCATGATGGGCACGCCAGCGGCAATCGAGGTTTGGCCTTTGCTGGATTCTTCTACCGCCCCGGCCACTTGCACGGCGTAGCCTGCAGGCCAGGTGGCCTGTAGTGCTTTGAGGGCGGGCAGCAGCTCGTTGGTAACGGTGGCGCCTTGCAGGCCTTCGATGACATCAGCGTTCACGGTGATGGCGTAGTCGCGGTTTTCGCGCCACATCACGCCTGGCTCCCACACAAAAGTAGGCTTGGCGATTTGCACCAGCGGTATGCTGCGTCCTGATGCGGTGGGCAGATACGCGTTGCCTAAATCAGTGATGGCATCACGCTCGTTTAGTGGTTGGCGCAGCACAATGTCAATCAGCTTGTCACCATCGCGGAAGGTGCCCACGGTGGCCCCGCTCAAAATGGCGCGCGAAGCTTGTGCAATGCTTTGGCTGGTCACGCCCAGCGCACGCGCCTTGGCCTGGTCCACCTCCAGGCGCAGGGCTTTGACAGACTCGTTCCAGTTGTCGTTCACGCCGCGCGTGTTGCTGGACTTGCGCATTTCAGCTTTTACCGTGTCGGCCAAACCGCGCAGCACCGCAGGGTCTGCGCCCACCACTCTAAATTGCACGGGGTATTGCACGGGCGGGCCGTTGGGCAGCAGCTTGGCGCGGCCGCGAATCTCTGGAAACTCAGTGGCCAGCAACTGCGGGAGTTTCAGACGCAGAGCCTCGCGTGCGGGCAAGTCTTTGGGCAGCACAATCATCTGGCTGGCATTGTTTTGCGGAAATATCTGGTCCATCGGCAAGTAAAAACGCGGCACACCCGAGCCTACCCACGTGTTCACACTCACCATGCCAGGCTCGGTCATCAGGCGCTGCTCCAGGCGTTTGACCACCTCTTCGTTGGCCTGCAGGCTAGTGCCCTCGGTAAACCACAGGTCCAGCAAAATCTCAGGACGCGATGAATCCGGGAAAAACTGTTGCTGCACTTTGCCCATGCCCACAATGCCCAGTGCAAACACCAGCACCGTAGCGCCAATCGTGATCCAGCGGTACTTTACGCACCAGTTCACCATACGGCGAAAGATGTTGTAGAACGGCGTGTCAAAGTGCTCTTGGTGGTCTGCACCACCTGCGTCGTGCTCACCTGATGCATTGCGCATGGCTTGGTTTTGCTTGTGCCTTAGCAGTAGCAAGCCAAGGTAGGGCACAAAATACACCGACACCACCCAGCTGATCAGCAGCGCAATGACTGTGACAGCAAAAATCGCAAATGTGTATTCGCCCGTCAATGATTTGGCGATGCCGATCGGCAAAAAGCCCACGGCGGTAATCAAAGTGCCGGTCAACATGGGCATGGCTGTTAGCTCATAGGCAAAGGTAGCGGCGCGCACTTTGTCGTAGCCCTCTTGCATTTTGCGCACCATCATCTCCACGGCAATGATGGCGTCGTCTACCAGCAAGCCCAGCGCGATGATGAGCGAGCCCAGCGATATTTTGTGCAGCCCCAAGCCAAAGTACCACATGGCCAAAAACGTCACCGCTAGCACCAGCGGAATGGTGATGCCCACCACCAAGCCAGGGCGCATGTCGATGTAGTAGCGTTTGTACAAAGGAGTTTGCTTGCCACGGCTGTGCAGGCCTAGAGCCAAAAAGCTCACCGCCAGCACGATGACCACGGCTTCAATCAGCACAGCCAAAAACTCGTTGACCGAGGTCGCTACAGCGCGCGGCTGGTCTTGTATTTGCACCAGGGTTGCTCCCGCAGGCAAGGTGGCGTCGATCTTATTAGTTGCAATTTTCAGGGCTTTACCCAGTGCAATGATGTCGCCGCCCTTGGCCATAGACACGCCCAGCACGATCGCCTCTTGGCTGGTGACTTTGCCTGCTTTGTCAAAATCAGTGGTGCGCACTTTGACCTGCGCCGGGTCAATGAAGCCGCGCTTGATTTGGGCAATATCGCCTAAGCGGATTTGCGCAGCCCCTGCACCTGCTGCACCGCTTTTAATGGGCATGGCCTGCAACTGCTCGATGGTGTTGAACTGCCCTGCTACACGCACTTGCAGGTTGTCTTGCGGGGTCACTATCACGCCTGCTGGCTCGATGGCGTTTTGCGCCCCAAGCTGCGCAATGACAGCATTAAAGTCTAGGCCCAGTTGGCTGATGCGTTTTTGCGATATTTCTACATACAGTTTTTCGTCTTGCTGGCCAAACAGCTCTACCTTGGACACGTCTTTCACGCGCAGCAGCTGCTGACGCACATCGTCGGCAAAGGCTTTGCCTTCGGCGTAGTTAAAACCGTCGGTTTTCAGCGCATACATCACGCCAAACACATCGCCAAACTCGTCATTAAAAAACGGGCCGATCACACCTTGCGGCAAAGTGGCGCGAATGTCGCCCACTTTTTTGCGCACGCTGTACCAAATGTTCGGCACGTCTTTGGGGTTACCCGAGTCTTTGACTTGAAAAATAATCAAGCCCTCGCCCGGTTTGGCGTAGGAGCGAATTTTGTCTGACAGCGGTACTTCTTGCAGCGTCTTTTCAATTTTGTCGATCACCTGCTCATTGACCTGCTGGGCCGTAGCACCTGGGTAAAACAGGCGGATGGCCATCACGCGAAAGGTAAATGGCGGGTCTTCGTCTTGGCCTAACTGAAAATAGGCAGCAAAGCCCAGCACCATGAGCACCAGCATAAGGTAGCGGGTGAGTGCTGCGTGTTCAATAGCCCATTTGGAGAGGTTGAACTTTGGTGTTGCAGCAGGTGCCGCAGGCTGCGCAGCATCTAAAGAAGGCTCGGTCATGGCGTGCTCACTTTGCGGCTGATGTAGCGCCAGCGGGTGCTA
This sequence comes from Polaromonas sp., assembly GCA_043747295.1. GTDB lineage: Bacteria > Pseudomonadota > Gammaproteobacteria > Burkholderiales > Burkholderiaceae_C > JAAFIP01. The sequence goes on along the minus strand of JAYTPK010000148.1, from coordinate 9,233 downwards.
TTGCAGGTGCTATTGCGGGTGCTATTGCGGGTGCAGCGGTTGGGGTTGCATCACTCACGGGCACTACGTTTTTAATAGCTGCTTGAGCAGTAGATACTTGAACTTCAGCCTTATTTGATTGGAAAATAGTGACTTTTTGATTAGGTGACAGCACATGCACGCCTGCAGACACTACTAAGGTGCCAGGGGTTAGTCCACCGGCAATCACGGCCTGGTTGCCATCGGCTGTGGCAATTTGCACAGGGGTGCTTTTCACGCTCATGCTGGCAGTGTCTAGCACCCACACATGCGATGTTTGGCCTTGCAAAAATAATGCACTGGTGGGTAATTTAATAGCTTGCACACCTGACACTGACGAGGGCGGCTGCACATACACCGTAGACCCTAGCGCGGGAGCCTGCGCCGCGTCTACCGACACTTTGATTGGAAAAGTGCGTGTTACTGGGTCGGCGCTGGCCCCGATCTCACGAATGCGGCCTGTGGTCTCGCTGCCATCTGCCCAGCGCTTAATGGCCACCACCGTGCCCACAGCCCATTGGCGTACGCGGTCTTCGGGCACGCTAAACACGACATCGCGCGCGCCGTCTTGCGCAATGCGCACTACCGGTGTGCCTGCACTCACCACTTGGCCAGGCTCGGCCTCCACAGCGGTAACAATGCCTGATACATCAGCCACTAATGTGGCGTAGCCTGCTTGGTTACCTTGCGATTTGAGCTGTACCTGAGCCTGCTCTAGCTGCGCTTGCGCGGCCTTGAGCGTGGTTTCGCGGCGTTCTAGCTCTGCACCGCTGATGAAGTTTTGGTCTTTTAATGTTTGAAAACGCTTGTAGTCAGCCGCTGCCAAGTCGCGGTTAGTGGACGCAGCAGCCACTTGGGCACGCGCGGCTTCTTGGGCCAGTTTGTAGTCTTGCGGGTCAATTTGCGCCAACACTTGACCTGCTTTTACACGCTGTCCCACTTCAGCCTGACGCTTAATCAACTTACCTGCCACCCGAAAGCCCAAGCGCGACTCAACCCTGGCACGCACCTCGGCTGAGTATTCTTGTCCTGCATCCATGCCTGACAAACCTACTTTAATGACTTTGACTGCACGCACTGGCTCGATTTGCGGTGCTGGCTTGCTACATGCGCCTAAGCTTGCAAGTATACCTATTGCTATGATTACAATAGCTGTCCGAGTAATAGATACTTGGACTACAGGTAGTTTTGTATGTTTTTTGATGGATAAACTGCTTCGCATAGATATTCCAGATGCATTATTAATGACTGACTGGTTAGTAATCTAATGGAATCTAGCTTGTGTGTCAATACTTACCCTAGGTTTTAGACAAGTTTTGTACAAATTCTGTCCTGAAACCCATGTTTACCAATGAAAAGAGCTCATAGTCCAAGCATTTATAAACTTCTTAGCTATGGTAATAATAGCAACTAATGCATCCATGGGAGTAGCAATTCAAACGCAGCGCCCTCGCCCTCTACGCTGTGCACACTGATGGTACCGTCGTGGGATCGCACAGCCCTGTCCACAATAGCCAAACCCAGCCCGGTGCCAGGGATGTTCACCGCATTGGAGGCGCGGTGAAAGCTGTCAAACAACAGCGGTATGTCCAGCTGCGGTATGCCAATGCCCCTGTCCGTCACCACAATACGCAAACGGTGCACGATCGCTTTAGCGTGATGGTCTGGCGCATCTGCCAGCGACATTGGTAGCGTTTTTTCTAACGAAGGCGTGGTGTCTATGCGCTCTAGCAACACATCAATGGGGTCGCTAAAGTGCGAGTATTTGCAGGCGTTGCTGAGCAAATTACCCAGCATCTGGCGCACCAGCATCACGTCCAGTTGCAGGGCTAGCGCATCGTGCACGGGCGCGCGCATGCGAATGTCAATCACGTGCTGGTGGCCATCTAAAACCAGCGCGTCGTGGACAAGCTCTTGCACCAAAGGCAGCAACTGCACAGTGGCAGGTTTGTAGTGCATAGCGTCGGCTGACATGCGACCAAAGGCTAAAAAGTTCTCCATCATGGCTTGCATGCGCTGCACAGAGCGCTGGATGTCAGTGATGGCATCCTCCTTTTCAGCAGGGCTTAGGCGTTCGCTATAGTGCTGCAGCAGCTCAGAGCTGGTTTGAATAGTGGCCAGCGGGGTGCGAAATTCGTGCGAGGCCATGGACACAAAGCGGGTTTTTAAATCACCCAGCTCTTTCTCGTGCAGCAGTGCGTTTCTCATGCGCTCTTGCGTCTCGTGCTGCGCGGTCAGGTTGGTCATAAAAATCAATGTCGCGGCGCGGCCCTCCCACTCAACCAGCGAGCCATAAAACTGCACCCAAGAGATCACACTGTCAGGCTCCACCTGCTCACTGGGTGGGGACAAAGTGCGCAGCATGACGGTGCGGTCAGGGTCGCCAGCTAGCATTTCTTTGCGTCTGCTCAGCGCCAGAGCGCGGTCTTCGGGGTGAATGAGTTGCACTGACACACGGGTGTGCATATCGCTAGGGTGCAGCTTAAAAAACTTGGCCGCAGCAGGGTTGGCATAGGCCAGCTTGCGGTCTTGGACAAACATAATGACTTGGTCGGCGTTTTCTACCAGCGCCCTGTAGCGCGCCTGCGAGCGCACAAGCGACTCGGTCACATAGACCTGGGTTTTGGTGTCGCGCAGGGTGGCCACCCAGCAGTCTTGCCCGTTATAGGTGGCTAAGCGACCCGTCACCTCTGCGTCTACCAGCTTGCCATTGCGGGCCACCAGCTTGGCATTGATAGGCATGCCGCGGCCTAAGTAAATATGGCGCAACGCCATCTCGTGGTCTTGGGCAGGAAACATGATCAGCGGGTTCTGGCCCAAAAGCTGCGCACGCGGGTAGCCCAGCAACTTTTCGAAGGCTTCGTTGCAATCCAAAATAAGCTCTTGGGTGTAGAAAATCACCCCTTCAGTGGCGCTGCGCATAAAGTCCATCGCCCGCTGCACCGCCTGCGGGCTGTGCGTTGCAGGGTCTGGAGTTGCAGGTGGTTTGGATGTCATCAAATCAGTTTACCATTGCGTAAAATTAAAGTTCTAACATGTGAACCGTAAATATGCACCGCATCCTTGTTGTTGATGATGAAGAGGCTATCCGTAAAAACCTAGAGCGTTTGCTCACGCTAGAAGGCTACGAGGTGGCCACTGCGCCCAACGGGCAACATGGCTTTGTGCTGGCCAAGTCGATGCTGCCTGACATTGTGATCAGCGACGTGAACATGCCGGTGATGGACGGCTTTGCCATGCTAGACGCTATCCGCGCGCACCCTGAGATTGAGCGCACCGTCGTTATTATGCTGACAGCCGCCGAAGACCGCAGCCATGTGCGCAGAGGCATGGGCCTGGGAGCTGACGACTACATTACAAAACCTTTTAAACGCGAAGAATTGCTGGACTCCATTCGCGCGCAGCTGCAAAAAATCAAACGCGTTGATCGCTATAAAAACCAAGCGGTCTCCACCGCCATGGCGCAAAGCGAGGACAGAACCCGCGCTGACTTTGGTGACCGCTACGGCACACCTGCCGATATCACCTACCCCAACCATCTGACCAAAAAAGTCACCAAACCATCGGCTTATGAGCCGCACAGCAGCGGCTCCTACACACTGGCTGACCTGAGCATTACTTATCCCAATGCCGACAGCAAAGCCAAAGCTGACCCTCGTAGCCCACAGCCGCGCCCGGTGCATCGCCTGCCCGATTTGATTCCAGACCACATGCCTGAATACAGGCCGGGTACAGCGCCAGAGCGCCAGCACGCTAACTTTGGCGAAAGTGGTTTTGCGCCATCAGGCTTTTCTAACTTTGGCTTGGACGATGACGACGAGCACAACGCTATCCCCGCTGGCCCTAGCCTGCAGGCCACGGTCATGTTTGCTGATATTCGCAATTTCACCAGTATGGCCGAGCGGCTCACCGCTGCCGAGCTAGCAGGCCTGTTGGGCCGCTATTTTGAGCTGGCCTGCCGCCCGGTGGTGGCCTATGGCGGCACGCATTTAAAGATGCTGGGCGACGGCCTGCTGGCACTGTTTGAAGACGAAAGCCACGACAGCGGCAGTGGCAACGTGACGGGCACGACAGAAATTACCCACGCCAGCCGCGCCATGTCTGCGGCTATGGGGCTGAGCTTAGCGGCTATAGAGTTTCGCCACTGGGTCAGCCACACTTACGGTGCGCGCGGTTTGCCAGAATTTTCAGTAGGTATTGGCCTGCACAGCGGCGAGGTTACGCTAGGCCAGTTGGGTAGCCACGAGGCGCGCGAGATCACGCCGCTGGGCGACACTGTCAACATCGCATCGCGTCTGCAAGCTGCGGGCAAAACATTAGGCTGGAGCGTGGTGGCCAGCGCGCAAACCACTGATTTGGCCGGTGATGGCGTACAGCCTGGCCGCCATAAAATTATTCGCATTCGTGGCCGTGACCAAGCGGTAAGCGCGTGTGAAGTGCTTAACTACAGCGCCAGTGTGGATTTTCAGCTGGGCGCTGACGGTACTGAGCAGGCTTTTCAAACTGCAGCCATCGGCACAGCAGCCAAAGAAAACTCTCACAACACCGCCCGCGCAGCCAAGAGCGCGCTCAAGCAATCATTGTGGAGCTTGCAATCAGGCGCGTTTACATCGCAGCCGCAGCGGTTTAAGGGCTACCACATCATTCGCAAACTGGGCGAGGGCGGCATGAGCGATGTGTTTTTAGCCTACTCAGCCGCAAAAAAATCTGAAGTAGTGCTCAAAGTATTGCGCACCTCGCTGCAAAGCGACGCTGAAATGCTGCGCCGCTTTATCCAAGAATACGCCTTGCTCACCAACATCCGCCACCACCATATTGCAGAGATTTACGACCAAGGCTTTACCGACGAATACGCCTTTATCGCCATGGAGCACTTATCAGGCGGCGGCTTTAAGGCTGAGATTACCAAGCGTCCCAGCCACGCCCGCATAGTCGATTTGCTGCGCCAAATCGTCAGCGCGCTTAGCGCCATTCACGGCCTGGGTTTGGTGTATCGTGACTTGAAACCCGACAATTTAATGTTCCGCGCAGCGGGAGAGCTGGTGTTAGTGGACTTTGGGATTGTCAAAAACGTGCGCGAAGAAACCGATGCTTTGCTGCGCACCCACAGCGGCCAAATCATTGGCACGCCCTATTATGTGAGCCCCGAGCAAGCCAGTGGCAAAGAAGTAACCCACCGCAGCGACTTCTACAGCCTGGGCGTGATTTTGTACGAACTGCTCACGGGCCTGCGCCCCTACCGAGGCGATTCACTAGGCGAGCTGCTAGCCGCACACATCCACGCACCCACACCTGTGTTACCCGCAGAGCACGCCAAGTTTCAACCGTTTTTAAGCTGCATGATGTCCAAAGTGCCCGAGGACAGGCCTGCAGACTGCACGGCGGTGTGGCGTAATTTGGAGATGTTGGACGGTTAAAAGTGCCAATTCAAGAGAATGCAATTACTATGAATTCAATAGCTGTCCGAGCAATAGATACTTGGACTACAAGCATATATCGCTCCTAAAAAGCTCTTTTAAGGCTTTTTATAAGCTGCAATACCATCGCTGATCTCTTTACGCGCAGCCTCGGGCCCTTCCCAGCCTATTACTTTGACCCACTTGCCTTCTTCCAAGTCTTTGTAATGCTCAAAAAAGTGAGCAATAGTTTTCAAGCGCAGCGGGTTCATGTCGGCAGGTTTTTGCCAGTGGGTGTATAACGAGCATTTCTTGTCAATTGGTACAGCCAGCACTTTGCCGTCAACACCCGCCTCGTCTTCCATCATCAAAATGCCAATCGGGCGGCAAGTCACCACCACGCCCGGGATCAAAGGCACTGGCGTGATAACCAACACATCTACTGGGTCGCCATCACCGCTTAAGGTTTTGGGCACATAACCGTAGTTGGTAGGGTAGTGCATGGCGGTGGACATAAAGCGGTCTACAAAGATGGCGCCGCTTTCTTTATCTACCTCGTACTTGATCGGGTCAGCGTTCATCGGAATTTCGATGACCACGTTAAATTCATGCGGTGCGTTTTTGCCAGGTTGTACGAGATCAAGGGACATTGCAAATTCTCTGTAAAAGTGTTGAAAAGTAAATGTGACGGCTTAAAGCCTAGGATTAACCCTGATTTTACTTTCAACACACTTGCTAGAACGCAAATAAGTCACATTTTGCGGCTACATTGCATTCGTTGGCCAATTGTCTCCACTGAGATGAGGAAGCAACGCAGCGGGTGCCCTAGACCTACGCAGCGTTGTTAAAAGCGTTGCTTAGCAAAAGGCACCTTCTTCGTCAAAAACTATATGGAGATTTTTTCTATGACAAGCAATTCAGTGCTGATTTTGGCACTCGTATGCGGGCTGATAGCCGTGGGCTACGGCGTATGGGCACGCAGTTGGATATTGTCCCAAGACGCAGGTAATGCGCGTATGCAAGAGATTGCAGCCGCCATCCAGACCGGTGCAGCGGCTTATTTGGCACGCCAATACAAAACTATCACCATCGTGGGCGTCGTGTTGGCCATATTGATTGGATTTTTCCTGGACTGGACATCGTCTATTGGCTTTGTCGTTGGCGCAGTGCTGTCGGGCGCTTGCGGCTTTATTGGTATGAACGTGTCGGTCAAAGCCAACGTGCGCACCGCACAGGCTGCCACCAAAGGCATTGGCCCCGCGCTAGACGTAGCCTTTCGCGGTGGTGCTATCACTGGCATGCTGGTGGTGGGCCTAGGTCTGCTGGGCGTGACGGTGTTTTACTGGTTCTTGGTGGGCAATGGCAACATGACCCCCGATAAAAACTTGGCCAAAATGCTCAATCCGTTAATTGGTTTTGCTTTTGGCTCGTCACTTATCTCCATCTTCGCGCGCTTAGGCGGCGGTATCTTTACCAAAGGCGCTGACGTAGGCGCTGACCTGGTAGGCAAGGTAGAAGCTGGCATTCCAGAGGATGACCCACGCAACCCCGCCGTGATTGCCGACAACGTAGGCGACAACGTGGGCGACTGCGCTGGTATGGCCGCTGACTTGTTTGAAACCTATGCCGTTACGCTGATTGCCACCATGGTGCTCGGCGCATTGGTGGTCACCGGTGCGGGCACAATTCCTGTGGTGTACCCGCTGGCATTGGGCGCTGTGTCGATCGTCGCATCCATCATTGGATGCTTCTTTGTCAAGGCATCGCCTGGCATGAAAAACGTCATGCCAGCGCTGTACAAAGGCTTGGCTGTAGCGGGTGGTTTGTCTTTCTTGGCTTTTGCAGCGATTACATGGGCAATGGTGCCTGACAACATGATCAGCGCTAGCGGCAGCCGCATGGCCATGCTGGGTTCTTGCGCAGTTGGCTTGGTACTGACAGGTGCTTTAGTGTGGATCACTGAATACTACACGGGCACACAGTACGCGCCTGTTAAGCATATCGCGCAAGCGTCTACCACTGGCCACGGCACCAACATCATTGCAGGCCTTGGCGTGTCGATGCGCTCTACCGCTTGGCCTGTAATTTTTGTCTGCGCCGCCATCTGGTGCGCTTTCAAACTGGCTGGTTTGTACGGCATTGCTATCGCAGCAACCGCTATGCTGAGCATGGCCGGTATCGTGGTGGCACTAGACGCCTACGGCCCTATCACTGACAACGCCGGTGGCATAGCTGAGATGGCCGAGCTACCCGCCAGCGTGCGCGACGTAACCGACCCACTGGACGCCGTAGGCAACACCACCAAGGCCGTGACCAAGGGCTACGCCATTGGCTCAGCCGGTTTGGCTGCACTGGTTTTGTTTGCTGATTACACCCACAAGCTAGAAGCCTACGGCAGCGCCATCAGCTTTGACTTGTCCAACCCGATGGTGATCATTGGTTTGTTCATCGGCGGTTTGATCCCCTACTTGTTTGGCGCTATGGCGATGGAGGCGGTAGGCCGCGCCGCTGGCAGCGTAGTAGTCGAGGTGCGCCGCCAGTTTGCTGACGGTCAGATCATGGCGGGCAAACGCAAGCCAGACTACAGCGCCGCGGTAGACATGCTGACCACCGCTGCCATTAAAGAAATGATGATCCCATCGTTGCTACCCGTTATCGTCCCCATCATCGTCGGCTTGGCGCTTGGCCCTGCTGCACTGGGTGGCCTGCTGATGGGCACCATCGTCACCGGCTTGTTTGTGGCTATCTCCATGTGTACCGGCGGCGGTGCGTGGGACAACGCCAAGAAGTACATTGAAGATGGCAACCACGGCGGCAAAGGCTCTGATACGCACAAAGCTGCAGTCACGGGTGACACCGTAGGCGACCCCTACAAAGACACCGCTGGCCCCGCTGTGAACCCGCTGATCAAAATTATCAACATCGTGGCACTGCTGATCGTGCCGTTGATGATGTCGATTCACGGCAAAGCACCCGCAGTGCCAAGCGCCAGCGTAGTTGCACCTGTGGCAGCAGTCGCTGCGGTAGCTGCCGCTGCCCCCGCAGCAGCTAAGCCCGCCGAGGCCTCTGCTGCTGCACCCACCGCTGGCGCTGCGGCAACCGCTGCAGCAGCAGGAGCTACTGCAGGTAAATCAGACGAAGCCATGCTGCTAGCTGCCAAAGCTGCTGCTGATGCTGCATCGGTCAAAGTGGACAACGGGGTGGTGAAGTTTTACTTTGCCTCGGGCAAGTCTGAGCTGCCAACTGGAGGTAAAGACGCACTCAAAGACATCTTGGCAGGCACTGCAGCAGGCAAAAAAGCCATGGTCAGCGGCTATGTGGACAGCAGTGGCGACCCAGTAAAAAATGCTGAACTGGCCAAACTGCGTGCTTTTGCCGTGCGTGATTTGCTTAAGTCTTCCGGCGTAGCTGACGACAAAGTAGAGCTTAAAAAACCTGAAGATATCAAAGCCGGAGCCACCAGCGCCACCGAAGGCCGTCGTGTAGAGGTGTCGCTGCAATAAGCTCACAGCCACATCATTCAGCGCAGCTTCTGCGCTGACAGCACACCAAAACCGCGCTAAATTGCTAGCGCGGTTTTTTTATGTTGCTATTTTTAGCCCTGCAGCCATAAATCCCCTGCATCCAGGCCTGCTGGCACAGGCATTGTTTGGTCTAACAGCTGCGCCTTTAGCCACGCCGCTGTCACACTAGCCACTGTGCGTTGGTGGGTTACCTCCGTGGCCAAGGTTGCAGCCTCGCGGCGCATTAAAAAATTGCTTGGGATGACTTTATCAATCCCCGCAAAAGTCAAATGGTCGGCCCCTTGGAGATACAACA
>JAYTPK010000147.1:0-25442 GCA_043747295.1 Polaromonas sp. | reverse complement strand
GCGCACACGGGCGCTGTGGGCACCATGCACCAAGTGGCTATCCGTGAACACCGCGAACCGTTCTATCCCAAGGTAGCAGATTGGAACCGCTTTAGTGTGAACACCGGTGGCACGCTGGTTGAAAAATGCTGCCACTACTTTAATTTGATGGACCACATCTTGCGCGAGCAGCCCGTGCGCGTGTTTGCCTCTGGCGGGCAGCGCGTCAACCACTTAGACGAAAAATACAGCGGCCCTGGCGGTAAAACCACGCCCGATATTTTGGACAGCGCGTTTGTGATTGTGGAATACGCCAGCGGCGCGCGCGCCAGCTTAGACCTGTGCATGTTTGCCGAGAACTCAACTGACAATGAACACATCGTGGTGGTGGGCGACGAAGGCAAGCTTGAATCGCTCATTCCGTCACTGGTGCTACGCCACGGCCGCCGCGAAGACTGGGGCAGCCGCAAAGTGTGGGGCGAGGCCTCAGGCTCGGGCAAAGGCGTGGCTACGCGCCGCGTGTGGGACACCAACATTCGCTATGCAGGCCAGCACTTTGGCGCTTCGTTTATTGAACACCAAAAGTTCGCCCATGCACTGCGCAATGGCCTGCCAGCCGAGGTGAGCCTGGAAGAAGGCTTGCGCAGCGTAGCCACCGGGCTGGCAGCGCACCGCAGCATTGATACGGGGCTGCCTGTGCTGCTGAAAGACGTTTTACCAGCTGATTTAGTAACCAAATAGTGCTGTAGTCCAAGCATTTACTACTTATATAGCTATGAAATTTATAGTAATAGAGTCTGGCAATCTCAAAGTCAGTGTGCGTCCCGACATTGGCGGCTGCATTGAAGGCTGCTGGTTCAAAGGCCAAGCCGTGCTGCGCTCTAGCGCGCCGGGCAGTTTGGTGCAGGTGCGCAATAGCGCCAGCTACCCGCTGGTGCCCTACTCTAACCGCGTGGCCAAAGCGCAGCTGCAATGGGCAGGTACCAGCCACCCACTGGTACGCAACTTTGGTGACGAGGCGCATGCCATACACGGCGTGGGCTGGCAGCGCCCGTGGCAAGTGTTGCAGGCCGACGGTGACTTTGTCATGCTCAGCCTAGAGCACAGCCAAGATCGCGACTGGCCGTTTGCATTTGATGCATCGCAAACGTTTCGCGTTAAAAACAATGCACTAGAAATCACCATGACCATCACCAACCAATCACCGGGCGACGCACCTGTGGGGCTAGGCTGGCATCCGTATTTTATGAAGACGCCGGGTACTCAGCTAGAGTTTGATGCCACCGGCCTGTGGCAAATGGGTGGCGACAAACTGCCCACCACCCAAACCTTTAGCAAAGGCCTGCACCAGGTGTGCGACACGCTGGATGTTGACAACTGTTTTGACGGCTGGCGCGGCGTTGCTACGCTACGCAATGCGCAATGGACAGCGCGCATGGAGTCCAACCTTGAGCGCTTGGTGGTGTTTACCACGCCCGACAAAGACTTTATAGCGATTGAGCCCGTCAGCCACGTCAACAACGCCATGAACAGCGCCGATGACCCGAAAGAACTTGGCGTAGTGGTGCTAGGTGCTGGACAATCGTACCAAGTCAGCATGACCATTGCTGTGCAAGAAAGCGAGTAACACCATGACATGGACTACTGTTATTACCCAACCCAGCGTTTTGGGTGAATGCCCGTTTTGGCACCCTGAAGAACAATGCTTGTATTGGGTAGACATTGCAGGTCTAAAAATTAACCGCGCTAATGTGTACATGGGCACGGTTGACAGCTGGGACATGCCCAGCGAGCCCGGCTGCATGGCCCCCGCAAAAAGCGGTGGGCTGGTGATAGCGCTGCGCGACCGCGTGGTGCGCGCACGCACGTGGGGCGGTGCGCTAGACACACTGCATGTGTTTAACCATGATGCTAAAACCACCCGCTTTAACGATGGCAAATGCGACAGCGCGGGCCGCTTGTGGGCGGGCACCATGTTTGAGCCGCGCACAGCTAACAACGCCGCGCTATTTAGCCTAGACGCGCGCAGTCAGCCCCTGCACATAGAGCGCAAAGCGGGTAACGCGATCGTAGCTAACGGCCTAGCCTGGTCGCCTGATAACCGCACTGTGTACTGGGCCGACACGCCTGCGCACACCATCTGGGCGTGGGACTACGACAGCGCCAGCAACGCGATGACGCACCAACGCGTGTTTGCACAATTTGCGGCCAAGTCTGCAGACTGGCAGCCGTTTCAGCCTGAACGCAACGGCAGCACCAACGGTGGCTACCTAGGCCGCCCCGATGGTGCCAGTGTCGACAGCCAAGGCAACTACTGGGTGGCCATGTACGAAGGCCAGCGGGTATTGCAGTTATCCCCCGCTGGCGAGATACTGCGCAACATCCCCGCACCGGTGCTGTGCACCACCATGGTGTGCTTTGGTGGTGATGATTTGCAAACCTTGTACCTCACCAGCGCCCGCCACGGCCGCAGCGCGGCTGACCTGGTCGTGCAGCCAGAATTAGGCTGCGTGTTCAGCATGCGGGTTGATGTGCCTGGGCTGCCAGTGAACTTTTTTGCAGATTGAATCTTTGACATGCTCACCCTGTACCCAAGTTTAAAAAACAAAGTCGTCTTCATCTCTGGCGGCAGCTCAGGTATTGGCGCTGAGATCGTCAAAGCCTTTGCCGCGCAAGGTGCGGTGGTGGCATTCAACGGCACCAAGCCTGATGGCGGCGACGCAGTCATTGCTGAGGTTGTAGCCGCAGGTTTTGCCGCGCCCACCTACGCGCAGTGCGATGTGCGCGACATCCCCGCGCTGCAAGCCGTGCTCAACACAGTGTGCGACAACCTGGGCACCATCCAAGTGTTGGTCAACAACGCAGGCCGCGATGACCGCCACAGCCTGGACGAGCTTACGCCCGAGTATTGGGACAACTGCCTGAACATCAACCTGCGCCACCAAGTGTTTGCCACCCAAACCATCGCACGCCGCGCTAAGGCTGCCGGGGTGGGCGCGTCCATCATCAACATGGGCAGCATCAGCTGGATGCGCGGCCGCCCCAACTTGATTGGCTACACCGCCAGCAAAGCAGCGATTAGCGGCATCACGCGCACTCTGGCGCGCGAGCTGGGTGAGTTTGGCATTCGCGTCAACGCACTGGTACCGGGCGCTATCGTCACCGAGCGCCAAAGCGCACTGTGGCGCAACCCCGAAGAAGATCAAAAATTCATCGACCTGCAGTGTTTAAAGTTTCGCCTAGAGAGCATACATGTGGCCAAGCCTACACTGTTTTTAGCCAGCGACGACTCGGACGGCATCACGGGGCACAACTTGATTGTGGATGCGGGCTTAGCGCAGGTGTCGGTGGTGGGATGAGGTTTTTACTTATCTAATCGGCTTGTAGTCCAAGCATCTATTGATTCTATAGCTATTAAATTTATAGTGACTTGGTTTGACTGCCCAAGCTTTATTGCGGTGCGGCATTTATACACTGTCAGTGCGCAAACAAGGCCAACGTGATTTTGCAGTTTGGCTCTTTGTCTTACCCCTGCATACAACATCAAATTTCCAGCACATTGGGGTTGTGACCTCCCATATAAATTGATGTCGTAACGACTTTATTCACATTAGAAATGGCATTGATATTTTTAAGATGGTGTGTGGTCCTTACAACTGCTTTTAAAGTCTGTTTAAAGCAATGTTATGCCCAGCTGTAACGTCTTTATGTGGGGTATCTTCGTTATTGGGTGTAGGCGGATGTCTATGGTCGAGCTGCGTAAAACTTAGCTCTTGTTTTGCGCTAAGTTGATGTGGACCTTCGTTGCCGCGGCCAGCTTTGCGTGTGCCCCCAGCCGCGCACCCGTACAAAGAACTGGCAAAAGCACTAAAACAGCACTTTTACCTGCGAAATAGGCCAGTAGTCCAAGTATTTATTACTTAGACAGCTATATAAATAATAGCAATGAGTGTCAAGTCAATCGATTGGCTTGATAACCCAGCCACCCGCGCGCGCGCAGCGTGCAAGCCGGGCATGCACCGCAGCCATAGCCCCACGCATGGCGCTGCGAGCGCTCGCCCAAGTAGCAGGTGTGCGTGTGCTCCACCACCAAATCAATCAACAATGGCCCACCATCGCGCGCACCCGATGCAGCGCCTAAGCTGTGCGTCATTTGCCACGTGGCAGCTTTGTCTATCCACATCAGTGGAGTGTCGATCAAAAACCGTTTGTCCATGCCTAATGACAAGGCAAGCTGCATCGCCTTCATCGTGTCATCGCGGCAATCGGGGTAACCTGAAAAATCTGTCTCGCACACGCCTGTCACCAGTACTTGTAAATCACGCCGATACGCTAACGCCGCAGCCAATGTCAGGAACAGCAAATTGCGCCCCGGTACAAAGGTGTTGGGCAAGCCCGACTGCTCCATCTTAAAAGCAGTGTCACGGGTCAATGATGTTTCACTGACCTTGCCCAGCACCGCCAGGTCCAACATATGGTCTTCGCCCAACTTAACGGCCCATGCCGGGAAAGTGCGGCGCAGCTCGGCCAGTACCGTAACGCGTTGCTTCAGCTCAATATGATGGCGCTGGCCGTAGTCAAAGCCAATCGTCTCGACCCGAGCAAACTTTTGTAGCGCGTAGGCTAGGCAAGCGGTAGAGTCTTGGCCGCCAGAGAACAGTACTAATGCGCGGGTGTGAATGGGGTCTTGTGAGGCAGTGCGGGGAGTGTCTTGCATAGCTTAATTATCGCGTTTACTTAATGGATCTATGCAGAGCATAATTTAGCTATGAGTATCTCCAAAGATTTTGCTAGCTATTGCTGCGAGCTGCTGTCCAGCGCGGGGCCGTGTGTCGCTAAGCGTATGTTTGGCGGCTTTGGTATCAGCACTGATGGGTTGACGCTGGCGATTTTGGCTGACTTGGGCAAAGGCGAAAAACTGTGGCTTAAGGGCGATGAGGCAACGCGCAGCCAATATGAGGCGGCAGGCTGCGCCATGTTTACTTACGACGCAAGGGGCGTGCCCCGGTCGATGAATTACTTTAGCGCGCCTGAGGACGCGATGGACTCTGCCGATGCCATGCGACCTTGGGCTGCGCTGGCGCTGCTGTGCGCAGCGCGCGCGCAGGCATCCAAGCGCAAGCCTGCTGCTAAAGCTGTAAGCAAAGTAGCCGCCAAAGCCGCCATAGCCGCCACTCAGACTATCAGCCAACCCATAAGTAAATCTCAAGCTGCACCATCTAGGTTGTCTCATGCAGTGCTAGAGCGCGCCCGCGAAGCCGCCATCAAAGCCGCCACTAAAAAAACCGATGCGTCTACCAGCTTGCCTAGCGCAAAGCCCAGCAAACCTGCCGTTAAGCGTGCTGCTGCACCAGCGCCTAAAACCGCTGCCAAACGCAAGTCTGCTAACGGTGCCAGCACCGCTGCACAGTAGCTTGGGCGTGGTTGGCTAGGCACTGCTGCGCTAAGCCAGCTCTTAAGCTTGGGTGTAGATGTAGATGTAGCTGCAGATACAGATGCTGGTGCTGGTACGCTAGCGGTAGCAGGCACGTGCATAGGCACGGGGTCCCAGTCAAAGTACAAAGTTTGGCCCTGCGGCATGTGCCACGCCTCCATCACCAGCGCATCGCGTGCGCGCACCTGCAGCGTGTCGCCAGCACGCAAAAAATGGTCGCCGGGCAAACTTGGCAAGGTAACCCACGCGCTGCCTTGGGTAATGCGCAACTGCGATGGCACGGTGGGCTTTAGGCTGAGCGCACGGCCTGCGTGCAATGCAAAAGAACCGCTGTAGTGAATGTGCTGCATAGTGACCTCCGGGTGTTGTCCAGATCCATGTGATCTAGGAATGAATTTTGCGCCATCATAGCTTGCCAGTCCAATGAATTCGAGCTACACTATTCATGCTTAAATCACATTAATATAAAGTCGAATTGTCATGCTGCATTCACAAACCCACCTGCGCACCCGCCCGATTGGCGCCGGCAACCTGCGCGCTTTCGAGTCGGTGTCGCGGCACCTGAACTTTCGCGTTGCCGCTGAAGAATTGGCGCTCACGCAGTCAGCCGTGTCGCGCCAAATCCAAGCGCTTGAGGACGAGGTGGGCACCAGCCTGTTTAACCGCCATACCCGCTCGGTGGAGCTCACCGCTGCGGGCATGGCGCTGTTGGGGGCTACAGCACCGTCGCTAGAGCGCATTGACAACACGGTGCGCCAGATCCGCACCAGCACGGGCCGCAAGCAAGTCACGCTCACCACCTTTGCATCGTTCGCGTCCATGTGGCTCATCCCACGGCTTGAGGCTTTTCAGCGCGAAAACGCAGACATTGATATACGCATTGATGCCTCAGATGTGTCAGTAGACATGGAAACAGCCGACGCAGATATTGCACTGCGCTACGGCCCAGCCAACAAAATGCCCGCGCACGCTGTTCGCTTGTTTGGTGAGCAATTAACGCCATTGCTCAGCCCGTGGTTGCTTAAATCACAACCCAAAATCAAAAGTGCTGCAGACTTTGCCAACTTTACGATGATTGAGGCGGGCGATGCGCACACCACGCACCTTGAGTGGTTGTCGTGGCGGCGCTGGCTAGACACACAAGGCTTGCCTAAACTGGTGCCAAAGCGTTGGCTGTATTTTGGCTACGCTAACCACATGACGCAAGCTGCCCTCACTGGCCAAGGCGTGGTGCTAGCGCGCACACCGCTGGTGGCAGAGCATTTGAAAAGTGGTGATTTGGTAGAGCCTCTGCCCAAGCTGCGCATTGATTCACCCATGGCGTTTTGGTTGATCCAAAGCCCGCGCGCACGCTCTGCCAACAGCGCGCGCGCAGAGGTCACTGCGTTTTGTAATTGGTTGAAATCCCAAGCCAGCGCCACGCGCGACGCCATTGGTGAGGTGCCTGATAGCGATGTGGAAACAGGGTCGCTAGATTAATGCACCGTTTGCTTAGCGCAGCATAGCATCGCGCTGTTTGGTAAACGTCTTCCAAAACGCGGCCTCTTGGGTAGAGGCAAAGTTAATGCGCATCAAAGTGCTGGGCTGGTTGCGCACGGCGTGAAACAGCGCGCCGGGTGCCAGCAGGTAGCCGTCGTCTAACATGAGCTGCGCCAAGATGTCGGTGTCTACCCCTGTGTCTACCCAGCCAAACAAGCCCGCAGGCTCGGCAGCAAAGGTGCACCCAGCTTGCAACGCCAGCCGGGTGCTGCGCGTACGTGCCGCATCTAGCCGCGCGCGAATGCGCTGTGCATGGCGGCGCAAATGGCCTTGCTCAATACAAATGGCCATAGCTTTTTCTAGCAGACAAGGCGTGGTCAGGGTGGACAGCAGCTTGGTGTCCAGCAGGCGTTCCACCATATCAGCCGGCGCGGCAATAAAGCCCACGCGCCAGTTAGGGGCCAAAATTTTGGCAAACCCACTGACATAAATCGTGCGCTGCAAACCATCTAATGCGCACATGCGCGTAGCGTGCGCGGGCGCTAGGTGGCTGTAAGTATCGTCTTCAACAATATGAAAATTGTGTTGATTGGCCAGTTGCAGCACGCGGTGTGCGCTGCCCGGTGTGATGCAGTAACCCGTGGGGTTATGGAACACGCTGACGCTAACAAACAGCTTGGGCGCATGCTCTTGGCAATAGCGCGCCATCACTTCTACATCCGGGCCATCAGCGCGGCGTGGCACGGGCAATATGCGCATGCCCAGCGCGTCTAGCCGTGCAAACTCTACCGCCCAGCCTGGCTCCTCCACCATCACGCAGTCACCCGCTTTCAGCAGCGTCCGGCTGACAATATCTAGCCCATGCGTTGCACCTACACTGGTGATGATGTGCTCTGCGGGCACGTCAATGCTCAAGTCACGCAGCTTGGTAGACAGGGCGGTGCGCAAGAGTGTATCGCCCTTGGGCTCACCGTATTTCAAGCTCAGCTCTAGCAGCGCCTTGGTGTGGGTGACCTTGCGCACCGCCGCGCTCATAAAGTCAGACTCTAGCCACTCAGGCGGAAATACGCCCATGCCAGGTTGTGGCCAGTGCGTGCCCAGGCCGCCACGGTTGTGGTGAAACATGCCGCGTATCAGCGCGGTGGCGTCAATGCGCGCCTGCATACGCGCTGCCAAGCCCGTGCTGGCACGCAGGGAGATACCGCCGGGTAGATTTTCAATTGCTACATTTTTAATAGCTGTTTGAGCAGTAGATACTTGGACTACAGCGGTATTTGCATGTGAAATATGCAAATCACGTACATAAAACCCGCGCTGCTTGCGTGCCTCTACCAAACCAGCGGCTACCAGCTGGTCATAGGCTGCTACCACGGTGTGCGGGCTCACGCCATGCTGCACCGCGCACTGGCGCACACTGGGCAGGCGCATGCCAGCTGCTAGCAAGCGGTTGCGAATGCGCTCGGTAAAACGGGCCACCAGCTGCTCGGTAAGGCTGGAGGTGGAGGTGCGCATCAACATGGCAGGCTTCCTTCAAAGGCAATCTGTATCTGAAAATTAACCAATACAGATATTAAACTGAACCGCTCATCTGTACTGGTACTGTACGGATGAATACTGTACATTGAAGTTTATGAGTTGGCAAGAATTTACCGCACTGTTAGTCCTAGGCACCGCCATGAGTTTTTCTCCGGGGCCTAACACCACGCTGTCCACCGCGCTGGCGGCCAACTACGGCCTGCGCCGCGCCATGCGCTTTGTATGCTCAGTGCCTGTGGGCTGGGGTATTTTGCTCACGGTGTGCGCCGCAGGCGTGGGCGGATTGATTGTGGCCGTGCCCGCGCTGCGCATTGCTGTCAAAGTGGTGGGCGTGGGTTATTTGCTGTGGTTGGCTTTTAAGCTGTCGCGCTCGGGCAGCTTGGCGCAGGCCGACAGTGCGCGGCTGCAGGTTACGTTTTGGCAAGGCGCAGCGCTGCAGTTTGTCAACATCAAGGCGTGGATGTTTGCCTTGGCTGTGGTGGCGGGCTGGGTGGCCGGGCGGGGCGACACCTTGGTGCGCTTTGCCGTGGTGCTGCCCACGATGATGTTTTTTGCTTTTACCAGCAACTTTGTCTACGCTGCGGCAGGCGCGTTGCTGCGCGACTGGCTGGCACGCGGGGCGCGCTTGCTGTGGTTTAACCGCGTCATGGCTTTGGTGCTGGTAGCCACCGCTGTCTGGATGGCCACGGTATGAGCATCACCACAATACATACCGCCGCCCATCACGAACGCAATGGCTTACTGCTAGGCCTGCTGGGCGTGGTGATTTTTGCCGCCACTTTGCCAATGACCAAAATGGCGGTGGGCTCAAGCCTAGCGCCGCAGCTGTCACCGTGGTTTGTCACTTTTGGCAGGGCGGCAGTGGCGGGGGTGTTGTCTGTGCTGTTTTTGCTGGTGCAGCACCAGCGCGGCAAGCTGCGTGTGCCAGCGGCTGAGCAATGGGGTTTGATCGCGTTTACCGCCATGGGCGTGGTGGTGGGCTTTCCGCTATTCATGTCACTGGCTTTGCAGTATGTGCCCAGCATGCATGGCGCGGTGGTGACTGGCTTGTTACCACTGACCACAGCTGTGGTAGCGGCGGTGTGGTTTAAGCAAAAACCCAGCATGGCGTTTTGGCTGTGCGCGCTAGCAGGCACGTTGCTAGTGCTCGCGTTTATGGTGGTTCGCTCAGCAGACAGCTCGGGCCATTTCAGTTTGCATTTGGCCGATGTATTTTTGCTGCTGGCCATGTGCAGCGCCGCCCTGGGCTACATCGGCGGCGCGCGGCTTACGCCCAGCCTGGGCGCAGAGCAAGTCATTTGTTGGGTGCTGGTGTTGTCACTGCCACTTACGGTGCCCGTCACCTTATGGGTCGCACCCGTCGACATAACGCAGATACGCACCAGCAGCTGGTGGGCCTTTGCCTACGTAGCGGTATTTTCTATGTGGATAGGTTTTTTTGCTTGGTACAAAGGGCTATCCCTGGGCGGCGCAGTGCGGGTTAGCCAAGTGCAGTTGGTGCAGCCATTTTTAAGTTTGCTGTTTGCGATTCCGTTGCTAGGCGAGAAGTTGGATGCAGTGACTTTAGGTTTTGGCGTTGCAGTGATTGCCACTGTGTTTATAGGCAAAAAAATGCCTGTAGGTTAAACGAATAAAAATTGAAGGAAAAGAGAAATGATGAATTGGACACTAGCTGCACGCGCAGAGCGCATGAACCCTTCGGTGATTCGAGAGATTTTAAAAGTCACCGAAAAGCCCGGCATCATCAGCTTTGCGGGTGGCTTGCCTTCACCTAAGACGTTCCCCATCACCGAGTTTGCAGCAGCATGTACCAAGGTGTTAAAGGACGACGGCCCTGCTGCTTTGCAATACGCAGCCAGCGAGGGCTTTCTAGCGCTTCGCGAATGGGTGGCTAAATCTTTACCTTGGGATGTGGACCCTGCGCAGGTGCTGATCACCACAGGCAGTCAGCAAGCGTTAGACTTAAATGCCAAAATTTTGATCGACAAAGGCTCGCGCGTGCTGGTAGAGACTCCCACGTACCTTGGCGCGCTGCAAGCATTCACGCCGATGGAGCCAGAGTTTGTGAACGTGGCAAGCGATGCTGAGGGGATTGATGTGGGCGATTTGGTAAGCAAAGCCCAAGGCGCACGATTCTTATATGTGCTGCCCAATTTTCAAAACCCAACAGGTAATACGATGAGTGAAGCGCGCCGCGTTGCGCTGAGCGCTGAGGCTGCGCGTCTAGGCCTGCCTATCGTCGAAGACAACCCGTATGGCGATTTGTGGTTTGACGCGCCACCGCCTGCGCCGTTGACTGCACGCAACCCTGAGGGCTGCATCTACATGGGCAGCTTTAGCAAGACGCTGGCACCGGGCTTGCGGTTAGGCTATTTGGTCGCCCCCAAGGCGCTGTACCCCAAGCTGTTGCAGGCCAAGCAAGCGGCGGACCTGCACACCCCCAGCTTTAACCAGCGCATGGTAGCCGAGGTGCTGAAAGACGGTTTTATTGAGCGCCACGTGCCCACTATCCGCGCCCTGTACAAAGCGCAGCGCGATGCCATGCTCAGCGCCTTAGAGAAAAACTTGGCAGGCACTGGCGTGCAGTGGAACACGCCAGACGGCGGCATGTTCTTATGGGTCAAACTACCGCTAGGCATGAACGCGACAGAGATGCTACCTAAAGCCGTAGAGCGCAATGTAGCCTATGTGCCCGGCGCAGCTTTTTATAGTGGCGCACCACAAACACACACACTGCGCTTGTCTTTTGTGACTGCTAGCGAAGAGCAAATCAATGAAGGCATTGCATTGCTTGCGCAGACTATCCGTGATCATTTGCCCATTGCAATGAAGTAACGAGGAATACCAATGTACAGCGCTGCCTTTATTTTTGAGCCTGGGGTGTTTGATGAAAAATACTATGCACTGGATGCTTTGATCCAAGCCGCTGCTGAAGCTACGCCGGGCTATTTAAGCCAAGAAATTTGGAAATCTGACAACGGCAAAAGGGTTAACGCCACTTACTATTGGACTAGCTTGGAAGCTTTGAAGCTATTTTCTAACCACCCCAAGCATTTGGAAGCTAAGCGCCAGTATCAGCAGTGGTACCAAGGCTTTCATATCGTAATTTCACAAGTGCTTAGGTCGTATGGTGACAGCGCATTTTCGCATGCTACACCCAACGAAAGAGTGAGTTCAACATGACAATGCAATTGAAAATCTGGGGTCGCATCAGTTCACTCAATGTGCGCAAGGTGGTGTGGACGGCGCAGGCGCTGGGTTTGCCGTTTGAGCGTCTCGATGCCGGGTTGCGTTACGGCGTGGTAAAGACACCTGAGTATTTGCAAAAAAATCCTAATGCACTGGTGCCATTGCTACAAGATAACGACTTTGACTTGTGGGAAAGTAATGTGATTGTGCGGTACCTGTGCGCTAAGTATTCGCTAGGTCAGTTGTACCCTGATGATCTGCAGCAGCGCTTTGATGCAGAGCGTTGGATGGATTGGCAGCAAACTACGTTTAACCCTGCAGGCGGCCCAGCGTTTATGCAGTGGTTTCGCACACCACCTGAACAGCGCAACCTAGACGTGATTGCAAGATCAGTGGCCGCTACCGAGCCTTTGCTTGCGATGCTGAACACCCATTTAGCGCAAAGAGCTTTTATGCTGGGCGATGCGTTAACGATGGCAGACATTCCTATGGCCAGTGAAATTCACCGCTGGTGGGAGCTGCCCCAGCCGCGTACAGACTATCCGCATATCACACGCTGGTACAACCAAATATTAGCGCACTCTGCTAGCAAGGGTGTGTATGACTTCCCCCTTCAACCGAGTATGTACTTATGAGCTATCGTCCATTCAAACAAGTCGATGTATTTACAGATCGCGCTTACTACGGTAATCCTTTGGGTGTGGTGCTAGACGGCACAGGTCTTAGCCAAGAGCAGATGCAGCACTTTACCAACTGGACTAATTTGTCGGAATGCACGTTTTTATTGCCACCTGCGCACGCAGACGCCGACTATAAAGTGCGCATCTTCTGCCCCGGCCGTGAGTTGCCGTTTGCAGGCCATCCTACGCTGGGTACGTGCCACGCGTGGCTGGAGGCGGGCGGCAAACCCAAGGCTGCGCACATTGTGCAAGAGTGCGGCGTGGGGCTAATAAAGATCAAGCGCGATGTGGCTTCAGGCCGACTAGCTTTTGCTGCGCCGCCGCTGATTAAGAGTGGGCCATTAGACGAGGCAGATGTGGCCTTGATTGCACGTGGGTTAAAAATTGACCGCAGCGATATTGTTGCGCATGCGTGGTGTGACAATGGGCCTAAATGGCGCGGTGTCATGTTGCGCAGTGCTGACCAAGTGTTAGCGCTCCAGCCAGATGCTACAGTGCTGGCCGGTCTGGATATTGGAGTAGTAGGCCCACGCGGCAAAGTAGGCGTTGTCGGTGCACAAACTACTGGCGACGAAACGCAGTTTGAAGTGCGCGCCTTCTTTCCGGGCAATAACGGCATGACCGAAGACCCAGTAACCGGCAGCCTGAACGCAGGCATCGCGCAGTGGCTGATCGGCGCTGGCCTGGCACCCACACGCTACGTGGCTGCGCAAGGCACAGCAATGGCGCGCGCAGGGCGAGTGCATGTAGTGCAGGAAGGTGCAGATATTTGGATTGGCGGCGCCTCAGTCACTTGCATTGATGGAAAGGTAGTTTTATGAAATCACAGAGCGCCGCCGGGCAGCCCCAAGGCGCGAAGGCCCCCGTGGGGGGCAGCGCAGCACACGCAGTGGCAAGCGTGGGGGTCTGTAGTATCGATCACTTAGTCATCGTCGCCCAAAATCTAGACCAAGGCATGCAATGGTGCGAGGCCACGTTAGGCATCTCGCCTAGCCCGGGCGGTGAACACAAGCTATTTGGCACGCACAACCGCTTGTTCAAAATTGCCACGCCCGCCAACCCTATGGCGTACTGCGAAATCATTGCGATTAATTCAAATGCAACACCCACTATCAAGCCGGGCACCAAACGTTGGTTTGACATGGACAACGCAGCGTTGCAAGCCGCCGTAGCGGTACAGCCGCGCTTAGTGCATTTTGTAGCCAACACCCCAGATGTGCAAGCTGCTTGCGCGGCACTTAGCGAGCTGCACATTGACCGTGGCCCTGCGCTACAGGCCAGCCGCCACACCAATAAAGGCATGCTGCTCTGGCAGATCACCGTGCGCGAGGACGGCCAACGCTTATTTAACGGCATGCTGCCCACGCTGATTCAGTGGGGCAAGCCAGACGATAAAGAGCCTCTGCGCCTGCACCCGCGTAACAGCCTGCCGCGCTCAGGGGTCACGCTGCACAGCATTACCTCTGTCCACCCCGAAGCATCTGCCTTGCAAGCGGCGTATGCTGCCATAGGCTTGCAAGGGGTTGGTGTGCAAGAAGGCTCAGCTAACCTAACTGCCACACTGCAGACCCCCAAAGGTTTGGTCACGCTGACATCACAAGGGTTTTAATATGCTGCACGCTAGTGAACTTTTGCTTTTTGCTTTGGCCACCGTGGTCATGGTGTTCACGCCTGGCCCCAACATGATCTATTGCGTCTCGCGCACGCTGTGCCAGGGCCGTGCGGCTGGCATGGTGTCGCTGGCCGGTGTGCAAATGGGGCTGGTGGTGCACATCTGCGCGGCAGGTGCGGGGCTGACGGCGCTGCTGCTGGCCGTACCGCTGGCTTTTGATGTGATCAAGCTGGCAGGTGCGGCGTATTTGCTGTGGTTGGCGTGGCAGGCGGTCAAGCCCGGCGGGCGCTCGATGTTTGAGGCGCGCACGCTGCCTAATGATTCGGCGGCTACTTTGTTTCGCATGGGTTTGGTCACTAATCTGCTCAACCCTAAAGTAGCCATGTTTTACCTGTCAATTTTTCCGCAATTTATTCAGCCCGATCGCGGCAGTATTTGGCTGCAAACCTTGCAGTTGGGTGTTGTGCAAATTTGCATCAGCGCCAGTGGTAACACCTTGATTATTTTTGGCGCTGCGCGCATTACCCAATTCTTTAAACACAGTCCCGGCTGGTTGCTTGCCCAGCGTTATGTGATGGGTAGCGTACTAGCTGCCTTAGCGTTGCGTATTGCCATAACGGAGAAAAATTAATGTTCACACTGGACCAAATAGAAGCTGCAGCCCAAGTGGTGTACCAAGATTTTCAGGCCACGCCGCAATACCGCTGGGGCTTGCTGAGCGAACGCTTGGGTACCGACTGCTGGGTCAAGCATGAAAACCACACGCCCGTGGGTGCATTTAAAATTCGCGGTGGATTAACCTATTTTGATAGGCTGAAAAAATCTAACGCGCTGCCTAAAGAAGTGATCAGCGCCACGCGCGGTAACCACGGCCAAAGCATAGGCTGGGCTGCACGCACGCACGGCGTACCTTGCACTATCGTCGTGCCCTTGGGCAACAGCATCGAGAAGAATGCTGCTATGCGCGCACTGGGTGTTACCTTGATAGAGCATGGCAATGAATTTCAAGAAGCGCGTGAATTTGCCATTAACTTGGCTAAAGAACGTGGCGCACACATGGTGCCCAGCTTTCACCTTGACTTGGTGCTGGGTGTCAGCACCTACTGGCTAGAATTTTTTAAAGCCGTGCCCAGCATGGACGTGACCTATGTGCCGATTGGTATGGGTTCGGGCGCTGCCAGCGCCATCGCTGCCAAGCTGGCCTTGGGCCATCAAGTCAAAATAGTAGGCGTGGTTAGCAGCCATGCCACCAGCTATGCCGACTCTATTGCCGCCAAGCGCGTGATCGAATCACCAGTGACCACGGTGTTGGCCGATGGTATGGCCTGCCGCATTGCCGACCAAGCAGCATTAGACGTTTTGATACCGCACATCGATCACATCATCAAGGTGACTGACGCAGAAGTAGCCGCTGCCATGCGCGCAATCTACATCGATACCCACAACGTAGCCGAGGGCGCAGGCGCTGCGTCGTTTGCAGCGGCAATGCAAGAGCGTGCGCTGACCCAAGGCCAAGTGGTGGGCACTACGCTGTGCGGCGGCAATGTGGATGCTGCTGTGTTTGCCAAGGTGCTAGCGGGCTGAAAGACTGCGCTTGGGCGATGATGGCTTGGGCATGGTCGCATTTTAAAGTGATCTGCTGTGTTGGGCACCCAACGCAGCAGATCGCGTTGCAGTACACAGAACTTGTAGAACAACAAGCCAAGTGATAAAAAGCACCAAAACACACGATTTACCAACGAAATATGCCCGTAGTCCAAGTATTTACTACTTGTATAGCTATAAAAATCATAGTAAAACTGGGGTGGTATTTGCCACTCCTGCGACAGCTAAGCGCTGCTGCAGACCGCACAATACACCCATGGGAACACTCTACTTAGTACGCCACGGTCAAGCCAGCTTTGGTGCGGTCGATTACGACAACTTAAGCGACCTCGGTCATCAGCAGGCTGTGCGCTTGGGTGAGTATTTCAAATCCAAAGGTCTGCAATTTGATGGCGTGCTAATGGGCACGCTGCGCCGTCACGCGCAGACGTATGCGGGCATCTGCAAAGGTGCGGGCATCGATATGCAAGCTTTGTCATGGCCGGGGCTGAACGAATACGATAGCGACGCCGTGGTCAAAGCCGTGCACGCCGAACCACTGAGCACCGAACGCACGCCCGAGAATTACCGTCACCACTTTCGTCTTTTAAAAAAAGGCCTCGCAGGATGGATGGACGGCAGCGCGCAGCCCCAAGGCATGCCTACCTACCCACAGTTTGTGCACGGCGTTACCAGCGCGCTAGACCATGTGCGCCTGCAATTCGCAGCCAATGAAAAATCAAACATTCTCATGGTCAGCAGCGGTGGCCCCATCAGCACCGCAGTGGGTCACGTGCTGGGTACATCTGCCGAAACCACCATTGAACTAAACCTGCGCATTCGCAACAGCAGCGTGACCGAGTTTGCATTTACGCCCAAGCGACACATGCTGGTCACCTACAACACACTGCCGCACCTGGAGGAGGTGCCCGATTGGGTGACCTATGCATAAATCCACTTAAGCGTGCGCTACCACCTGCGCTAAAAGTGCAGTCTCCAAGATATCTAAGGCCTCATCAAAAATAGCCTGCTCAATGGTCAGTGGGAACAAAAAGCGGATCACATTCCCGTCCACACCGCAGGTAAGTAATATCAAACCTTTGGCCAAAGCGGCAGCTTGTACGCGCTTGGTCATATCGGCATCAGGGCTACCGTCGGTTTTGCGAAACTCGCAAGCTACCATCGCACCCAAACCGCGCACATCAAAAATGTGGGGCACTTTATTGCGCAGCGCGTTCAAGCGTTTTTGTAGTTGCTCGCCCAGCACAGCGCCACGTGCAGGCAGTTGTTCATCCTGCATGATGTCGATCACCGCGTGGGCAGCGGCCACAGCCATGGGGTTGCCTGCATACGTGCCGCCTAGGCCACCGGGCGACGGCGCATCCATGATTTCTGCACGGCCTGTTACGGCAGACAGTGTCATGCCTGCTGCCAAAGATTTGGCGATCACCGTCAGGTCGGCCAGCACACCGTCTTGCACAAAATGGGCCATGGCAAACAGGCTGCCCGTGCGGCCAAAGCCGGTTTGCACTTCGTCGGCAATCAGCAAAATACCGTGGGTGTCACACAGCTGGCGCAGCCACTTAACGGCTTCGCGCTGAATCACGTTAAACCCGCCCTCACCTTGCACCGGTTCAAAAATAATAGCGGCTACACGCGCAGGCTCGATGTCTGATTTAAAAATGTGGTGAATGGCTTTTTTAACTTCTTCCAAATTAGCGCAATGGCATGGAAAAGGCGCATGAAAAATCTCGGGCGGGAACGGTCCAAAATCAGCTTTGTAAGGCTGCACCTTGCCCGTCATAGCCACGGCAAACATACTGCGACCATGGAACGCGCCAGAAAACGCAATCACACCGCTGCGCTTGGTGGCAGCGCGGGCAATTTTGATAGCGTTTTCTACCGCCTCAGCACCGGTAGAAAACAAAGCTGTTTTCTTGGCATGGGTACCAGGTGTTAATGCGTTGAGTTTTTCTGCCAATGCAACATAGCTTTCATACGGCACCACTTGGTAGCATGTGTGGGTAAAGCGCTCTAGCTGGGCTTGCATAGCCTGCACTACCTTAGGGTGGCGGTGACCCGTGTTCATCACTGCAATACCGCCTGCAAAGTCTATAAAGCGGCGGCCTTCGATGTCCCACAGTTCGCTGTTGAGGGCTTTATCAACAAAAAAACTGCCCATCACGCCCACACCGCGAGGGGTAGCGGCGGCCTTGCGGGCCATTAATTGTTCGTTCAGTGAATGCTTCATTGTTTGCTCCTAAAATTTAGCCATAATGTGGCGCGCTACCGTGTAGTCTTCCAGTGCGTGCATTGACATGTCTTTACCATACCCGCTGGACTTAAGGCCGCCGTGCGGCATTTCGTTAACCAGCATGAAATGGGTATTAATCCACGTGCACCCATACTGTAACTGTTTGGCCAAACGCATGGCATGGCCCACATCTTTAGTCCACACGCTGGACGCCAAGCCATACTCTGAATCATTGGCCCAGCCAATGGCTTGATCTACATCGGCAAAACGTGTCACGCTAACGACAGGGCCAAAAACTTCGCGCTGCACAATTTCATCGTCTTGCCGCGCCCCGGCTATGACAGTGGGCTCATAAAAAAAGCCTGGGCCAGGGTGCATTTTGCCGCCAGTAGTCACCTCCATATGCCCCACCATTTGCGCCCGCTCCACAAAGCTGGCCACGCGGCTGCGCTGGCGCTCAGAGATTAGCGGCCCCATTTCAACGTCTGCCTGATCTTGCAGCCCCATTTTGATACTGGACACTGCCAAGGTCAACTCGCTAACCAACTTGTCGTATACACCCGCGCCCGCATAAACGCGGCACGCAGCGGTGCAATCTTGGCCGGCATTGTAAAAGCCAAAAGTGCGCAGCCCCGCCACCACTTCGCCAATGTCCGCGTCGTCCAGCACAATAACAGGCGCCTTACCGCCTAGCTCTAGATGCGTACGCTTGAGCGTGCCCGACGCCGCCTGCAATATTTTGCGGCCTGTAGCCACATCACCAGTGACCG
Source organism: Polaromonas sp. (assembly GCA_043747295.1). GTDB lineage: Bacteria > Pseudomonadota > Gammaproteobacteria > Burkholderiales > Burkholderiaceae_C > JAAFIP01. The sequence continues at coordinate 6,925 of JAYTPK010000147.1, read as the reverse complement.
ACACCATGCGCACTTGGGGGTGTTCTACCAAAGGTTGGCCCACGCTGGGGCCTCGCCCGCACACCACATTGATAACACCTTTGGGCAAAATAGCGGCCACTACTGTGGCAAACAGCAATGCGGTCAGCGGGGTTTGCTCGGACGGCTTGAGCACTACGGTATTGCCTGCAGCAATGGCGGGTGCAGTTTTCCAGGCCGCCATCAGCAAAGGGTAGTTCCAGGGTGCAATGGAGGCGACCACGCCCACGGGGTCGCGCCGAATCATGCTGGTATGGCCTGATAAATACTCGCCCGCCACTGCGCCAGTCATGCAACGCGCAGCCCCTGCAAAGTAGCGAAAGCAGTCGGCTATAGCGGGTATTTCATCTTCTAGTGCGCGCGCATAAGGTTTGCCGCAATTAAGCGACTCAAGTCGCGCAAAATTAGCTGCCTGCACCTCGATTTCATCCGCAATTTTCAATAGCAGACGGGAGCGCTCCATTGGCGTTGTTTGCGACCATGACGCAAAAGCACGGTACGCAGCACTGACTGCACGTTGTACTTGCTCGCCGGAGGCTTCATGCACATTGCACAATACCTCGCCTGTGGACGGGTTCAAAATAGGCTCTGCCGCACCTTCCCCCTTGACTAGCTGGTTATCAATTAACAGCTCGGTTTGGAAGCTTTGAAAAATATCAGTATGTCCCATGGTGTGGCTCCTTAATGAGGGTGCTGAGAGTTAACGGTTATGGCTGTCTTCATCGCTGCGTGTAAGCCAATAGGCGGCAACGATGGGTATAAAAGTGAGCGCAATAATAAATACCGCCACTACATTGGTCACGGGGCGCTGTCTTGGCCTGATGAGCTCTTGCAACATCCAGATGGGCAAAGTGGTTTGTTGGCCCGCAGTAAAAGTAGTGACAATTACTTCATCAAAACTCAGCGCAAACGCCAGCAAGCCTCCGGCCAATAAAGCAGAGCCTAGTTGCGGCAAAACGATATAGCGAAAAGTTTGGAATACATTGGCGCCCAAGTCCATGGAGGCCTCTAACAACGAGGGGCTGATGCGACGCAATCTGGCCACTGCATTGTTGTACACCACGACGACACAAAACGTAGCATGCCCTATCACAATGGTCCAAAAACTAAATGGAATCTCCATAGAGTGGTAAGCAGAACGCAGCGCAATGCCAGTGACTACACCTGGCAACGCAATAGGCAAAATCAAAAGCAAATTAATAGCTTCGCGACCAAAGAAAGTTGTTCTGGCTAGAGCGCCCGCTGCCAAAGTGCCTAAAACCATAGCAATAGCAGTAGCCACCAGTGCTATTTGGGTTGACATTTTTACAGCTGACCAAACATCGTCGCGCTCCAGTGCCACGCCAAACCATTGGGTTGTCAAACCCGGTGGCGGAAAAATATAGCTTTTGTCTTCTGTGCTGAATGCGTACAGCACTATTAAAAGCAGCGGTATATGTAAAAATAAAACGACGCCCCATGCTGCAATCTTCAGTGCTGGCGACGCATCCAGACGCCCCTTGCTGGCAATGAGCTTAGATCGCATCAAAAGCTCCTTTGCGTTTGGCAAGCCAGAGATACAACGCTATCACTACGATGGGTACCAGTGAAAAAGCCGCCGCAAAAGGTAAATTACCCGCCACCCCTTGCTGCTTGTACACCACCTGCCCAATGTACATTGTGGAGTTGCCAATCACTTGCGGAATGATGTAGTCACCCAGAGTGAGTGAAAATGTGAAGATAGAGCCTGCGGCTATGCCTGGCATGGCCAAAGGCAGCACCACTTTGCGAAAGGTTGTGCCAGGCGTTGCACCCAAGTCTGCAGAAGCTTCCATATAAGAGCCCGGAATACGCTCTATGGCTGCCTGAATTGGCAAAATCATAAAAGGTAGCCACATATAGACAAACACGATAAATGTGCCCAGTGGGGAGAAGCTCAGCGAATTGCCACCTATCCATGGGGCGGACAGCAATGAATCCAGCAACCACTGCATATGCAGCTGTTGCAGTGTCCAGGAAATAGCGCCTTCTTTGGCTAAAAGTAATTTCCACGCGTAAAGACGCACCAAATAGCTAGACCACAGTGGCAGCATAACGGCGACATATAAAAACGCTTTTTGAGAACCGCGCGCATAACGCGCCATGTAGTAGGCAATAGGCAATGCCAATACGGCTGATACCAAAGTCACCGCCAGCGCCATACCAATACTGCGCCAAGCTACATCTAAATTGGCAGGCTCTATCAGGGTAATAAAATTTTCAACACCCAGCTCTTTAACCACTTGGCCAGTAAAGTCGTCCAGCCTGTAAAAACTGTTAGCTAACAAGCTTAAAAGAGATCCTAAATAAATGACCCCAAACCACAACAGCGGTGGCACAAGCAGTACGGTCAGCAACACACCTTTTCGCTGGTAAAGCAAATCTGACAGCGCGTCTGTCGTGCGCTGCGGTCTTGGCAGATGTGTATCAAAAGTGCGCATGGTGCTGGCAGCTTTAAATTTGGGGGGTCTCTGCAATGAAATGCACAGCATTTGCTTCCCATCGCACCATCACTGCGTGCGCAACATCTGGAACAGGCAGGTTGGAGCTGCTTTCAATGTCCAGTGCCAGCTCTATATCAGAGTGGTCTAACAAAACCGTGAGCCGCCAAAAAGCACCAAAGTATTGTTTGCTTTGCACCCTAGCGCTGAAGTTGTGATCGCCGCCTACCCCCAGCTTGATGCGTTCAGGCCTCAGCATCATAGTGCCTTGGTAACCAATGGCTTTTGCAGCGGGCCCATGCAGTACATTGGCAGCGCCTACGAATTGGGCTACAAAGCGTGTGGAAGGGCGTGTATACAAGTCGCTGGGGCTGGCGATTTGTTCAATTCTTCCCTGGTTAAAAATACCAATACGATCACTCATGGACAGCGCTTCGTTCTGATCGTGCGTTACAAAAATAAATGTAATGCCTAGCTTGCGCTGCAGGCTTTTAAGCTCAGTTTGCATCTGCTCGCGCAACTTCAAGTCCAGTGCCCCCAGCGGCTCGTCTAACAACAGCACTTTAGGTTCATTAATCAAAGCCCGCGCCAGGGCTACGCGCTGGCGTTGCCCGCCTGAGAGCTGTCCAGGCTTGCGCTGCGCTACATCGGGCAGTTGTACCAGCTCCAATAATTTCTGTGCTTGATGCAATCGTTGTGATTTTTGCACGCCGCGCACCATCAGCCCGTAGGCTACGTTGTCTATGATGGTCATATGTGGGAACAGTGCGTAATCTTGAAATACGGTGTTGACTGGCCGCGCATAAGGTGCAAGCAAACTCACGTCTTGCCCATGAATGCGTATATGGCCTGATGTAGGCAATGTAAATCCACCAATCATGCGCAGACAGGTTGTTTTGCCTGACCCCGAAGGGCCTAACAGCGTAAAAAACTCGCCTTCTTGAATCTCCATGGATACGTTGTCTACGGCACGCACCTCTCGGCCTGATGAAACAAAAACACAAGAGACTTCTTCTAACGCTACGGCTACAGGCATGGCGGTCTTTCATTGGCGCTATAAGGCAGGGTGGGGGCCGTTCAAGGGCCCTCACCCTGCGCGCATATCAGTGTGTTACCCGCCTAGCGTCCGCCCAGCACAGCAATATAGTCAGAGACCCATTTATGGTAGGGCACGCATTTGTTATCTTGCGTTTTGCACTGCGCAGTGGGTGTGCGCCAGAAAGAAATGCGATCAAATGAACCAAAGCCCTGGCGTTCGCAGCCCGCGTCACCTAGCAATGCGTTGCCTTTGCATGCTGCTGGCACCGACGGAACCGACCCGAACCATGCCGACAAGTCGCCTTGCAGCTTGGGGCTGAGCGAATGTTCCATCCACTTATAAGCGCAATTGGGGTTTTTAGCTTCGGCATGCATCATGGTGGAGTCGGCCCAGCCCGTAGCACCTTCAACGGGTATGACCGTAGCAATTGGGGTTTTCTTAGACCCCAAGATATTGGCTTGAAATTGCCAGCTGCTAGATGCCACTACACCTTCGTTGGTAAAGTCGTCAATCTGTACAAATGCATCGTGCCAATATTTACCTACCAATTTGCGCTGCACCCGCAAGGCATCTAGCGCAGCTTTGTACTGCACTTCATTCAATTCATAAGGGTCTTTAATGCCCAGCGCAGGGTTCTTTTTCATCAGATAAAGCGCCGCATCTGCAATGTAGATAGGGCCGTCGAAAGCTTGAACACGGCCTTTGTTTGATTTGCCGTCGGGCAAAGTTTGCTCTTCAAATACCGTGGCCCAAGAAGTAGGTTTTTTGTCGCCAAAAACTTTGGTGTTGTACATCAACACATTCCAACCCCACTGGTACGGAACGCCATAGTGGGTGTTGTTTTCAAAATGCCAAGGCGCTTTTTGCAATCGCGCGTCGATATTCTTATAGCTAGGAATCAGGGCTACGTTGATGGGTTGCACCTTTTTCCCGCGTATTAGTCGGGTGCTGGCGTCGCCTGATGCAGTAACCAAGTCAAAGCCGCCTTCGTTCATCAGGGCGACCATTTCATCTGATGTGCCTGCAGTCTTTACATTCACCTTGCAGCCACTGGCTTTTTCGAAACCTGTGACCCAGTCGTAACCTTTGTCGGTCGCGCCTCGCTCAATGTAGCCAGGCCACGCCACAATGTCGACCTGGCCCTCAGACTTACCTACACTCTTTAAAGGTTGCTGGGCCAAGCTGATACTGGCTATGGCGGTGAAGCCGAAAGCGATGGCGGCTAAGGGTAGTAATTTCATGCGTTGCTCCTTGTGTGGTGTCTTGGACAATTCTTTAGCGTCCAAGCCTGGGCAATACATCAACTGGCTAGGAACCACCCAAATGTAGCCTTGACAAGCCGTACCGCAAAGATCATTATTGATACTCAATGCTATCTAAATAATAGATAGCAAGGGTTTTCCATAGTCACTTTGCGGGTGTCCATGCAGCGCAACATCACATTCAAGCAATTCAGGTACTTTTTAGCTGTCTCTGAAGCAGCGTCTGTGGCCTCAGCATCGCGCATGCTCAATATTGCGCAGTCTGCCATCACTAAATCGGTGCTGGAGCTGGAGGATACCGTGGGCTTAAAGTTGTTTGAGCGGTCTTCCAAAGGTATGGTGCTAACCCAGGACGGACATCGTTTTCAGATCAGTGCGCGCAAAGTGATATCGGCTGTGGCGGAAGCGGCTTTGATAGACCGCGGGCATACCGAGGAGCTCAGCGGTAATCTGACCATAGGGGTAACCAGCCTGGTGGCAGGCTACTACCTGGCAGATTTGTTCGCTCGGTTTCAAAAATCGCATCCTTCAGTCAAATTAACGGTCATTGAAGATCAACCTCAATTTTTAGAACATTTGTTAGTCAATGGCGAGCTGGATTTGGCCATCATGATTTCTAACGCGCTGAGCGACCCCAGAGCCCTGCAAGTAGAAGTGCTAACTAGCTCCACAAACCGTGTTTGGCTGTCTGCAAACCACCCATTAGCCAAGCTGCAAGAGCTGACTTTGGCAGATTGTGCAGAACATACCCATATTGTTTTAGAGGCCGATCGTATTGACGCCGTGCTGCGCAAGGTATGGAGTCGCTACGGATTTGCGCCCGAGATAGCCATGCGCACCACATCGCTTGAAGCTGTCAGGTCGCTAGTGGGTGTGGGTGCAGGCATTGCCGTGCTGCCAGATTTTTTGTACCGCCCCTGGACCTTGGATGCTGAATATATTGAGGCCAGAGCATTGCGCGATGCTGTAGAGGCTATTGACGTAGGCCTGGTGTGGAGGCGTAGCACCCGCACCCGCGTGGCGGTGGCTGAATTTATTGAAACTGCAAAAGAGCAGTCGCGTGCAGGGCGGCTACGCAAAGGGGTTTGATCTGGCCAAGACCGAAGCAATCTACCCCTGCCACACCCCAAAACCGCGTGCCTGCAACGCAATCGCCATCTCCACTTCCATCTCTTTAGCCGCTGGGTAAGGCATGGGGTTGTACTTCTCGTATAGCGCGGGCAGTAGGCGCACGCCGTAGTCGGTGACAAACTTATTAGCATGGATGCCCGCTTTGTGTTTATCAAACCGCGTATCAGGGTCAAGCCCTGTCATGCCTACGTACACAAACGGTTTTCCCATCACATACTCAGGGTTGCAGCGACGAAACTTGGCGCTGTTCCACACGCGGTCATCCAGCTCGATCACGTAGTTGTGATAGTGGTGGCTTTTGGGGATGCGGGGTGGTTTGTCATCCATGGATACAGGTGCTGTGCTCATGCGCGGTCACCCGCTAGGCGCAGCCAAAAGAAATCAAGAGCGCCTCCTGCGACAGATAAACCTTGTTGGACTGAACCACGTGATGTGGTTGAGGATAAGGGCCTCCTACATGAGGCAAGTTATGGTGTAAGTTTGAAGATTTTGGTGTAAGCAAAGTGCGCTCTGTGCGATTGTAACGTCGCCAGATACGCCGATGCAGGGCGAGAACCCTGTGAAATACGAGCTGCTTGCGTGTACAAACGCACCACCCCTCTGCACCGTCGTCTGCGGCACATTAAGTCAGCCGCAGACTACTGCGCTAGCGGGCTGGGTGAAGGCATGGCCGACACCGCTCGGGCCTGCACCAATTTGACCGCCTTTAACCTTGCTGCCAGCAACCCATAGTGGCGAGGCGCTAGCTATCTGAGGTTGTAGGTTGTCGAGTTTGCTATATATTTAATAGCTAGCCAAGCAATAAATACCAAATTTAAGAGCTTTATGACCAATTGAGATTGAGTTTGCGATGGGACGTAGCACAGTCTCGCAGGTACAAATTAATGAGGCTCTGGTACGGAATACCAGCGTCCTGAGATATCGACTTAAAGTAACCTATGGACTCTTCATCAAGCCGAATGGTAATTTGCTTTTTAAGTTGAGACGCGTAAGGATTTTTTCTGGCGGTGGTAAAG
>JAYTPK010000146.1:0-12963 GCA_043747295.1 Polaromonas sp. | reverse complement strand
CCCACCATCCAAAAACCACGAGGCAAAAACATGTTTGGATCATTTTTCGGCATCGCCGACTACGGCGCATTTGCCGTAGCCATCCTCGTGTTTTTACTCATCCCCGGCCCTGGCAACTTGGCGCTCATCACTTCTACCAGCAAAGGTGGCCTGCGAGGCGGGCTGGCGGCCATGCTGGGCTTGATGGCAGGCGACCAAGTGCTGATGTGGCTGGCCGTGGCTGGCGTGGCCGCGCTCTTGGCCACTTATCACACAGCTTTTAAAATAGTCCAGTTTGCCGGTGCAGCCTACCTAGCTTTTCTGGGTATCAAAATGCTCATCGCCAAACCCGGCGACGCACCCATATTAAAGATGGACTCCAAGCGATTTTTTACACAATCGCTGGCCATCACCCTGCTTAACCCCAAAGCCATCGTGTTTTACATGGCGTTCTTTCCGCTGTTTATCGACCCTGCACAACACCAAGGCTTGGCAACCTACAGCGTGATGGCGTTCACTGTCGCGATGATTGCCTTGGCCTATTGCCTATGCTCTATCCTTATCACCCACTATGCCGCCGAGCGTATCCGCTCTAGCCCGCGCATGACCGGTGTGCTTAATAAAATTGCGGGCATCTTTTTGATTGGCTTTGGCATCAAGGTAGCGCTTAACAAATAAGCTGCCTGAAATAATCCGTCTGAAATAACCGCCAGACAAATAAGCCATAAGTCGCCAGACATTAGCCACACCATCCATCGCTCTTAGAACCAGACAATGAAAATCTTTTGCGTTGCCAATCAAAAAGGCGGTGTGGGCAAAACCACCACCACCGTTAACCTTGCCGCCGGCTTGGCCAAAGTAGGCCAGCGCGTGCTGATGGTTGACCTGGACCCGCAGGGCAACGCCACCATGGGGTCGGCAGTAGACAAGCGCAAGCTAGAGCTGTCGGTGTATGACGTGCTGCTGGAATCTGCCAGCATTGCCGAGGCGCGCGTGGTCAGCGACAAATGCGGCTACCACGTGCTGGGCGCTAATCGCGACCTGGCCGGTGCCGAGGTTGAGCTAGTGCAGCTAGAGCACCGCGACCAGCGGCTTAAAAATGCGCTGGCTCAGGTAAAAACCGAATACGACTTCTGCCTTATCGACTGCCCACCGTCCCTGTCCATGCTGACACTCAACGGCCTGTGCAGCGCGCATGGCGTGGTGGTGCCCATGCAGTGCGAATATTTTGCGCTGGAGGGCTTGACCGACTTGGTCAACACCATCAAGCAGGTCCACGCCAACATGAACCCCGACCTGCAGATCATCGGCCTGCTGCGCGTCATGTTTGACCCACGCATCACCCTGCAGCAGCAAGTGAGCGACCAGCTGAAAAACCACTTTGGCGACAAAGTGTTTAACGCCGTCATCCCGCGCAACGTGCGACTGGCCGAAGCCCCCAGCTACGGCCTGCCCGGCGTGATATTTGACCCGTCAGCCAAAGGCAGCATCGCCTTTGTCGAGTTTGCAGCCGAAATGGTGCAGCGCATTAAAAGCATGCCTTAAGCTGCGATGGCACAGTGTTCACCCTGCTTTAGTACGGCCCTACTAGGCAAATGTGTGCGCATTTGCACACAATAGGCCTCGTTTACATTTGCTAAAGCGCCCCCAGCACGGGATAATTAGACTCTGTAAGCCCTAAGTGTGCATATTGACGCACGCAACCGGTAATATTTTGCAGCACATATTTGCTGATCCTTACACCCACAATGTGTTTTAACGATGTTCCCCGTTTTGCTTAACTGTGTACGAACTTTATCTTTAGCTGGGCTGCTGGCCATCAGCGCAGTGATGTCTGCCTGCGGCGGCGGTGGGTCTACCCCTGCTGTAGTTAGCAACGGTCCCGGCTCCGGGCCAACAGTGCCCCCAACCACCATCACCATGGCCCCCACGGGCTCGGGCACCACGGGTACGGGCACTGTCACCAGCGCAGACAACACACCCGACAGCAGCTTCTACGACACCGCAGCCAATAACACCTGCGTCAACGTACAAGATACAAAATTCCCTGAAGACACGACCAACACAACGCTAGCTGAATATGAATTTTCGGGCCGGGCTTTAGATAACACAGTAGGCGATGGCACCTTGACCGTAGTGAAAACTAATGTGCCCAAAGACTCGTTCGACAAAACAGGCCCTCACTACAAAAGACATATCGAAACTACCGAGTTAATAAAGGACATAGCAATAGACCCAGGGACATTGTTACAGTCAAGATTGACAACCGTAAAGTCCAAGTCGTACTACGTGCTGGGCAATCCGGGCCTACCAAGTCAACGCTTTGGGCTGGTGGGTATTAACGAGTTTCAGACTATCGACGGCGCTGACTCATTGATAAAAAGCGTGTCGTACATGCCCACTTTCTATGACCGTATCTTCGCTTTAGCACCTGGACAAAGCATGCTCCAAAGCGAAACCAGCACCGTCACCACCATCGGCCAAGCCACGCAGAGCGTTGTCATCACCAAGCGCATTAGCTACATTAACCTAGTGGATATCAATGTCGGCGTCAAACCCTATGCAACGTGCAAATACGAGGTACGCAAGCTTGCGCCCCAAGACGACTTAGTCACTACCGAGTGGTATCTCAAAGGCACGGGAACTTTATTTAAGTCTGAAACCAAAACCGCCGCTGGCGAGCCCGTCAGAAACGTTACCTTGGTCAGATTGCTTTTCAACGGCACGTCGCTGTTTCCCCGGTAGTGTCATATTTAAACTAGCTTGCTATATAAATAATAGCTGCCCAAGCAATAAACGCTTGGACTACCAGCACTTTTCATTACTAAACCATGTTTTTATCTTCGTTATTAACTTTACTACACGCTAACACAGCCTATACGCGCTGTGCTGCGCTTGCCTGCGTACTTTTGGCCAGTGCAACGCTAACCGCTTGCGGCGGTGGTGGCGCGTCAGCGTCTGGCGATACCGCAGCTAACACGTCTAACAGTTCACAGCCCAACGGTACAACGTCAACAACGATTAATTCAAACCCAAGCAGCCCAACAGGTGCATCGGGCAGCACTTCTACGGTGGCATCTAACTCATCCACGTCGTCCACACCTGGCGGTACCTCTACTACAGGCGCGCCTACATCTAGCGCGGGCGGCAGCGTAGATAGCAGTCCAGCGTCCTACAACAGCTGCGCTGATACCGCCGACATCAACGATCCAAGCAACGCCAACCGCGAAACCTACCAGCGCTATGCGCTGGGTGGACTGGGCGATGGCTTCGAAGAGTTCACTACCCGCAACCGGCCTGTCGCCGCATTCAAAGGTGCTGGTGCCTACATTGTGCGCAGCGTCTCGTCCCTCAGCATGTTGGACGGATTAGCCTTACCCAACGGCGGCACAGTTGTCGACGGCGGCGGCGGCGATGCCCCTAAAGAAATCGATACGGTGTCCTACTATGTCCGTACCAACGGCGTGCTAGGCCTGGTTGGATCAGAGATTTACACCACCAGCTCAGGCACACCCGCTTTGCAGTACAGCTACAGCTACGACCCTATTTTCTACGACCGTCGATTTACCTTAAGCACGGTTGGCCAGTCGGCTGAGAACACCAAAACTGGCTACATCAGCTTGCCGGCAAGTGCGGCAACTACTAAAGCATTTGCTAAAACCACACCTGAAACTGTCACTACATCCGCAGCCCAAAAACCCAAAGTGCCTGTCCGGGTTATTGCCGAAGAAATTACCTATCTCGGTTTAGAAACCATCAGCTCTCACTTAGGAGGTAGTGCAACCTACAACACCTGCAAATTAAGCGTGCGAAAACTTGGCGTAACCGATGCGCTAGTCACCACCGAATGGTATTTAGTGGGCAAAGGCATTTTGATGCAATCTATCACCGTCAACGCAGCAGGCCAAATCGTCAGCCGCAAAGACCTAGAGCGCGCCAGAGAGTTTGATGCTACTGTTTTTCCTAGTAACTAATGCACAACTTGCCCACCCGTATACTATAAAAATAATAGCTAAATAGTCAATGAATACTTGGACTACAAGGCTATTTATCACTTAAACCACCTTTCCAATGCCTTCTAATCAATCCTGCATTCCCCAGCCAAGTATTCCCCAGCCACACATTGCGCCTAGCATGCTGTGCACCAGCGTACTATGGGTATGTGCCGTGTTAACCGCTTGCGGTGGCGGTGGCGGTGGAGGCGGTGGCGGTGGCGCTGTACCCACCGCAGCTGGCAGCAGCGTGTCCACCGATGGTGCGTCGCCGTCTACGGGCACCTCGCCTGCAACGCAACCAGGCTCTGTGACACCCGCCGTGGGCACACCACCTATCACCCCGACATCTTCAGAGCCAACGGCCAGCACAGGATCGGGATCGGTAACTGTAATGGTTAGCACAACCACCACGCCCAGCACCCCCACCAATACTGGCACCACTGGCACCACCACAACAAGCCCAGACACCAGCACATACAACAGTTGCGCCAGCGCCAGTGCTGTGGCTGATGCTGAAAGCGCCAACCGCGTCGAGGCGCAGACCTACACCTACTCTGGCCGAGGTGGCGATAAGACTATAGTCACCACAACCAAAAACTTGGCTCCATCCGCCTTACAGGGCGTTGGTTCGTACTTTGTTAAAAATGAAGCTATAACAGCCAATACACCCGATGGTGTGTCCATACCTGATAGCGTGATCGGGCTAGAACCCAAAAGGTATTTTGAACCCAGTAACGGCAAACTGGGCCTAGTCGCTATAGAGAGTTTCAAAGAGGGTGCTGTAGGCCAGCCCACCATCACCTTCACCGACCGCTACGAACCTACCTTCTACGACGCCAAGTTCACCATGGCCGCCGGTGTAACCCTGGAACAAACCAAAAGCTACAGAAAAACAGAAACTTTCGGCGACAGCCTCAAAGCCCAAGGCAAGGCTAGCTGGCCAGTGTCAGCACAGCACAGTGCGAATAACGTCCTGGTCAGCACGACCCAAAAAATCCGCTTTGTCGGCACAGAAACTTTGCAAGGTGACAACAGCAAGACCTACATAACCTGCAAGTTCGAGTCACAGTCTTTAGTACCCGCCAGCACAGAGCTGGTCACCGAATGGTATTTGGTGGGTAAAGGAATACTGGTGCAATCCATCACCAGCGCTGCAACTGGCGCAGCACTACAAACCATACGGCTAGTGCGCGCCAGTGTGGGCGGCGAGGTCATCTTCCCTGCAAGATAAACCGCTAACAAAAATTACCCTACTCAATACTATTAAAATCATAGCTGCCCGAGCAATAAATGCTTGGACTACGAGGCTATTTGACCAATAAACCCCTTAACCGATGCTTTTTCTACACCCTCTACCCCTATTCTTTGCACGTTGTGCCTTGTTGTCCTTAGCGCTGCTGGCCTGCGCCGCAATCACCGCTTGTGGCGGCGGCGGCGGCTCAACCAACAGCAACACCACAGTCACGCCCACCAACACGGGCACCACTGAGCCAGTCACGCCAGTAACAGTCATCACCACGCCGCCTGTCACGCCCAGCTCTACCGTGTCTGTGCCTGACGGCACAAAAACCGTGTCCACGGTCACCAGCGCAGCATGCGCCAACCCGCTAACTACCGTGCCGCCCACTATCAGCGCGGTGACCTCCGTGAGCTATGTGTCGTCGGGTGCTGGCCAGAACGAAACCAGCGATAGTATTTTTACGCAAGACGGGCTACTGAGCCCTGTGGGTCTGGGCACGGGCCCTTACTACGCCGATAGCGCTCTCACCAAAAGCGAGGTTGATGGTGTGGCAATTCAAATAAAAGTCAAAATCACCGAAGACATTACCTTCTACCACCAGCTGGCCAACGGACAGCTGAGCTTGGTAGGATTTCAGACTTACCTTCCACCCTCCATCTTCGGCACCCGACCTCTTAAATCCACTACGCGATACAACACTCCGCTACCGTATGGCCTGATGAAAAAGGACAGCCCCGCCAACCCCCGCTTGTTCACCATGACCGCCGGGCAGGCCGTAACCCAAAGCTTCACCGCCACCACCACATTCGTTGACCCCAGCATGACAAGCACTGTAACCATCAGCACCCAGCGTATCGAATTTATCGGCATGGACAGCGTCAACCCCGGCGGCATGCAGGCCTACACCACCTGCAAATTCACCAACACCGAAGCCACAGCGCAAGGCAGCCAAGTCACCACACTTTGGTATTTACAAGGCAAGGGGATTTTGCTCAAGTCCCGCACTGACATCACTAGCAGCGCAGGCGTTACCGAGACCACCAACGACACCGAATTAGTCAAGGCAGTGCAAGACGGTGCCGTCGTCTTTCCGTACTTCAAATAGCTACAACGCGAACCAAAACGTTAGCAACCACGATTGATCTTGAAAAGTGCGACTTTAGGCGGCAACATATACTTTTGTAGAAAGTAGCAGTTTTCAGGCTAAGTCTTTGAAGCCCCTCTCAGCTGGCAACGACCTTGTACTTTTAGTAACGATTATTATCTTATGGCTACGCTGCAAATTCGTTTTAACTAAGCCGGTTTCCATTCACAACCATTTGGCCTGCGCTACGTTTTTGTAACGCAGTGCGCTAAATGCACACCACTGAGGAGTTAATTCAATGACACACCGTCTAACCCGCCCATGGGCTGTGACCACCATTTTGCTGCCAGTCGTACTAAGTGGCTTTTTAGCGGCTTGCGGCGGTGGTGGCGACGCGGCACCTGCGGTTATCGTGCCGCCAGTTGGCACTACCACGCCCGCAACTATTAACGGCAAAGTGGTTGCGCCCGATGGCGCGACACCTATTGCCAATGCGCTGGTGTATGTAGAAAACAGCGTAGGCACCGCCACTGCGGCAGGCGCACAAAAGGTTGCCGCCCCTATAACCACCAGTTGCGGCACAGTACCCGATGCCAGTTGGGCTTATACGTGCAGCGGCAACGATGGCAGCTTTGCGCTCAAAGCGCAAATCCCCGCTAACGCCAAGCTCACCGCTATAAAAGGCACTTTCAAAATTGAAACCCCCTTGGCCGCGCCCCAAGACGGTGTCATTAGCCAAGGCAACGTAGCGTTTGTCATCACCAACACTGGGGGCAGCACAGCGCCCAAAATAGCCGTGGTCGCTGGCTCTTATGACAGCATTGAAGATATTTTGGCTAAGCTGGGCTTTGGCGAGATAGTGGGCGGCAAGCTCAAACTGGGTACCGAAAAATTCAAGCTGTATGGCGCACTTGGCGCTGGGTATGAGACCTCGGACAAACTGTTTGTAGATGCAGACGGTGACGGCAAGCCAGATATTTTTAAATACACCATTGTGTTTTGGAACTGCGGCACAGACGAATCCGTGCCATTAACTACCGCCAATAAAGAAATCTTGCGCCAATATGTGCAAGGTGGTGGCAAGCTGTACGCAAGTGACTTGGCGTATGACATCGTAGAGCAAGTGTTCCCCGCCTACATCGACTTTTATGGCTCTGATGCGGTCGCCGCAACTGCCGCTGAAAACCCTGGTGAGGCCGAAGTAGGAACATCTGGCATTACCGTCAACGCTTCGGTAGACCCTGCACTGCAAGCTTGGTTGCGCTCAGTCACTTGCGCAGGTGGCCCCTGCGTGCAGGTAGATGGCAGCGTGAAAATTGAGGGCTTTCTGTCTGGCTGGGCGGTGATCAACAGCGCACATACTGGCAGTACAGGCGTTAAGACATGGGCCTCTGGCGCGGTTGATTTTGCGACATCCACAGGCGTTGTTAAACCATTAACCATGAGCTTTCCGGTAGGCAGTGGCCGCGTTACCTACACGTCCTACCATAACGAGGCGCAGGTAGGTGCCGAGCTAGAGCCGCAACAACGAATCTTGCAGTACCTGGTTTTTGAATTGCTATAACTCGCATTGAGCACACTGCAAAGCCGTGCCAGCCTGAAGGTTGGCGCGGCTTTTTGCCTACAATCTGGCCTGCCATAACTGCCATGAGCATCGCTATAACCACCGCTATAACCAGTGCTATTGGCATCACTTATCTCATCACTTGTCTCACCATTTACCCGCTCAAACTCTGCAGCCCATGAACCCTGTTTTCATCCTCCCCGGCTGGCTCGATTCTGGCCCCGACCACTGGCAAAGCCTGTGGCAAGCGCGCTATGGCTACACCCGCGTGCAGCAGCACGACTGGCAGCGGCCACTGCGCGGGGACTGGTGCGCGCAGCTAGAGGACCAAGTGGTTAATTTAGTAGCGCTACAAAAACTAGAGCAACAAAATCAACAAATACTTGGACTACAGGCCGATTTGACTGGTAAAAGTGCTCCTACCAGTGCGCCAGACGCTGATCGAGCCGCACACGCCCCATCCACAGCCCGCATTCTCTTGGTAGCCCACAGCTTGGGTTGCCATTTGGTAGCCGTGTGGGCGGCTGCGTCGCGCCACACCAGCGCCATACGCGGCGCACTGTTGGTGGCACCGCCCGATGTCACGCAGGCTGATTTGCCGCCCGATTTATTCGGCTGGCGCAAACCCGTGTTGCAAGCCTTGCCGTTTGCCGTCACGTGTGTGGTGTCCAGCAACGACCCGTTTTCTAGCGTAGCCGCTGGCCATGCGATGGCAGCGGCTTGGGGCGCGCGCTGCGTTGATATTGGGCCGCTGGGCCATCTCAATTCTGAGTCCGGTTTAGGCAACTGGCCTGCGGGCCACGCGA
This sequence comes from Polaromonas sp., assembly GCA_043747295.1. GTDB lineage: Bacteria > Pseudomonadota > Gammaproteobacteria > Burkholderiales > Burkholderiaceae_C > JAAFIP01. The sequence goes on along the minus strand of JAYTPK010000146.1, from coordinate 4,295 downwards.
TGCTGCTAGACTTGGCAGCCGCTTAAAAAACTCGCTGGCTTTTGCCCCAAGCTTGCAGCTAAGCCACTGTTCACCTATCTCTAACCACTTCTCGCACCATGGTCACCAAAAAACCCAAAGGCTTAGGCCGCGGCCTAGAGGCACTGCTCGGCCCCAAAGTTGTGGACAGCGCCGCCGACACCACCTTTGGCGAGCTCTCTGGCCAGGTCAGCACCACTGGCGCAAAGGGCGCGCCCAGCACCCTTAAGCTAACCGACCTGATCCCAGGCATCTACCAGCCGCGCACCCGCATGGACGAAGGCGCGCTGTATGAGCTGGCCGAGTCCATCAAGGCCCAAGGCGTGATGCAGCCTATCTTGGTACGCTTGCTGGCCGACGACGCCGAGGGCCAAGCCAAATACGGCGACAAAGCCGGTAAATACGAGATCATCGCCGGCGAGCGGCGTTTTCGTGCGTCGAAGCTGGCAGGCCTCGCCGACGTACCTGTGCTGGTGAAAGACGTTAGCGACAACAACGCTGCCGCGATGGCACTGATTGAAAACATCCAGCGCGAAGACTTAAACCCGCTAGAAGAAGCCCGTGGCCTGGCCCGCTTGATCAAAGAGTTTGGCCTCACGCACGAGACTGCCGCCCAGGCCGTGGGCCGATCACGCAGCGCCGCCAGCAACCTGCTGCGCCTATTAAACCTCACCGACCCAGTGCAAACCATGCTCATGGCGGGCGACATTGACATGGGCCACGCCCGTGCATTGCTGGGCCTAGAGCGCGCGGCGCAAATCACAGCAGCCAACCAAATTGTGGGTAAGAAGATGTCGGTGCGCGAGGCTGAGGGCTTGGTCAAAAAGCTGTCGGCTGAGTTCAGCCTGACCCCGCAAAAACCTGGCAAAGAAAAGTCCCGCGACCTTAAACGCGTGGAAGAAGAGCTGTCTGACCTGTTAATGGCGCAAGTTGAAGTGCGGGTTAAAAAGCGCGTTAAGCGCCAAGGCCGCATCGAAGAGCAGGGCGAATTGATCATCCAGTTTGGCAGCCTGGACGAGCTCAACGGCCTGATTGACAAGCTGCGCGGCACGGCTGCTTAGAACCGCCCCAAGCCAGCTTAACCAAGCCCACCCGCACAGCAACCCACCGAGGGAGGGTGTAAATGCCAAAATAAGCCATTTGTAACTGTCAGTTTGATTCGCATATTCCCTAAGTATGCAAAATTACCGCGTCAAGAGGTATCAGCTGTGAAATAATGTCTCATCTTTATGGCTTGGGTGTGACAATCCTCGCTTCAAATTTAGTAACACTCATATACTGGAGGCAACTTTGAACTTCAAGCTTTTATCCCTCACCGCCATTTTGGCCTTAACTGGCTGCGTATCGACCGCTCCTAAAATTGGCGACGAAAAAGCCAACACCACCGCATCCGGCTCAGCGGGCGGCGCAACATCACAAGGCGCTAACGCATCGCTAGAAAAGTGCGACAGCCCATTAGGCACTGTAGCGCTGGTAGAAGAAACCTCTGCCGACTGGTACCGCCTGTTCACCACCGAATACCGCCTAGGCTCTACCGTGCCTGTGCTGCGCCTGATGATTCAGCAAAGCAACTGCTTTATCGTGGTAGAGCGCGGCCGCGCCATGGCCGCCATGGAGCGTGAGCGCGCCATCGCCGCATCAGGCCAGGGCCGTGCAGGCAGCAACATGGGCGGCGGCCAAATGGTGGCAGCCGACTACAGCATGACCCCCGAAGTCCTGGTCAGCGCGCGCGGCACCAGCGGCGGCGGTGGCGGTTTAGGCGGCCTGAGCCGCAGCTTGGGCCTGCTGGGCGCCATTGCAGGCAGCATTCGTACCAACGAAGCCTCCACCATGCTGATGTTGACCGACAACCGCTCGGGCGTGCAGGTGTCTGCAGCCCAGGGCAGCAGCTCTAACACCGACTTCAGCGTGGGCGCGGTGCTGTTTGGCGGCGGCGGTGGCGGCGGCTTGGGCGGCTACACCAATACCCCACAGGGTAAGGTCGTCATTGCAGCGTTCACCGACTCGTATAACCAAATGGTCAAGGCTTTGCGCGCCTACAAACCGCAAAGCGTCAAAGGCCAAGGTTTGGGCGGTGGCGGCAAGCTGGGTGTTGACGGCGGCGCAGCCCCAAGCCAAACCAGTGCGCCCGGTGCGGCTCGTCCAGCTCCTGCTCCTGTGAAAAAGCCGTAAGTCTTTTTAGTTTCACCTCAGGGCCCTTGAACTTAGGTTTCAGGGCCTTTTTCTTGTCTAAATGGGCTGTAGTCCAAGTATCTAGTGCCTCTTTAGCTATTATTTTTGTAGCGTTTGGGTGCTCTGGTATTTTGTGCTTTGGTGTAATAGTGTTGTGGTGTCCTTGCTTAACTCCCCCTTGGCAATGCGTTGGCTCGTTGTTTACCATGGACGGGCGGCGGGACATATCGCTGCAAAAACTTCCGCGAACATGCGCGGCAATAAGTAGGCATCTGTGCTTGGTGAGCCGCACCTCGCTACAGTTTCCCCATCGATAAGATCCCACCGCTGCACCCTGGTCGATACTTTTGGGGGCACGCGAGGCTGAGTTTGTGGTGACCTCAATCAGCGCTGAAATCTGTGCATTTGACGCCCAGCCTTCTACAAGCGCGCCGGTGTGGCTTACCCCTGTGACAACCAATCAAGGGCCGCAGGTCCGGTTGGCATAGGGGTAAGCCACATCGGTGCGCGTCCTAGTACAACGAGCAAACAACGAACAGAGCAACAGACCATAGAAAACACGATACACGGGACTAAAAACAGCACGTTTACCAACGAAATAAGCCTGTAGTCCAAGTATTCACTGCTCAAGCAGCTACACAATCAATAGCAAACGTTACCAGCTAAAGATCTTCCCGGGGTTCATGATATTCAAAGGGTCCAACGCATGTTTGATCGTGCGCATCATGCCCACGGCACCGCTACCGGTCTCGGCAATCAAAAAGTCTTGCTTGTGCAGCCCAATGCCATGCTCGCCCGTACACGTGCCCTCTAGTGCCAACGCGCGTTCCACCAGTTTGTGGTTCAGCGCCTCAGCCGTTTGACGCTCAGCAGCAGAATTCGGGTCAATCAAATAACCAAAGTGAAAATTGCCATCGCCCACGTGGCCGACTAAAAAGTAGGGCAAGCCGCTGGCATCTGCTTCGGCCACGCTGTCCAACAGGCAATCGGACAATTTAGAAATAGGCACACAGGTGTCAGTGCTGATCGCCCGGCAGCCCGGCTTGCTTTGAATCGCCGCAAAGTAGGCGTTGTGCCGCGCTGTCCACAGGCGCGTGCGTGCCTCGGGTGTGGTGGCCCACTCAAAGGCTTGGCCGCCATTGTCAGTGGCCAGCTCTTGCACAGTCTCGGCTTGCTCTTTCACACTGGCGGGCGAGCCGTGAAACTCCATCAGCAGCATGGCCTCTTCGCGCAGGCCCAGCTTGCTGTGCGCGTTAACCATGCGCACGGTGTTGGCGTCGATTAGCTCTACGCGCGCTATCGGCACGCCCAGCTGAATTAATTGAATGGTTGTCGTCACCGCCTCAGCAATGCTGGGGAACGAGCAGGTCGCTGCGCTAATCGCCTCGGGTATCGGGTACAGCTTCAGAGTGATCTCAGTCATCACACCCAGCGTGCCTTCGCTGCCCACCATCAGGCGCGTGAGGTCGTAGCCAGCGGACGATTTTTTGGCACGGGTACCGGTGCGAATAATCTCGCCGCTGGCCGTCACCACTTCTAGCGCCAGCACGTTCTCGCGCATGGTGCCGTAGCGCACGGCGTTGGTGCCGCTGGCGCGTGTAGCGCTCATGCCGCCTAGGGTGGCGTCGGCACCTGGGTCAATCGGAAAGAACAGGCCTGTGCTTTTGACCTCATCATTGAGCGCCTTGCGGCACACGCCCGCTTGCACCGTCACGGTCAGGTCATCGGCGTTGATGCTTAAAATTTTGTTCATGCGGCCCACGTCCACACTGATGCCGCCCTGCACCGCCAGCAAATGGCCTTCTAGCGAGCTGCCTACGCCAAACGGAATGACGGGGGTTTTGTATTGCGCAGCCAGCTTAATGGCATCGGACACGTCTTGGGTGCTTTCGGCAAACACTACTGCAGCTGGGGGCGGCACCTCGATAAACGCCGACTCATCCCGGCCGTGCTGTTCACGAATAACTTGCGCGGTGGAGCAGTTGGTGCCAAAGCGAGCTTTTAGCGCATCGATCAAGGCATCCGGCACCTCGCGTTGGGCGATGGCGGGTAACAGGTGGACGGGTAGGGGCGCGTTCATGGTGTAGTCTCCGGCTTAAGGTTGT
>JAYTPK010000145.1:0-2137 GCA_043747295.1 Polaromonas sp. | reverse complement strand
GGCCAAGCCCGCACCGGCACTCACACCGGCACCAGCGTCTTCTGCAGGCTCTTTAGACACCCAGTTTTTAGAAAGCTTGCTGGGCTACAACGCCCGGCGCGCTGCGCTGGTCATCATTGGCTTGTTTTTAAAGCGCATGGCCCCGTACGGTTTGCGGCCAGTGGATTTTTCGGTACTGTCGGTAATTGAACATAACCCCGGAGTTACGTCGCGCCAGCTTTGTGCGGCACTCAGCATTTTGCCGCCCAATTTTGTCAAGCTGCTGGGTACTTTGGAACAACGCAAACTGGTAGATCGCAAGCCTCACCCACAGGACAAACGCGCCGCGGCATTGCACTTGACCCCGCAAGGCCACGCCCTAGTGCAAAATGCTGAGGTCACCGTGCGCCAGCTAGAGCGCCAAAGCGCAGCGCGGCTTACCCAGGCAGAGCACACCACGCTGATTCGGCTTTTACAAAAAGTCTACTTGCCTTGATGTAGGCCGCAACTGCGCCAAGCCTGAACCCAGCGCCAGGGCAGGCTGCCAAAGGGCTTGCAGTGCAAAAAGTGCAGCAAAACCGCCACAAAATCAGGGGTAGTGCCATGATTTGTTGCATTAGCAGCTATGAATCTTGTAGCATTTTTAGAAAAATACGTTATATTTCAACTAGTTCGAGCTTAAAGCTCTTATTTCACATTACCCATAACAACCACCTTTTTGGAGAGCCCCATGAGCACCAAGGACAATGCTGCTGTAAATCAACTGTTTGACTTGCTGGAGTCGCGCTACGCCATTCGCGTGCTGTGGGCACTGAAAGACGGCCACCCACAAACCTTCCGCTTGCTGCAAGACAGCGTAGGCGGTATCACGCCCAACACGCTGAACACCCGCTTGAAAGAAATGCGCGCTGCCGGTTTTATCACCCACGGCGACAACGGCTATTGCGTGACCAACAGCGGCTCAGACCTGCTGCGCCGCATGAACGACATGAGCCCCTTTGCCGCCAAGTGGACAGCCGCTTTGAAGGCCAAGAAGAAGTAAGCCAATAAATACAAGCTTCGCGGTACAATCACCGCGCCTTGACAAAGCAGCCCCAAGGCTGCTTTTTTATTGTTATTTTTATACCAAATACGGCTTAAACGCCGTAGAACCTGCTCAGGCAGCTATTTAATTTATAGCATGGGCATTTTTAAACAGGATACCACCATGACCACAACAGCCACCACCACCGCATCTGGCCTGCAATACACCGACACCGAAGTTGGCACAGGCGCCACCGCTGCAGCAGGCCAGCAAGTCAGCGTGCATTACACCGGCTGGCTGTTTAACGACAACGTGCAAGGCGGCAAATTTGACAGCAGCAAAGACCGTGGCCAGCCGTTTGAATTCGGCTTGGGCGCAGGCATGGTCATCAAGGGCTGGGACGAAGGCGTAGCGGGCATGCAGGTGGGCGGCAAGCGCACGCTGGTTATACCGGCAGCGCTAGGCTACGGCGCACGTGGCGCAGGCGGTGCGATACCACCCAACGCTACGCTAAAGTTCGACGTAGAACTGCTGGCAGTTCACGGCTAAAGAACATATCTGAACCACGTGTCTAAAAGCACGCGTCTAAAAGCAAGCGTCTGAACCACGCGTTTAAAAGCACGCAGCTCAATCAGTGGTGCGCCCTGCACCTTGTGTGCAGGGCCATTTTTATATATACAAAGCGCCTCCAACCCAAGTAAAACCTGCTCAGGCAGCTGCGTTTTTGCTAGCAAAATACCAAGTGTTAATGGTGGCGTTTTTTACACCTTTTTGCTGCGCATACCTCTTGAAATTGGCCTTTTAGCGTCAATTTGCTTTGCATATAAATTTTTGCCTAATTTTTGTTACTTATTTGACCATGTCTGAAAACCAAAACCCCGAGAACCCAAAGACGCAGCAAAGTGCTGCCGGTAAGGCCGCTGCTGGCAACCCCTCTGTGCAAAATCAAGGCATTCATGACCAAAACGCACATGGATCAGCTGCGCACGACTCAGCAGCACATGACCTAGCCGCCCGTGCCAAGGCCGCAGGCGTGCCCGCCGACGCCTCGCCCGAAGAAATCGAAGCGGCACTGGCCGCTAGCGAGTCCGAGGCCGTTGACGAGCTGACCGTAGCTCTGGCCGAAGTCGCCAC
>JAYTPK010000144.1:0-2965 GCA_043747295.1 Polaromonas sp. | reverse complement strand
AATAGATATATTAAGTAGTTACGTTTGCACAGTACTTACAAAGCCATTAAAGTTAGATGCTCCTCAAAATCACGTCAGTGTTGAGCCGACTGATTGACGATGCGCTGGTCGCGTTGTCAGTGCACCCACCAGTCAGAGCGGCCTTGCTGTAATCAACGCAAAGTGAGGAACGGTAGAGGAAGACGAGAAAGTAGTTGCAGCAATTGCAAGTATCAAAATCCAATTGGCCAAGCCCAGCACACGGTGAGAGCGGTCTACACCGCGGCTGCAACCGACCCACCCCTTTGATGAGCCCATTGTCTGTAGACTGCAGGGGTCATACCACTGAATCGGCTGAACGCGCGCCTAAAGCTGCCTTCATCTTCGTAACCGCATTGCAGCGCCACCCGTTTGATGCTGCTGGCAGGGCTGGCCAACAGCGTTTTGGCGCTCTCAAGCCGGATTCTGGTGATAAATGCTTTAGGAGTTTCGTTTGCAACGGCATGAAGCCTACGGTGCAGCGTGCGCTGACTGACCGCCAAAAATTTAGCTAGTTTTACAGCGGTGAATCCGATTCCTGCCGCGCGCACAGCCTGCTCGGCGTCCAGTAAAAACGGTGTGGCTTGCTCAATGAAGCGTTTTGGCGCATACACCGCCTGAGTCAACGGCGTATTGTCAACCACTGCAAAATTCGCGGTCTCCAACGCCACTTCGGGGCCTAGTAACCGGCCAATGGTGTACAGCGCTAAGTCAACCCACGACATGGGCCCACCCACGCTGACGATTCGGCTGTCATCCACCAAGCCCGAGGCCCACATGGCGCGCGATTTGGGAAAACGCTGAATCAGCTCCTCATGCAGCCACCAGGTAGTGGTGCAGCGCCGACCATTGAGCAGGCCTGCCTCACCCAATACAAACACCCCGGCGCACGAAGCGCCCAGCATGGTGCCATGCGCGTGCTGCTTTCGCAGCCACGGCCCGGCACCGCCAATAATGCGGCTGTGCGCTGTCGTGCCATTTGCATCGGGCACCAGGCCGGGCAACAGCACAGCATCCAGCGCAGGTAAATCGTACACACCACAATCCACCGGCAGGCTCCGCCCGCGGCCATCAAGCAGGGGTTTGCCATCCATGCTGACGACGAAGGTTTTAAAAAGTTGCGCATCTATCAACACGCCTGTGTGCACGGAAGATTTAATTGCCATCACTGGTTGCGCGCTAGCCTGCGCACTGCGGCGCTGGTCAGACAGCGAAGCCATCCACAGCAAATCGGCCAAGCCGAGCACACCGGAGCTTAAACAACCATCAAAAGCCAAAATTGCGATATTCATACTTTGATTTTTACATATGGAGTGGCTAGTTTTGCCTGAATATTGGCGAATTCGCCACGCGCCGTGGGCAACGTCTACAAAAGACACTAAAGGATTCGATGCCAGCAACGCAACGAAAACCCAACTAAATCAACTTAACCAGCTTGACCCACTGAAAGATCCCCATGAAATTAGTAGACTACGGCTTAAAGCCAATTAACTTCGCCAACCCTGTTGAGGCGCAAACGAACGGCACGTCACGCCGCAGTTTTTTTGCCATGACGACACTGGCAACCGGCTTTGCATTTGCGTCCAGCCCGCTTCTGGCGCAAGCCATCACCACCGACACCAGGGGCATCAAAGCCAGTGAAGTCAAGATCAAAGTCGCCGACGGGGAAATTCCCGGCTATGTCGCCCACCCCGCCAAGGCTGGCAAGCACCCCGTGATTTTGGTGGTGCAGGAAATTTTTGGCGTCCATGAGCACATCAAGGACCTATGCCGCCGTTTTGCCAAGATGGGCTATTACGCGATCGCACCTGAAATGTTTGCCCGCCAGGGTGACGTGAGCAAAATGACCGACATCATGGGCATTTTGACCAACGTGGTTTCCAAAGTGCCTGACGCGCAAGTCAACGCCGACCTTGACGCAGCCGTGGCATTTGCAAAAGCCAGTGGTCAGGCCAACGCTGAGCGCGTGGGCTTAGTAGGTTACTGCTGGGGCGGCCGCACGGCATGGATTTACGCATTGCACAACCCCAAGCTCAAAGCAGCGGTTTCTTACTACGGCTTGCTTGACGGCATGAAGAGCCCCATCAAGCCGCGCGACCCAGTCGAGTTTGGTTCCGAACTCAAAGTGCCGGTGCTGGGGTTGTACTCAGGCATTGATGCTTTTGTCAAACCCGAAGTGATTGCCAAAATGCGTGGCGAAATTGCCAAATCAGGCAGCGGTTCTGAGATTGTGATTTTCCCGAACGTTGATCACGGCTTTAACGCTGATTACCGCCCAAGCTATGACAAAGCCGCCGCAACATATGCGCTGAAACTGACACGCGATTGGCTCAAAGAGCGCGGTGTTTAACCGCTGACCGGCTGCTTGTACCCAGCGGGCATCAGCGAAAAAGCCTGTCGAATGATCAGCAGGTCTTTTTTGTTTAAAAAAACAAATTTGTCGGTTCCTAGATCAATAAATACAGGCGCAAGCAGCTATTGAATAGATAGCGTTATAAGCTACTTTTCACAGCGCCTGCCGCAATTGAATCCCCGACCACCCCGCAGCAATCCAGAGCGACGAAGTTGACGTCGTCTTGTCCAGAAGCAGCCGCTGCATCAGCGGATCAAGCAGGGTTTGGTCGGGGTCTGCCAACAGAAGAATACCTCATGGATGCAGGCTACCCAGGTAGTGCGCCTTTATGAAGGTTTCCCCGCTTAGCTTGGTCACGCCCTCATCGCGGCCGTAGGCAATAGCTTGGCCAAACCCCGCTACTGCGCCAGCAGCTTCCAAGTCTCCACAACACTGTCTGGATTGAGCGAAATAGACGATATGCCTAGGTCAGCCAGCCACTGCGCAAAGTCAGGATGGTCGCTGGGGCCTTGGCCGCAGATGCCTACGTATTTGCCTTGGGCTAAGCAGGCTTTGATGGCCATCTCTAGCATGGCTTTGACGGCGGGGTCGCGT
>JAYTPK010000143.1:0-5803 GCA_043747295.1 Polaromonas sp. | reverse complement strand
GCTGGCGGCGCACAGCTCGCCCGTGCTGCTGTCTACTCTGCTACCCCAGTGGCGCGCTGAGGGGCAAGTTACTGAGCGCGCTCTGCACTTGGGTAGCATCAATACCGTGTTGACGGCCATCACGCTGCCAATAGTGCTGTCGTTCATAGGTGCCTATGCGCAAGGCGAGGCAGCGCTAGGCAACGTAGGCGTGCTGGGCTCAGCAGCCAGCGCAGCGGCAGGTTCGTTGATTACTTTGCCCTCTACCGTGCAAGGCGCACCAGCCAACGTGTCAGTGCTGCGCAGTGTGCTCGAACTCGCCCAGCCCTTATGGGAAGCCGTGGCCAGTGTGGCCGTGGGTTTTGCGCTAGGGTGGTTGCTGTCACGCCTGTATGGGCAAATGCCCACTGCCCCGCGCACCCACGGTAGCAGCGCCAACATTGCCGATCGCGCGCCGTGGCTGAGCATGCTGGGCGCTGTGTGTATTGCGGTAGGTTTGGCCCAGTGGGTAGGCGCACCTGCCTTGGTGGCCTGTTTGGCTTTGGGTTTAAGTTTGCGCAGGCGGGCTGCACAAGCCTTGGTTAATGACGGCACAGGCGCAGGTGCAGGCCTTGGCCAGCTAGCCCAAGTGCTGATGTTTTTAGTCGCAGGCGCCAGCCTGCCGTGGCTGCAGTGGGCGGGCTTGCAGCCCGGCCAGCTCGGCTCTGCGCTGGACGTGCAAGTGCTGGTGTTGGCAGCATTGCTGCTGCTGGTGCGCTTGGGCAGTAAGCTGCTGGTGTGCACGCTGACAGCGCGCTGGGCTGGCCTGCGCTGGGCCCAAGGCGTGGCGCTGGGCATGATGCTGCAGCCCATGTCAATGACAGGTTTAGTGTTTTGGGCTATGGCCGCGCCAGCTCTGGCAGCGCAGCAACCCCCGTTGATCATGCTGTCCCACGCTATGCTGCTGATGCTGTGCGTAAGCGACGTGTCAGCCCCGTGGGTCATGCGCACGGTGCTGCGCGACATGCGCGAAGTCGCGCCTGCACCAGTGGTGATTTCTAATCTAGCACCTCTAGACAGCACGCCGCTACAAACCCAGTCAAGTGTGCAGTCGCGCCGTGTGGACACACATGCTGACCTGCACGCCACGTAATTGCAAGGCAGCCCACTATGATGACCTTCACACCATCGCGTCCATTGACTATGGGCGTAGAGCTTGAGCTGCAATTGCTCAACGCGCGCGACTTTGCGCTGTCGCGCGATGCCCCTGATTTGATCAATCTTTTGCACCGCAAAACTGCGCTGCAAAAACGCATCACCCCAGAGATCACCGAGAGCATGGTCGAGCTGAACACCAGCATCCACAGCAACTACGACACCTTGCTGCAAGAGCTGCGTGAACTGCGCAACGCAATTTGCGAAGCAGGCGATAAACTTAACATCGACATCTCAGGCGGCGGTGCGCACCCAGTGAGCGTGTGGAAAGACCGGCGCATTTACCCAACTGAGCGCTTTTTGCACACCTCGCACTTGTATGGATATTTGGCCAAGCAGTTCACGGTGTTTGGCCAGCACGTGCACATTGGCTGCACCGACGGCGACGCAGCTGTGCGGCTTACCCACATGCTGGCACCGTACATTCCGTACTTTATTGCGCTGTCTGCGGCCAGCCCTTACGCAGCAGGGGAGGAGACTTCGTTTGAAACCTCACGCTTGCACGCTGTGGCAGTGTTCCCGCTGTCAGGCCACATGCCCAGGCTGTCCAGTTGGGCTGAGTTCAATGAATATTTTGACGAAATGGTCAGCTACGGCATCGTTAAAAGCATGAAAGATTTTTATTGGGACATTCGCCCCAAGCCCGAGTTTGGCACAGTGGAGGTGAGAATATTTGACACACCGCTCACAGTAGAGATGGCCGCGGCATTGGCAGCGCTGGTGCAAACTTTGTCAGCGCAATTGCTGGGCATCACTGCGGGGCTGGTGCAGCCCACTACGGTTGCCGCGCCAGTGGGCGACCTGGCCACCTACCGCGTGTATGGCTACAACCGTTTTCAAGCCTGCCGGTTTGGCTACGAGGCCATGATTGTGGACCCGCGCAGCAAACAAAGTTTTCACTTGGGCACAGCACTAAGCAAGCTGCTGGAAGACTTGATGCCTACCGCCGCGCAGCTGGGCACTGTGCGAGCGCTGATCTACCTGCAAGAGCTGGTGGCAGCGCGGCAAAACGGTGCCAGTTGGATGCGTGCTATGTTTGCGCAAAGCGGTGATTTGAATGAAGTGATGCGCATGCAAGCGGCGCTATTTCGCAACAGCGGGCAGCATAGCCAATCTGGTCGCGCTGGCATTCACGGCGTACCAACCCCACAGCGCACCGAACCTACGCTGGGCGGGCCTTCGCTGCACAGCGTACCTGCACCGCAGCCGTTGGTTGCTTAAATATCAGTGTGTCGTTTGCTATCGATTATGTAGCTGTATGAGTAATGAATATATGGACTACAGACAGTTCTAACCACCTAAAGACACAATCCACCACACCAGCGCAGCACACACAGCCAATACAACACAAGCCACACTGCGTGATGCCGCATCGTCGCGTGAAGGTGGGGCTATTTGCGCTACTTCTGCAGTCAACGCTTTGTCGCCATGCAGCATTGCCCCCAACAGTTTTTCTTTTTTCTTATAGGTATAAAACACAATCGCTGCTACGTGCAGCACCACCAAGGCAATCAAAACTTTATTGCCCACCTCTTTGTGGTACCACGTAGCTAGTGATGCGCGTGCGCCAGAGACAAACTTATTTAGTGGGCCTTGGTTAGAAATGTCATCGTCGCTCACCAAACCCGTGGCGACTTGAAATAACAAAAAACCTAGCAGCGCAAATACTGACCCAGAGCCTAGCGGGTTGTGCCCTACCGAGTGCTCAGGCTTGCCGCGACCTTGCACGTAGGCCATGATGGTGGACGGCGCATAGATAAAACTGGCAAACCGCGACCAGCGCCCGCCCACAATGCCCCACACGATGCGAAACAACAGCAAGGTTAGCACCGTGTAGCCAAAGCGAAAGTGCCACACCATCCAGTTGCCGCCTACATTGCCAGTGATGACCAAGCCCACCACACACACCAGCAGCGACCAGTGAAATATACGGGTGGGCAAGTCCCACACGCGGGTGGTGACATGGGTGCTAGTGTGGGTTGCAGCGCCATCGGTGGTCTGCGCGGTTTTGGGCATAGTCAGGCCAACTGGTAAAAATAATGATGACCCATTGTGCGCGAGTTTGTAGCGCTTAGCCAAGCGCCGCAGCTCTGACTAAAGTGAATGTAGTTATAAATTGCTAAGCAAAAACCCTAGCTGTTATTGACGAGAAGTTTTTGTGTGCATCAGCAGGAACTTTCAAAATCTTCTAAACTCGTATTGAAATAATTTCCACAACAAACGAAACATAGGAGCCACTATGCGCATCAAAACTTTGATCAACGCCGCCCTAGCCACTGCAACTCTGTCTCTGGCCCTGCCAGCAGCAGCGCAGTTTGCCAAACCCGAAGACGCCATTAAATACCGCAAAGCTGCGCTAACTGTAATGGGCACACACTTTGGCCGCATTGGTGCGATGGTCAACGGCCGCGTTCCGTTTGACGCAGCCGCTGCGCAAACCAACGCTGCCATTGCAACCGAGATGTCCACCCTGCCATGGCAAGGTTTTGGCCCCGGCACAGAGGGCGGCAAGGCTAAGCCTGAGATTTGGAAAGAAACTGCCAAGTTCAAAGAACTGGGCGAAGACATGAACAAGAAAATGCTGGCCTTGAACGCCGCCGCTAAAACCGGTAACTTGGACACTATCAAAACCGCCTTTGGCACCACCGGCGCATCGTGCAAAGCTTGCCACGACGCTTTCCAAGACAAATGATCTGAATCAGCGCAAAATAACATTGCGCAGAGTTGAAAAGTCTTCCTTGAGGGTTGCGGTTTAACCGCCACTTCACGCCTGCTGGCTTCAAAGCCAGCAGGCTTTTTTAATTACTTTCCAGCAGGTTTTTTTATGCCTTCTCGGCCAGCAGCTGCCCAATGAGCGCGTTCATAGCCGCAAAATCAGGTGCCCCTACATAGCGCTTCACGATAACGCCTTTTTTGTTCACCAAATACGTGGTGGGGGTAAGCTTAACGTCGCCCCACGCTTTAGCCACTGTGCCTGTGTTGTCAATGGCCACTTTAAAAGGCAAGGCTCGGGTTTGGGCAAAGTTCACCACATAGCTGGGCGGGTCGTAGCTCATCGCCACTGCTACCGTGTCAAACCCTTGACTTTTAAACTGGTTGTAACTGGCAATAATTTGCGGCATCTCGGCCACACAAGTGGTGCAGCTGGTGGCCCAAAAGTTGACCAAGGTCACTTTGCCTTTCATGGCCTCGGTGCTATGCTTGGAGCCATCTAACAACACCATGGTCGACGCAGGGGCTGGCCCCGTGAAGTCTGACACGTTGCTGCAGGCAGGCAAGGCTAAGCCGATTGCCAAGCTGGCGAAAATTAGGGCAAGATAGCGGTACTTATTTTCCATCAGGAGCTCATTATGCATCGCAGACAGTTTAACCAAGCAGGTATGTCTTCATTGGCCGTATTAATTGCCGCTACCTACCAACACGCACACGCCCTGTCCATTGGCGACCTGAGCAATGCTGATGCCACTGCAGGCGTGAAGGCAGCGCTAGAAAAAGGTGCTTTGGCCGCTATCGGTATTTTGGGCAAAACAGATGGATTTTTGGGCAACGATAAAGTTCGCATTCCACTGCCAGGTTTTTTAGAAGACGCTGGCAAGCTGATGAGCAAGCTAGGCCAAGGCAAGCGGGTAGACGAGCTGATCACCTCGATGAACCGTGGGGCTGAGCAAGCCATGCCAATGGCTAAAACCTTGCTGGTGTCTACCGTTAAAAACATGAGCGTGGTGGACGCTAAAAACATATTGACCGGTGGCGACACCTCAGTCACCCAGTTTTTTGCCGACAAAACCCGCTCTCCATTGGGCACGCAGTTTTTACCTATCGTCACCAAAGCCACTGACAAAGTGGGGCTAGCCGAAAAATATAATAACTTCGGCGGTAAGGCTGCGGGCCTGGGGCTGGTAAAAAAAGAAGATGCCAACATCCAGCAATATGTCACTGGCAAAGCGCTGGATGGTTTGTATTTTGTGATCGGCGAAGAAGAAAAGAAGCTGCGCCAAGACCCACTAGGCGCAGGCAGCGGTATCCTGAAAAAAGTGTTCGGCGTGCTGAAATAAACCTGCTCAAAAGCACTTTTACCTATCAAAACCACTTGTAGTCCAAGTATCTATTGCTCAGGCAGCTATGAAAATTATAGTAAACATCTCTTCCTATCCTGTCGCTACGTTGCGTCTATCTACGCTGGCTGTGGCCACCTTACTTGCTGCCTGCGCCACCCAGCAAGCCCCTGCGCCGCTCAGCGGCCCTGTCAAGCTGACCGTGCTGCACACCAATGATCACCACGGCCGCTTCTGGAAAAACAGCGATGGTGAATATGGCCTGGCCGCCCGCAAAACCCTGATCGACAGCGTACGCGCCGAGGTCAAAGCCGCTGGCGGCCACAGCCTGCTGCTGGACGGCGGCGACGTGAACACCGGCGTGCCCGAGTCTGATACCCAAGACGCTGAGCCCGACTTTAAAGGCATGAAACTGCTGGGCTACGATGCCATGGCCCTAGGCAACCACGAGTTTGATAAACCGCTGCCTGTGTTAGCCAAGCAAATGCAATGGGCGGGCTTTCCCATGCTGTCGGCCAACATTTACAAAGACGGCAAACGCATGTTCAAACCCTATGAAATGTTTGACCGTGGTG
>JAYTPK010000142.1:0-1836 GCA_043747295.1 Polaromonas sp. | reverse complement strand
TGGTGCAGATTAACCCACTGGAGCGCAACGCAGCGCCCACCGATGCGGCTGACATCATGGACCGCATCAGCGAGCTGACGTTTAACGCCAGCTTGCTGTCGCAAATGCGCTCGATTGACTTTGTCAACCGCATGCTGGAGCGCGGTAATTTGGACGCTAACCGCTATCGCCAAGTGCTGCTGCACCGTATTGACGGCGGTGAGGCGCTGGAGGCCTACCCTGCGTCCAGCAAAGCGTCCGCTGATGGCGCGATGATTCAGAAACTACGCCAACTGGGCCACGACTGCGCGCAAAAATGGCTGAAAAAACGTTTTGCGGATGTAGGCGAGCGCAGCACAGTCGACATTGCCCGCGACTACCTGGACGATATGCGCATGGGCAGCTTGGGCGATTAGGTAGGCTGGGTGAATTGCCCAATGGCGGACCACAGCTTTATCAGTTGAGTACGTGAGTTCAGTCAAACTATGCTGCAAACCTAATTTTTACAGTGTTTTAGGCCACTAACACAAGTAAATCCTGCTCAAGCAGCTATGAAATAAATAGCATTTTAGCGGCTTCTGCATCGTACTGCGCCACTGCTGCACGGGCTGCGCTAAAGTGGCCGCAGCCGATAAATGGGGCAGGCGGGCGCACGGCAGACAAGGGCGATGGGTGATTGGCCATCAGCACCAGGTGGCGCATGTTTTGATCGCGGTTGTGGTTATGTTGGGCTATCAAATCGAGCTTGGCCTGCGCATGGCCGCCCCACAGCATAAAAACCACAGGCGTGGTTTTTTGGGCACACGCCGTAATGATGGCGTCGGTCAGCACTTGCCAGCCGCGCTTGGCATGGGCAGCGGGCTGGCCGTCTTCTACGGTCAGCGTGGTGTTGAGCAGCAGCACGCCCTGCTGCGCCCAGGCCTGCAAGCTGCCGTGTGTGGGGAGCGGCAAGCCTAAATCATCCAGCACATCGCGCTGCAGCTCTTTGAACATATTGCGCAAGCTGGGCGGGATTTTGACGCCGTGCGCTACCGAAAAAGCCAGCCCCTCGGCCTGGCCTGGCCCGTGGTAGGGGTCTTGGCCCAAAATCACCACACGCACATCGGCCAGTGCGGTCAGCTGCAGGGCGCGGTAGGGCTGCGGCGGGTAGATCTGCGCGCCGTCTGCCAGCCGCTGCTGCAGATACTGGCCCAGCGACACCGCGGCGGCGCTGTCGGCAAAGGCTTGGGTGGTGGGCAACCAGTCGGGTGCTACAGGCCAGTCTGCGGGGTTAAATGACTGCAGTGTTGGCGCAGTCACGGTGCAGTCTGCAGCGGGGTGAACAAGCCCTGGCGCGTAAGCGGCGTCCCGTAGCGCGCGCGCGTCGTCCGTAGCGCGCGCGTCGTCATTACCGAATAAATTAAGTGTCGAATGTGCCATGGAAGCCGTAGAACCTGCTCAAGCAGCTATGAAATTAATAGTAATTGACATGTCTAGCTGTGCGCATTGCGAACCTGCGTGACCGCCTACGCCTGTGCCAAATCGCCGCATCTAGCCAAACAACTGCGCCAGCGCCAGCCCCGGCTCGTCTGCACGCATGAAGGTCTCGCCCACCAGGAAAGCGTGCACTCCGGCAGCACGCATTTTTTGCACGTCCTCGCGGGTGGTGATGCCGCTTTCGGTTACCAGCAGCTTGTCTTTGGGCACATCGGGCAGCATGTCCAGCGTGTTTTGCAAGGTCACTTCAAAGGTTTTGAGGTTGCGGTTATTGATGCCCAGCATGGTTTTGGCAGGCACGTTTTTCAGCTTTAAAGCGCGTTCCAGCTCGGTGCGGTCGTGCACCTCTACCAGCACCGCCATGTCCAAATCTAGCGCAAT
>JAYTPK010000141.1:0-7290 GCA_043747295.1 Polaromonas sp. | reverse complement strand
AACGGCCCTCGCCTTGGCCTACGCCAGCGCCCAAATCCTTGCCTTTATCGCCCCATAAATCATTCACAGGCCATTGCCAGCCCACGTCAAACTGTTCACTCAAGTCACGTGTGAAACGGTATGCGGTGCTGATCGTACGATAGTTACTGGGGCTGTAACGGGCACTGAATGTGCTGCGCTCAGAGAGCTTGGTTTTGGGGTTGTATTGGGCCAGTGCATCGGTAGTCCAAGTAGGGCTCCAATTGACAGTGGCACCGAACAACATGTCCGAGAAACGTGCCGTGTCTGGCACACCTCCGGGCAGGGTTACGTTTTGGTCCGAGAACCGCAGGCGTTGGGCAAAAGCAAGACGGATAGCCTCAGCGCCTGTGTCCTTGTCTAACAGGCGCGAAGTTAAACCCAAAGTCAGCAACCTGTTGTCAGCAAAACGGTCATTGCCTGCAAAGCTATTCTCGTTATAAATAGTTGCAAAGTTAAAGTCGTTTGCACCACTGTCGTAATTCGGCAGTGCGGATTGGTCTCTAAAAGGGGTGTAGGTCAACAATGCTCTAGGCTCTAGAGTTTGGAAGAAATTTCGTCCAAACAATTGGAGCGGCTTCTCAAAGATTAAACCACCATCAATACTTGCAGTGGGTACTGTGCGGCGGGCTTCGGTCTGACCATTAACTAGCGGTGTATCCAGCGCGTAGCGCGAGGTATGCACTTGTACTTTAGGCGTTAAAAAGTAGCCTGGCGCGCTCCAAGTTTTACTGGCTTTTAGCAGCGCATAACTACGATAGCCGTTGGGCTGGCCCGTCAGTTCTGGGCGTGACCTAAAACGCGTTGTATCCAACTCAGCAGAAACATCCAGCGGCGCCCCCAGCCCTGTCCAACCAGGCAAGTTGTAGTTTGCAGTAATTTGCGGTAGCCTGTCGTAAGGTGGCGCGATGATGGCATCGGGCACCTGCAAGGTTTGCCATTTGAGTGTGCGCAAACTCAAAGCTAAGGGCCCACTGCCCCACGACAACTTGCCATCTGCGCCCAACAAGCGCGCCGTAAAGGCTGATGTGCCACGCGGAAAATCGCGCCAGTAGTCGTCATCGCTAACGCGGTTAAGGTTCAGCGCCACACTCACAGGTGATGTAGACAAAGAGCCTATAGCAAACTCTGCGTTATGCGCCGCACTCAGGCCCCAACGGGTACCCGCGCGCAACTGGTCGCTGGGCATCAGGTCGTAGCGCAAATTTCCAGTGTAATTATTTTCGAGATAGCGAAATTCAGTGCCTAAACTTACGCCACGTTTGGACATGACGCTGGGGTACAAGGTGGCATCGCGGTTGGGTGCGATGTTGACGTAATAAGGTACCGTCAGCTGGGTGCCGCTGGTGTTGTCGATACTCAACGTTGGTGGTAGCCAGCCGGATTTTCGCTCCTCGGTCAAAGGGAAACTCAGCGCTGGCAAACTCAGTAGCGCAATATCTTTAAACCGCAACTGCACATCCTGGGCTTGTCCCTCATTGCTGTCGGTATCAAAGTTGATTTGCGCAGCCTTCAAAATCCAATCGGGCATCCAACTGGGGCCAGGTTTTCTGGTGCAGGTGGTGTAGGTGGCATTGCGCAGCACAGACCTAGAGTCGTCTAAAAAGTCAATTCTGGAGCCTTGTCCATAACCCGCACCTCGGATGAACTTATACGTAGGTTCAACCAAAAAACCCTCAGCGGAATCCAATTTCATCTGGCCCTCAGTGCCCGTGTACACGTTGCCTTCGCGGTTGATCACGATATTGCCACGCGCTTTGGCCAAATCATCTGGCTGGTAATAGTCAATACGGTCAGCGCGAATGAAAATTCCACTGCGGCGCAGCTCTGCGCTGCCTTCAATTACCGTGTCCAAATCTGGTCGCCCAGTGATGCGGTCACCCAACACAAATGTAGGTTGCTGGCGCTTGGTATCCTCAGGGAACTCTTCTTGTAATTTTGGGCTGTTTTGCAGCCGCAGAGGTGCTTCTTGCGCCGTCGCGGGTACACCCAAACAGCACAAGCACATCACCGCCAAAGGTACGGCTCTGAGCCCACTCATTGCGGGCGTATTGGTTGTGGGCAAAGGTAGATGGCGTTGTCGCATTGCGCGGCAAAATTTCAGCAGTAGGGGCTCAAGCGTCGAAAAACGACATTTTCAGCTAGTGGCTTGGGCGGGATTGCCCAAGCTTTGTAGAATGGATTATCCATGAGTCAACGCAGTTCCCAATCTTAGTACCCACTCAGTACCCACTTTCAAGCCCACATGCCCACCAGTCAAGCCACTTCTGCCCAAGCCACTGCGTCAAACCCAGCTAACCCAGTGACTTGGGCGCAACCTGCACGTGAGGCTGAGTTTCACCAATGGCTAGCCAGCGTTGCGCCCAGCCAGCAGTTAGCACCTGACAGCCTGCGCATTGCGTCTGCCGATGCCAGCTTTAGGCGTTATTTGCGCGTCGACACGCTGCAAAAAGATACATCTTTAGCCAAATCACGCATCATCATGGATGCCCCGCCCGATAAAGAAGATTGCAAGCCTTTTGTAAAAATTGCCAAAATCTGCGAAAACGCCGGATTACTGGCTCCGCAGGTGCTGGCATGGGACGAGGCACAAGGTTTTATGCTGCTGAGCGATTTGGGTAACCACACTATGATGGACCAAATCCAGCGGGACGATGCAGGTGCGAACTTGCCGCGCTATATGCAGGCTACGGATGCATTGCTTAAGTTGCAACTAGCTTCCAAGCCCGATGTGTTGCCCGCATATGACACGGCCTTGCTGCAGCGCGAGTTATCGCTGTTTCCAGACTGGTACATTGCCCAGCACCGTGGCTATACGCTCAGCGACACCCAGCGCGCCACCATAGACAGTGCTTTCAAACTCATCATGCAGCGTAACCTAGCGGCACCCAGTGTGTATGTGCACCGCGACTTTATGCCGCGTAACTTGATGCTCAGCGCCAACGACCAACTGGGCGTGTTGGATTTTCAAGATGCCGTGTATGGCCCCATCAGCTACGACATAGCCTCGCTGATGCGCGATGCATTTTTAACTTGGGACGAAGAATTTGTTCTCGACGTCACCATCCGCTACTGGGAAAAAGCACGCAAACTAGGCCTGATGGATTTTGACGGTTGGGCAGACGATTTTGGTGCGTTTTATCGCGCAGTCGAGTGGATGGGCCTGCAGCGCCATTTAAAAGTAGCTGGTATTTTTGCGCGGCTGACCTTGCGTGATGGCAAACCCAAGTATTTGGCCGATACGCCACGCTTTATCCACTACATTCGCACTACCTGCAATCGTTACCGCGAACTGGGGCCTTTGCTCAAAGTGATTGACGAAATCGAAGGTACTGAAAACACCACCGCTTGGTCTTTTGGGCGCATGTAGCCACTGCTTCTAGAAACCACATAAACCCCTGATGCCCCGAATTTACACCCCCCATGCGCTGGCCTGCGGTGACGAGCTAGCCTTAGATGCCGCCAGCGCCCGCCATGTGCAGGTACTGCGCATGCAGCCCGGCACTGCCCTGACTTTGTTCAATGGCCAAGGTGGTGAATATGCTGCCTTGGTCACCCATATGGGGCGCAGCGATGTGCGTGTGAGCGTAGGCACGCATGCGCTCATTGAGCGAGAAAACTCGCGCGCTGTACACATCGCCATCAGCATGCCAGCCAACGAGCGCATGGAATGGTTGATTGAAAAAGCCACTGAGCTGGGTGCAACCAGCATTCAACCCTTAATGACCGAACGCTCGGTTGTGCGCCTGTCAGGCGAGCGGGCTGAAAAAAAGCAGACCCATTGGCAGGCTATTGCGGTGGCTGCGTGCGAGCAATCAGGGCGCAACCGCGTGCCCACTGTGCACCCTATTCAAACGCTACCAGCCTGGCTGGCAGCTACAGCCAAACGCAGTGCAGCACTGCGCTGTGTGTTTTCAGTGCACAGCGCTAGCGTGTCAGCCCATACGTTTGCGGCGCAGTCTGATGCAGCCATTGAATGCCTGTGCGGCCCCGAGGGGGGCCTCAGCCCCGCTGAAGAAGCAGCGGCGCTGGCACAAGGCTATGCACTGGTTGATCTGGGCCCGCGTGTGCTGCGCTCTGAAACCGCCCCGATAGCTGCTCTAAGCTTGTGGGCCTTGACCCTAAACCACAGCAAGGACTCTTTGTGAATCGCAACCTTTGGCTGATGGTCTTTGCACAAGGCTTATTTCTCACCAATAACGTCGTTTTTATCGCCATCAACGGTCTGGTGGGCCTAGCTTTAGCGCCACTGGGCTGGATGGCTACCTTGCCGGTGATGGGCTATGTGGTGGGTGCTGCGTTGTCCACTGGCTTGGTGGCCCGTGTGCAAAAGCGGCTGGGGCGCAAACGCTCTTTTCAAATCGGTTTGCTAGTCGGCTTAGGCTCTACTTTGCTGTGCTTTTATGCCGCTATTACGCGTAATTTTTATTTATTACTCGCAGCTACCGTGGTAGCTGGTTACTACAGTGCCAACGCTACGCTGTACCGTTTTGCAGCGGCTGAACTGGCCTTACCCGGTGCCAAAGAAAAAGCAGTCTCTTGGGTATTAGCTGGTGGTTTGATTGGGGCGATAGTGGGTCCTAACTTGGCTGCCGTTACCCGAAGTGCCATGGCGGTACCCTTTTCCGCAGCGTACCTTGCACTGGCAGCAGTAGCATTGGTTGGCTTGGTGGTGATGGCATTCATTGAGTTTCCACCAGAGCCTGCGCAAGCCACCAAAGGCAGCGGTCGCCCGCTGCTTGAGATCATGCGCCAGCCTGTCTTTATCGTGGCAGCGGCGGCTGGGTCGTTAGGCTATGGTGTGATGAACTTGCTGATGGCGGCTACGCCCATTGCCATGCAGCAATGTGGCCTGCCGTTCAGCGATGCTGCCTTTGTACTGCAGTGGCATGTGATTGGTATGTTTGCGCCGGTCTTTGTCACAGGACACATCATCAAGCGCTTTGGTGCGCTGCCTGTCATGGCGGTGGGTTTGTTGCTCAATTTAGCCTGTATCGGTATTGCGTTGTCGGGGGCAGAATTGCACCAGTTTTTAATTGCATTATTTTTACTGGGGTTAGGTTGGAATTTTCTTTTTACTGGCTCCACAACTTTGGCAATGCAGGCCTACCGACCAGAAGAAAAAGACAAAGCCCAAGGTGCACTGAACTTTTTCGTCTTCGCTACATTGGCGATCTCATCGTTCTCATCAGGCGCGCTAGTCACCACCCAAGGCTGGGCCATACTGAACTATGGCAGTCTGTTGCCTGTAGCCGTCACGGGTGTGGCATTGTGGTGGCTTGCGCGCTTAAATAATACGGCGCACAATGCCTAGCGGTTAGAAAGCTGCGCTGGCTTCATGCCAATCACGTACTATATGCCTACACCACGCTTTGCATGATGGTGCATTTTTATTCCACTTACATTTTTTGGAGAACAGTATGGGTTTACTCGATTCAGTCCTAGGTGCAGCTATGGGTGGCGGTCAGCAACAAGGTGGCGGTTTGGGCAATATCTTAGGCTCCATGCTTGGTGGCCAACAAGGTGGCGGCGGCGGCATGAACTCGCAGCTGATCAACATGGCAATTGGCATGTTGGGCAACGATGGCGGCCAAGGCGGACTGGGCGGCTTGGCCGCTAAGTTTCAGCAAGCCGGCTTGGGTGATGCCATGAGTTCGTGGATTGGCAGTGGTGACAACCACGCTGTCAGCGGCGACCAAATCAGCAGTGCCCTAGGCCCCGATGCACTAAACGACATTGCCTCTAAGCTGGGCATGAGCCAAGGCGACGCGGCTGGACAACTCAGCCAAATCTTGCCAGGCCTGATCAACGGCCTGACCCCAAACGGTCAAGCGCCTGAGGGTGGCTTGGGCAATTCAGGCGACTTGATGGGTATGCTGAGCAAGATGATGCAAAAGTAATTTACAACCATGTTTGCTATAATAAATGTAGCAAACTAATCAATAAATACTTGGACTAAGCACTGTTTTTATTGTTTTTTCAGTCTAAATAGGTCTGCACAGCGAGAAACATTCGCTCTGCAGATTTTTTTACGCCCAAAATGAAGCAGGTATGCCTTAAGGCAGTGGCATCATGTGCGCAGGACAGCTAGCCATTGCCGCATGACTGCCAGCACTTGGTCACGCTCGGGGTCGTTAAAAATCTCGTGGTACATCGCATCAAAGCAATGGCTTTGCACCACACTAGGCGGGGCGGCGGCGGCAAAGGCTTTACTGCCCTGCGGGCTGACTAAACGATCGGCCCCAGCGTACATCAGCAAAGTGGGTACGCGCCACTGGCTAGCACCGGCGATGCACTGTGCGCCCATCTGGGCAATAAACTGGGCTAAGCTGGCGCTGATGCGATCATGCACCAATGGGTCAGCTTGGTAGGCAGCCAACACCGCTGCGTCACGGCAAAGGTATTTTTGCTGCAGGCCATTGCCCACACGCAGGTGCGGCAAGATGCGCGGCAAGGAGCGCAGCAACAGTCTTTGCACAGCACCCAAGCCAGGATCAAATGCTGGCGAGCTCAGCACCAATGCTTCAACACGTCGAATTTTGTGCAGCACCAGCTGCGTGGCCACTACACCACCCATGCTATGGCCCAGCAAAATCAATGGTTCTTGCGCACCCATATTGCGCCTCGTGCTGTCAATCACGTCGGCCAAGTCGTCCAGCAGGCGCATGGCATGGGGCAAGTCACCGCGCACGCCGCCTGAGTCGCCATGGCCATACTGGTCGTAGCTGCGCACGTTGTAGCCGCGTTGGTTTAAGTCATCTGCCAAAGCGTTGTAGCGTCCAGCATGTTCGCCCAAACCGTGCACTATCAGCACGGTGCCACGCGTTGCTTGATCTTCGTCTGGCAAAGGCCAGTCCTGTACTGCAATCACATCGCCGTCTGCAGCAATTAATGGCGAAAGATAGGATTCACTCATAGACTGCTGCGGGCACTCGTATCAAGGATGCGCTGCCATCACACTGGCTACGGCGGCAGTGAGCTTTTTAGCGTAATCTAAATGCAAAAATTCATTCGGGCCGTGCGCATTACTTTTAGGACCCAGCACGCCACACACCATCATTTGCGCTTTAGGAAAGCCCTTCGACAGCATATTCAGCAGCGGAATAGTACCGCCCTGCCCAATATAGCCACAGGGCGCGCCGTAGTGCGCAAGGCTGGCGGCGTTCAACGCAGTTTCAAACCACGGCGCTGTGCTAGGTGCGTTCCATCCCGTGGCACCACCGGCGGATTCAAAAGTGACCTTGGCTTGGTAGGGCGCGTTATCTTCTAGCA
>JAYTPK010000140.1:0-3850 GCA_043747295.1 Polaromonas sp. | reverse complement strand
GCCAAATCTACGCCGTGGTGGCGCGTAAAGGCCGGGTCTTCTATGGCCAGCAGCATGGCTTTGCGCTCTGCTGACAAATCTGCCAGCTTGATTTGCACGCCATAGCGGTTGGACGCTGCTGCCACCAGCGCCGGTGTGTCGCTACGCGCGCTGCGCACCTCGTTAGCGTAGTAAACAGCCGCTGCTGCCGCGACCAAAAACACCATGGCCGAAATGCCTAAAATTATCCAACCCAGCGTGCGTTTGATAGTCATTGATTAGTATCCTCACGTTTTGCAGCAAAAGCAGGCTGCGCGCCCTTTAGCGGGTATGGTGCTTTGGTAAATTAAACGTGCAAACTGCAGGCCACATATCGCCCGAATCGCAAAAGTTGTGAGAAGAAGTAGCCCGCTAGGCCTGCGCAGCCATTAGCTTGTAACGCGAACCATCGTAGCTGTTTACGTAACTTTACCCCGCAGGCACATTGCGTCTAAACGCTGGGCCAATACTGCAGCGTATCTGTGTTTAAAAAAGGAAAGCTGCGATGAAAGCAAAAATTTTGCGCAACGCATTAATTACCGCTGTGCTGTGTAGCAGCGCAGCGCTACCTGCATTGGCTGCCAATGTATCTATCAGCGTGCACCAGCCCGGCGTGTATGGCCGGATAACCCTAGGCGGCCCCGTGCCCCAAGCCGACTGGCCGCGCCACTGCACCCGCTACAACGCCTGCAGCCAGCCCGTTATTTTTGTGCGCGACAGCTGGGTGCGCGAGCGACACACCGCCTACTACCGAGACCGCGATGGCGACGGTGTGCCCAACCGCTACGACCGCGACCGCGATGGCGACGGCAAACGCAATAGCCGCGACCGCAGGCCGAATAACCCGTACGTACGCTAGGTGTGTGCGGGGGTGCGTAGTGGCAGTGCGCCGTAGGAGTGTGATAACACTGGTGTAGCGTGGATAAGCTAAAATTTGGTAACTACTCAGCACATCCAGCAAAGCTAGGCTCAATGGGCTGGCCCTGAAATACACTAATCAGGCAGGCGTGTAGATTGGCCTTTTGTTTAGTCATCGTTGCCAGGTAGGAGCGGATGGTAAAGAAGGTGTCTGCCCCGTGCTGCGTTCTAAAGCAGCCCGATATCTTTTGTTTGACCTTGCACATGCGCAGTGCCTGCTCGGCCAGATTGTTGGTAAACGGTACACCTTCATCTGTCATGAAGCGCCACACATCGGCCCGGTGCTGGCGCAGTTGCTTGAGCAAGTTGCGCGCCTTGCTCTGTTTGGTCGGCCCCGTCTTGCCGATGCCCTGCGCCCGGTCGGCTCGCGTGCCCGTGCGCAGCACAGCTGGGTTGAGCGCCTCACCACGTTCGAGCAAGGCGCTCCAGCTGGCCCAGTAGTGGGCTTGGCGAGCTGGCGGCAATGGGCCTTGGGCTTGATTGACTTCCCCCAGCGCTTGGCCCAGCAAGTCGATCATCTCTTGCGCCCAGTTGTCCCACATCTTCTCGCCTTCGTTCTCATGGATGTACACCAACTCGCGCAGGTGGTGTGCATTGCACAGGCTGTGGGTGCACGTCAGCTCTTTGTAGCTGGCCAGCCCATCATGCACCAAAGTGCCTTTGAAGCCGTGCAGCAGCCCCAAGGCCTGTAGGGCCACGCTGCCGCGCTTGGCGTGCGGGGCCAGCCACGTCAAACGCTGTGTGACCAAGCAGTGCAGCCAGGCAAGGTGGCCTTTGACGCGAATGCCGCTTTCATCGGCGTGTGCGATGGGCGCAGCTTGCACAGCCTGGCCAATGGCTGCTACGGTGCAGTGCAGTGATGCGGCAGCCTCTTGCGCAAAGCTTTGGATGCTGGCCTGCGATAGGTGCGCGCCGTACAGGTCACCTAGCAAGGCGGCAGTGCGCGCCAAGGGCAGTAGATGATGCTGGTTTAAATGCACGGCCAAGGCTTTGACGCTGGCACCGTATTGAACGGCACTTTGTACATTGCGGGGCCACTGCCCCTGCTGCAGGGCCCCGCACGGGCACTGCGAGCGCATCAGGCGGTGTTCGGTGACATGTAGCTTGAAAGTGGGCAACTGCAGCACTTGCCGCCGGGCCATGACTTGTTGCTCGCTGTGACCCAGTGGTCTTTGGCAAACGGTGCAGATGCCGCTTGCGCTGTGCTCGATCACGCAATCAACATGCTCGCTCAATCGCAATGTGTTGCCCGGATGGCCCTTTTGCCCTCCCGTTGGACGTTGACCGGCTATGCGCAGTGACTTTGGGGCGGGTTTGCTCAGGCCGTCGCTGCAGGGCGGCTTGCTGGAGTTGGTGCTGTTAGTGCGAAGCTGAGCTTCCAACTGGGCCACCCGGCTTTGCAGTTGCACCACTTGCGCCATAAGGGTATGCACTTGGCTTTGCAATGGCCACAAGGCGACGATCAGTTGATCCTTTTGCGCATGGCTGAGTTGGCTCAGAGCGGGTAGGCTTTGCATGACTTCTATTGTTGCTCCTTTTGTTGTAGCACGCAAGGGGACTGAGTAGTTACAAAATTTCAAGAGTTTTAATGCTTATAAGCCGTAGATACTGCTCAAACAGCTATTAATTTAATAGCTGTTTGATTGATAGTGGCACCCTATAAACTACTAGAAACTTAAGCCATGGCGTACGCCGCCCATGTCACCCTACGCAAACTAAGCCCCGCAGACCGCACCCAATGGGAGCTCTTGTGGGACGGCTACACCCGCTTCTACGAACGCGAGTCCGAGCCCGCCATCACCACCCACCTGTGGCAACGCATCCACGCCGCAGACCCAAGGTCTTCGCCATTGCTGCGGTACAAACCGCTGCAGACGGTGCCGAAACCATCATCGGCATAGCCCACTATCTGCCCCACGAAAACACCAGCCAGCTCACCCCCGTGTGCTACCTGCAAGACCTGTACGTCAGCCCCGCAGCGCGCGCCAGCGGCGTAGGCCAGCAAATGATCGACTGGCTGATAGCCGAGTGCAAAACCCACAACTGGAGTGCCCTGTACTGGAACACCCGAGAGACTAACTACCGGGCTAGGGCGCTGTGCGACAAATTCACGCCGCAGAGTGGGTTTTTGATGTATCGGATTAAGGGGCCGTTTTGAGAATTGGCATCCATATCAAACACGCACATAATTTGATTCAATCAGCCGATTCGGGTGCCAAAGGAATTTCAGTGATAAATATTATTTTCACAGTAGATGATCAAGTTGCACAGCGCGCCAGCGAGGCTGCTCTAAAAATGGGCAAAAGTCTTGACCAAGTGGTACTAGATTATCTAGAGCAGCTAGGAGGCAGCACCCAACGCGATCAAGAATGGAACCGGTTTGAGCAAAGCTGCCTCGCATCGGGCGGCAGACTCAATGGCTGGAAGTTCAACCGCGACGAAGCAAATCAGCGATAGGAGATGTTGAAATGCCCGTATTAGATGGCCGCCATATAAACGTGACGCACTGCGTCACAAATCCAAGAATAATTTTTAACCTACTTGCCAAAATTAACCAATTAAGTTAATATCTCAGTCATGGAAAAACAAACACCGCATTGCAAGCTGTCTAAGGTGTTTGAGCTGATAGATGCAGAGCTGGTACGCGCAACATTGACGGCACAACAGGGCGCAGCCGCGCTAGACATGGACTTTGATGCCATGCTAGCCGTAGTGAGAGCGCTGACCACCGCCGACTTTTATAAAAGCATGACTACCCACGCCGACCACCGCGTGTGGCAAGACGTGTACCGCCCTCGCGCCGCCACCCCTGTGGGCGAGACAGATTTGTATATCAAGCTCACCGTCATTGACGATGTATTGATCGTTTCATTCAAGGAGCAATAGCTATGAAATGTCCAGCTTGCGGCGCAGC
>JAYTPK010000139.1:0-25125 GCA_043747295.1 Polaromonas sp. | reverse complement strand
TTTTTATTGGTAAAACGATAAAGTAAGTGAATCAATAGGGTCTTTATCCCAAAAATTGGCCAAACCCGCAAAGCACAGCGGTGTACGACCGCGAAGTCTGAACTTAGCCTGCGCTTAGTTACAAAATACCACTTTAAATGTGCACATTGCACATTTATACTGGCGCTAGATTTAAAACTAAGCCATGACCAGTTCAAACAACAACGACAACACTGCCCCTGCAGACATGCTAGGCGAGCAGCAGCAGGCTTTGCTGAGCGCCATAGACGCGCTGCTGGCACCGCTGGCAGACCTGTGCTTGGCCAAGGGTGTGACCATCCAATCTTTAGAAGAGCATTTGCGTGCTGCCATGGTGCAGTCGGCTTTAAGCGCGCACCAAGGTAGCGCTAAACCTGGCCAGCTGTCACGGCTAAAGCGCCGGGTTAGCACCAGCAAGGCCACGCGCGGGCTTGATGCCAAGGGTGGTGCAACAGACAACCCAGATTTAAACGCACCATCAATCAATCGCGAAGATTTGAATGCGCGGCTTACTAGCCGCGTCAGTGCCACCACAGGCCTGTCGCGCCGCGAGGTAGCCCGCCTGTTGGCGAAAAAAACGCAACCCGACAGCACCGTCTCGCGGCCCTCATCCGCCACCGAGGTATTTACCCGCTGGGCTACCAGCTCTGATTTGCGCAACGCAGCGGGCCAGGTGCTGGCACTGCCGCGCACCGGCCCGGCCCCCAGCTTTGAACAATTAGCCCAGTCGGTCACGCAAGACGTGCACCCGCGCAGCCTGATGGATGAACTGTGCCGCTTGGGCATAGCCCGCTGGGACACCGCCACCGACACTGTGCACCTAGAGCGCAGCGCCTTTGTGCCCCGTGGCGACTGGGCCCGCATGACGGCGTTTTTAGGTGACAACGTGGGCGACCACCTGCGCGCAGCTACCGCTAACGTGCTGGGTGACGGCCAGCAGCATTTAGAGCAAGCGATTTTTGCTGACGAGTTGTCAGCCCAGTCACTTAAAACATTTCGAGCTGTGATGGCGCAGCAGTGGCAAGCGCTACTGCAAAGCCTGACACCGCAGCTAGAAGAATTGATTGCCGACGATGCCCGCGAGGGCCGCAGCGCCGACCAGCGCCTGCGCGTGGGCCTGTACACATGGTCGCAAGACATGCAAAACACCAGCCGCCCTAGCGCGCCACACGTTGCGCCCAGTGCAACAAAAATTCAAGGAGATTTTTAATGAAAACAACTCTGCATAAAATTGATGTGCTGTTGTGGATCGGCGCCATACTTGCAGCCATGGTGCTGACCAGCTGCGGCGGGGGCAGCGTAGCGGGTGTCGGTTCAGGGGGCACGGGCATTGTGACTGCCAAGGCCACCAGTGTGGGCAGTATTACTGGCTTTGGCTCGATCATTGTCAACGGTGTGCGCTACGACGACAGCAGCGCCAGCATTGGCGACGAAGATGGTGCGCGCAACCGCAGTGACTTAAAGCTGGGCATGGTGGTGCGCGTGCAGGCTGACGTGAGCAGCAACGGCGGCGCTACAGCTACCAGCATTACCTTTAGCAGCGAATTGCTGGGCCCTGTCAGTGCGGTAGGCACGGGCGGTGCCAGTTTTACCATTATTGGCCAGCAGGTGTTGACCAGTGCCAGCACGGTGTTTGACGGCTCGCTGGCGCAGGGCGCGGCCAGCATACAAACAGGCCAGTTTTTAGAAGTGCACGGCTTTTTAAACCCTGCTAACAACACGCTGCAAGCCACTTTGGTAGAGCGCAAGTCTGCACCCTCGCTGTACAAGATCAGCGGCCTGGTGCAGCAGTTGCAAAGCGCCTCCAAAACTTTCCAAATTGGCAATGAGGTCATCAGTTTTGCAAGTGCTGCTGCGGCTGATCTGCCCACGGGCTTGGCTAATGGGCTGCTAGTAAAACTGCGCTTGGTGCCGCAAGTGCCCGACGCTGGCGCGCCATGGAAGATAACCCGTGCGAGCAACGACACGCCTAGCAATGCAGATGTCGAGAAGTTTGAACTTGAGGGCTTGATCACAGAGCTGACTTCCAACAGCCAGTTTCGCGTTAGCGGCCAACTGGTAGATGCCCGCAGTGCTAGCTTCCCAGATGGCACCGGCACACTGGCACTAGGCGCACGCGTTGAAGTCAAGGGCGTGTTGCAAGCTGGCGTGTTAATAGCCTCGCAAGTGAAGATTGAGAAGCCATCTGATAAACGCATTGAATTGTTTGGCCCCGTAGCTAACGTCAACACCAGCGCCCAAACTTTCAGCGTATCAGGTGTCACGGTCAGCTACAGCGCAGCGCAGTTTGACAAGGGCAGTGCAGCCCAGTTGGTCAACGGCGTGCAGGTCGAGGTGCAGGGAAAGCCCATACCTAACAGCTCCATCATCAGCGCTGAACGCATCAAATTTAAGAATTGATTTTCTCCCCGCCCATCCTGGCTTAACTCACCGCCCACCGCCCACCGCCCACCGCTCAACCCGAGCACCACATGCAAAGGAAAACTGCCATGAAAGTTTTTGATCACTCCCGCCGCGTCCACGCCATCGTGGCCAGCCTCATCACCGCCTTGACCATTGCCGCGTGCGGCGGTGGTGGCGGTGCCAGCGACACCACTGTTGCCCCCACAGGTATTAACACTGCCAGCGCAGACGGCGTAAGCCAAGGCGCCATTACTGGTTTTGGCTCCATCATCGTCAACGGTGTGCGCTACGACGACTCAAAATCCAGCGTCACAGACGACGACGATGATGACAACCCGGGCCGCAGCAAAGACGACTTGCGCCTAGGCATGGTGGTCACCGTCAGTGGTTCTAGCGGCACCGCCACAGGCACGGCAACGGCCATTAACTTTGGCAGCGAACTGAAAGGCCCAGTGCAAACGCTCAGCGCGTCAGTGTCTGTTAGTACTACATCATCGACATCATCGACATCATCGACAACGTCGACTACACCCACTACGTCTACTACACCCACTACGTCTACCACACCCACCACCACCCCCACTGCAGCAGTCACGCAAACGCTCACCATCTTGGGCCAATTGGTCGAGATCAACAGCCGCACCGTGTTTGACAGCTACAGCCTGCCGGGCGGCTATGCCGACATCCGTGTGGGCAACGTGCTAGAAATACACGGCCTGCTTAACGTCGCTACCAACAAGCTATTGGCTACGCACATTCAACGTGAAAACAATGCCAATAAATACAAACTGACCGGCAATATCAGCAACGCTAATGCGGCGTCTAAAACCTTCAAAATAGGCTCAGAGACTATCCAATACGCCAACATAGAAGCTAAGCGCCTGCGCGCCAACATTCAAGACGGTGCCACAGTCCGCGTTACTCTAGCTACTACTCCAGCTGCCACCGGCACTTGGAACGCCACACGCATTGTGCAAAACAAACGCATGGCAGGCTATGTGGGTAAGTTTGAGTTTGAAGGCATGATCACCGCCTTTACCTCCACTACAGCGTTTAGGATTGGCAACCTGCAGGTAGACGCATCGGGCGCACAGTTCCCGCGTGGCACTGCGGGCTTGGCTCTGGGTGCGCGCGTAGAAGTCAAAGGCGTGATGACCAACGGCGTGCTGGTAGCTAGCAAAGTGAAGGTTGAAAAGAACGATAACTCTTCTGACGACAACAACAATAACGACAACGACAACGCAATTGAATTGCACGGTGCGTTGTCAAGCTTAAACGCCGCATCTAAAACCTTCACCCTGCGCGGCTTGCAAGTGAGCTACGCGGGCAACGTGGTCTACAAAGACGGCAGCGCTAGCAACTTGGCTAACGGCGTAAAGGTTGAAGTTAAAGCAGCCTTGGCCAGCACAGGCTCTACGCTGCAAGCACAGCGCATTAAGTTTGAAGACTGAAAGACGCAACTGTTAGTTGCATAATTAATACGGAGGCTTAGGCCTCCGTATTTTTTTAGATGACTAAATTTTTCAATACATCAGCTTGAAAATGCTGATCCACATAATCTGCCAAAGCATCAAAAACGCTGTCCAGTGGCTGCGCCCGGTGCCCAAACAACGCTTGCAATACGCTGGCATTTTCAAACAACCCGTGTACATACACACCCAGCACATTGCCTTGCGCGTTGCACCAGCCCAGTTGCTCAGCTAGCGCAGCAATGGGCCTACCAGCCATAACGTTCATATCCGTGAGCACCTGTGTTTGACCATGGTGTATTTCGTAACCTTGACAATCAGTACCCGACAGGTCGCACCACGCACCCGGCAGTACGGCAAACCGTACCTGTGCGTGCCGTACAGTTTTTGCAGATTCAAACACTGTGACCAAGGGCAGCAGTTTCAGCCCGTAGGCAGTACTTGCAGTTGCACCCTCCACGCCGTGCGTGTCCACCAAAGCATCGCCCAACATCTGCAGCCCACCACAAATACCTAGCACCCGTTTGCCTTGCGCAGCATGCGCCACCACTGCAATGTCTAAAGCTTGTGCGCGCAGCCAGGCCAGGTCACTGGTGGTGTGCTTGCTGCCAGGCAAAATAATCCAGTCGGCAGCAACTACGTCCGCTGGCGTACGCGCCCAGATCAGGCGCACACCTTGTACGTTTTTAAGTGCTTGAAATTCATCTAAATTGCTAATGCGCGGGTAGGCAATGACAGCGATCGTGGTGTGTACTACACCATTGCTGTGTGAGCGGTCATCAAATACACCATCCTCTTCTGGTAATCCATGTTGCCACCACATTGGCAAGGTGGCCACCGTGGCAATACCTGTCATGTCCTGCAGCATTTGCGGTGCAGGCGCTAGCAAACTGGCATCACCACGAAATTTATTGAGTACAAAACCGTGGATCAATTTTTTTTCATCTTCGGGCAGTAGTGCCCAAGTACCATACAGATGGGCAAACGCGCCACCGCGATCAATGTCTGTCACTAACAAGCAGCGCGCTTGGGCATAGCGCGCCACGCGCATGTTTACGATATCACTGCTGTGTAAATTGATCTCGGCCGGTGAGCCTGCACCTTCAATCACCACGACATCGTTTTCTGCGCGCAGTCCATCTAAGGCTTGTGCTATGTAGGGCCAAACTTTTTCGCTGCGGCTGCGCCAAGGCATTGCTGTCAGTTCAGCGTTTACCAGCCCCATCAGCACCAGTTGGCTATGGTTATCGGCCTCGGGTTTGAGTAGCACTGGGTTCATGCGCACATCTGGCACCGCGCAGGCAGCTAAGGCCTGAAAATATTGTGCGCTGCCGATCTCACCATAGCTACTGTTTGCTGCAGCAACCACTCTGGCGTTGTTGCTCATGTTTTGCGCTTTGAAAGGGGCTACCTTGTAGCCGCGCTGGGCGTACCAGCGGCACAGCGCAGTGCTTAGCCAACTTTTACCAGCTCCACTGGTGGTGCCTAGCACCATCACACATTTTGCTGTCATGTCACAACTTTCATGTACTTAAGGCTTGTACCAAAGCGTCTTGCGCTAGCGGTGATTGCACGCTTAGGCGCAGATGACCGGGTAATCCAAACGATGCGCAGTCGCGTAGTTTGATACCTTGCAAACGCAGAGCTTGCAATTTTGTAGGTGCCAGAGGTATGCGTGGTCGAGCTACAAAAAAATTCGCCGTGCTGGGCAAACAAATCCAACCTAAGCTCTCACACAGCGTTATTTGTCGCAGTTTCCATGTTTGCAGTGTTACCAGGCTGGCTGCAAGCCAGCTTTGCACAGATGGCGACACCCATGCAGCCAACATTACCACGCCGTGGCTGCCCACCGGCCATGAGGGGCACAACGCGTTCAATTGCGCAGTTTCTAGTTCGCTGCCTACGGGAGCAATGGCATAGGCTGCACGCAGACCCGTTAACCCCAGGGCCTTATTGGGTGTCCATAGTTGCCATACTTTGTCCAAAGCCGCCGCATCTGCGCAAATGTTAGTTACTAAACTTAGCGGGGCGTAGGCCATGTCCAGCACCACGATGGCTTGTGGTTCGGCACTGCTCCAAGTGCGGTCTCTCTGCCCTAGCGGACTGGTCGGGTCGCAGCACCATATCAATGACTTATTAGTCAGCTTGTTATCGCTATCGTGTACGCCACCTTGGGCACCGTATGACCGTATGCCCATACCGCAGGCCAAGGCTGCGCGTGCGTAGTCACCATAACTATGCTCAGGCAACACAACTTGTACTACGCCTTGGCGTTGCACCCAGCCTGTCAAACGAAAAATAAACTCACTGGCACTGCCTGCCAGCAGCACACGCCCAGCGGCCACGCCGTGCCATTGGGCTAGCTGCTGGCGTAGCTTGGCATAGCTAGGGTCGGGATAGAGCCTGGCGTCAACCGCTGCTAGCA
The DNA here is from genome assembly GCA_043747295.1 of Polaromonas sp. Classification (GTDB taxonomy): domain Bacteria; phylum Pseudomonadota; class Gammaproteobacteria; order Burkholderiales; family Burkholderiaceae_C; genus JAAFIP01. The sequence goes on along the minus strand of JAYTPK010000139.1, from coordinate 18,810 downwards.
TTGCTATGGCATCAGGGCTGGGGCCACATGCGTTCGCATTGGTAGAAAAATCCCACACGGGACTTCCCAATGCGTCAGGCCCCCCATGCGTGAAGTAGTCTTGCATCATTTTGCTATCAAATAAATAGCTGCTTGAGCAATAAATACTTGGACTATGGCTGTTTTTATTGCAATTTTTACAGCTTTTGGCACGTCGTTTGCTGCTGGTGTACAGCCTGCTGCATTTAACACGTAAACGCCCGCCTTACCCAAGCGCAGGTTCAACGCACATGCCATGGCAGCCATGGGCCAGCCGCTATTGGGCGATGGTGTCTTACTGGCCTGGGTCCACACCTGCACCCAATTATTCCAGGCAGACTGGCTCACTATCAACATGACAAGTGCAGTTAAGCGCGCAGGCAACCAAGACAATGCATCGTCCGCACGCGCGGCCCATTTGCCAGCCCACTGCCAGTAACGCCCGCCGCGGTCCGAAGGGTAGCCCCACATTGCATCGGCTGTGTTGGCAAAGCGGTGCAGCGCTGCACCGGGCAGGCCGAGCAGAACAAACCAAAAAACTGGGGCTACAAACGAGTCATTTAAATTCTCAGCTAGACTTTCAATAGCTGCCTCGCGCACCTCATTGGCTGACAATTGCTGTGTGTCGCGGCTGACCAGCCAAGCCAATTTAAGACGCCCTTCGTCCAACGATACGGCCAATGCAGCCTCTACTGCTAACACTTCGCTGCACAGCATTGCCAAAGCCAGCATGGGCTTTAAAACCAAGCCCAGCAAAACCACGGCTAAGGCAACGTGCAGGTAAGTAATCCAGTGCTGCACTATCAAAGCACTTGCGCAAACAAACGCTGCACCAATCATCCAATAAAAAGCACCTAGCCAAAAATGCAGCACAGGTTGGGATGCGCTAATGTTTTGAGGTACAAACTTGCTCGCAGCCCAGTTCAAATAGCGCCCCATCCAGACCACAGGATGCCAGCGCGTTGCAGGCTCGCCTAGCCAATAGTCTACTGCCAAAGCCACCCACAGTGCAAAGCCCATAACCCACGACAAAGTCTCTGGCATAAAGGCTTTCTAGTCTTCAATACCGCGCTGTGCTGGAATGCCTGCATTGAACGCATGTTTGATCTTGGTCATTTCAGTCACCGTAAATGACTCACTAGCTTGTGTCACGTGCATAGCTAACTGCATGCCGCCTACGGTGTGTACTGCAATACGTCGGTCAAACACAGCCTCTAGCGCCCTGTGTGTCAAAGCATCGGTGCACGCACCGTGGTGCTGCACTCTACCCTGCGCCACGATCAGCATGCTGTCAGCTTGCAGCGCCAGCGATACCTCGTGCAGCACACTCACCACCGTGGTGCCGCGCGCCACTAGTCTGCGCACGGTATGCAACCAGTCGGTTTGGTGCGGTGGGTCAAGGTTAAGCAACGGCTCATCCATCAACAGCACGTCAGCTTGAACGGCTAACACGCGAGCTAGTAGCACCCGCTGGCGTTCACCGCCCGATAGCGAGCCTAGTGCTCTGGCGCGCCAGTCCCAAGCTTGCGTCATCTTTAGCGCCTGCTCTACCGCTGCATGGTCTGCTGCGCTGGGCGCAGCCAGCCAGCCTTGGTGCGGCAAGCGGCCCAGCATGGCTACGTCATACGCTGTTAAGTCGTCAGCACCACCTTCGTTTTGGCCCAGCCAAGCCATCTGAAGCGACCGTGTGCGTGCAGGTAAATCGGCTAAATTATTTCCTAACAGATGCACTTGCCCGGTGTAGGGCAGTAAACCTGCCAGCACTTTGAGCAATGTAGATTTACCGGCACCATTGGGACCGACAATGCTGGTCCACTGCGCGGCAGCAAACTGCGCGTTGATGTTATGCAGCACAGGGTGTTTTGCAAGACTGGCACTCACATTACTTGCCTGAACAGCTATTTTTTTCATGGTCATCAAGTATTTCTAGCAGCACCCAAGGCTTGCCCACGGTACATCAGCCACAGCAAATAGCCGCCGCCCAGCACAGCAGTAAGCAAGCCTACCGGCAGTTCTTGCGGGGCAATTAACCAGCGCGCCAGCACATCAGCGGCGCACAGCAATACCGCACCCATCAGGGCAGACAACCAACCAAGCGCTGCATAGCGCACTTTGACTACGGCACGCACCAAGTGCGGAGCGGCTAAGCCCACAAAAGCTATCAGTCCCGTTTGCGCCACTGCCGTGCCAGTGGCCAAGGCCAATACCAACACCAAGGCAGCGCGCAGCTGGGGCAATTGCAGCCCCAAGCTTTGCGCTGTGGCCTCGCCCAAACTTAAACCATCTAGCACCCGACTGAGCAGTACAGCCACTAGCAAACACAGTGCCCACGCCACCGCCATAATGCCGCAAGATGCCCAGCCTACAAAGCCGGTGGAGCCCAACATAAACGCTTGCATGGCCTGCAAAATCTCGGGCGACCACAGCGTGATCAACGCGCTGACCGCGCCCAGCACTACGCCTACCACCACGCCCGCTAGTAGCAGCCGCAGCGTGTGGCCCACGCCCTTGGCCAACGCCAGCGTGAGCAGCACCGCCAGCACCGCACCTACAAACGCCGCGCCAGTCAGCCCCAGCCTAGCTGCCAGAGCCTGCGTCATGGGGCTTACCCCCATCAACGCTAACGCAGCCGCTACGCCCACCGACGCGCCCGACGCGCTGCCCAGCAAATACGGGTCGGCCAACGGGTTGCGAAACAGCCCCTGCGCCACCGCACCGGCCAGCCCCAGCAGAGCGCCCGCCAGCCACGCGCCTAGCGTACGCGGCAGACGAATCTCCCACACAATTTGGCGCGATAGCGGGTCGTCCCAAGCGCGCTGTAAGCTGCTAAAGCCAGTGCTACCCACGCTAGCCCCTGCCAACACCAGCAGCACACTGACCACCAGCAGGCCCAGCGTTAGCCACAAGCTTCGGCGGCTCATGCTGTGTACAAACGGTGCCGGGGGAGCGGCGGGTAAAGTGGTATTCACGGCTTCAAGTTAGGTGTGAAGGTGCGTTGCACTGGTGGGTACGGGTCAGCACGGGCTGTCAAGGCGCTTTGCGCTGCGCCACGTTTGTCAAACATTGGGCCATGATGCGCGCACCTTCGGCCATGCGCGGGCCAGGGCGTACCAATACATCGGATTCGTCTGGCTTAAAAATGCACACTCTTTTGTCTTTAACAGCGCCCATTGCGGCCCAGCCGGGGCGGTCACCCATGCCCTGGTAATCGCGGTCGCCTACCATGATGACATCAGGGCTAGCACGCACCACAAACTCTGGGTTAATTTTAGGAAACGGGCCCAACTCGGGTCCAATGATATTTTTAACTTGCAACCGGGTTAAAGTCTCGCCCATAAAAGATGATGCGCCTGCCGCGTAAGGCGCGCGGTTGACCTCAAAATACACTCTGGTATTTTTGGCGCTCGCGGGCAGCGACTGCGCTGCAGCGTACATGCCCGCATCAATTAACCGCCACAGCCTATCTGCCCCCTGGGCTGGAGGTATTTCTAACAATCTGCCCACTACACTGAGCACGCGGCGCACGTCGGCATGGGTTTTGGGTTCTAACGCTAGTACTTTAATACCCAATGATTGCAGCCGCTCGTGCAAACGCGACGACACTGCCATCAGCACGACATCGGGCCGCAGCGCCACAATAGCCTCGATATTCGGGTCAAGACCACCGCCCACCTCGGGCAGATTTTTAACCGATGCGGGAAAGTTGGAATAGCGGTCCACACCCACCAAGCGCTGGCACTGGCCCAGCTCGCACACGGTCTCGGTCAGCGATGGCAACAGGCTCACAATACGCTGCGGCGATTGGGCAAAAGTGACTGTGACTTGGCGGTCATCTACCAGATCAAACGCCCATACTGATGGCTGCACAGCTACACACAGGCATAGCAGCACGAATTTGAATAATTTTGACATTAAGTGTCTTTCAAAATTAACGGCAAACCTGCCGTCATCAGCGTGACGCGCTGGCATACACAGGCCACATCTTGGTTGAGCCGTCCTAGCGCATCAACATAAGCACGCACGTCACGCCCCATAGGAATAACGCCCAGTCCAATCTCGTTAGAGACGATCACCACAGGCCCACTGGCCGACTTGATTGCTATTAATAGCAGAGCTGATTGAGCAGTATTTTCGGCATTTTCAAGGCTATTTGATGCATTATTTTGTGTTGATTGAGCTTGTGGTGATGTGTACGGAAACAGTTGATTAGTCAACCACAGTGTTAAGCAGTCCACCACCAGCAAGGTCTGTGGCGTGCTGTGCTGCGTTAGCGCATCTGCCAGATTAAGCGGTTCTTCCACAGTGCACATAGCGGGCACGCGCGCCGCTCTGTCGGCCTGGTGGCGGGCTATGCGGGCGTGCATCTCAGCATCGTGCGCTTGCGCTGTGGCTATGAGCACGGCAGTATGCGCGGGGGACATGGCCAGCCACTGTGCTGCCAGCTTTTCAGCACGCACCGACTTACCGCTTTTTTGCCCCCCAATAATCAATTCACTGCGAGCGATGTGGTGTGCATCAACCATGCTGCACGCTCCAATCCATGATGATGCGGTGCAACTGCGCTACGCCGTCTGTCAAAGCTGCAGGGCCGGGTTGCAAAATATCCGGCGATTTGATTTCAAACAACTGCGCATTTTTCACCGCGTTCACGTTTTCCCAACCAGCGCGCGCAGCTACTTTTTCGGGCCTGAATTTTTTGCCGCACCATGACCCAATGATGATGTCAGGGTTGCGTCGCACAATCTCTAGCGGGTCTGCAATGATGCGGTTTTTACCCAGCGCCTGCGTGGCCATCTCGGCAAAGCAGTCATCCCCACCTGCGATGCCCACCAGCTCAGACACCCAGCGAATGCAGCTCATATTCGGCTCGTCCCATTCCTCAAAAAACACTTTAGGACGGCTTTGTAGCTGGGCCGCAGCGGCCTCAATCGCAAGCAGTTGAATGCGAATGCCCGCTATTAGCTCTTGCCCCAGCGAAGCGCAGCCAACCATGCTGGCCACTTGGTGCATCATGGAAAATATCTCCGCCACACTGCGCTGGTTAAACACTGTTACTTGTATACCGTGCTTGATCAACTGGCTGGCAATGTCCGCCTGCAGGTCTGAAAAGCCAAAAATACAGTCAGGCTCCAGCGCCAAAATCTTGTCGATTTTGGCGCTTAAGAAAGCACTGACTCGCGGCTTCTCATCCCGTGCCCGGCGTGGGCGCACGGTATAGCCTGAAATGCCCACAATGCGCGCCTCCTGGCCCAGCAAATACAGCCACTCCGTGGTTTCTTCCGTCAAACAAACGATGCGCTGCGGCCCTATGGCCGCAGCAGATGATGTAGCGCGCCAGTCGTGCATGGTAATTTTAAAAACCAGGTTGCCAGTTGATGCCAACGTAAACAGCCCGGGGCGCTTGGTTGTACCCATACGCTGTTTGGTACTTGGCATTACTCAGGTTTTCAACTCGGCCAAATGCTTTGAGCTCTTTGGTGATTTGATAGCGTGCTGACACGTCAAGCAATGTGTAGGCGTCCAGCGTGTTGGTGCCATCTTGCCGAGCACCACTGTGGCTTAGCCCGGCACCCAGTGTCCACGGCCCTACAGGATGGCTAGCCGACAGCGATGCCAGCGTCTTGGCACGGCGGCGCAGCGTGTCGCCCGTAGTCTCATCAACTGGCTTTTGCGACGTTAAGCTGCCGCGCAATTCGGTCTTGCCGATTTGGCCGTTGTAGCTGACTTCCAAGCCACTGTTTTTGCTGCGGGCAATGTTTTGAAACTGCGAACTGGTGAAGTCATAGACAAATTGATCTCGGCTACGCGTGTTAAACACAGTGGCGCGTAAAACATGATTGCCTTCGCTGTATTGCGCGCCGATTTCGCGCGAACTGGCTTTCTCAGGCTTTAAATTGGGGTTACCAAAAAACGGCGCGTACAAATAGCCCAGTGGCGGAATGTTGAACGCAGTGGAGGTGCTGGCCATCAGCTTCCACACAGGCGTGATCGCGTAGCCATAGCCAACGTAGCCAGTGTTTTGATTTTCTAAGCCCTGTGCCACGTCACGGCGTACGTTGACCTGCAGCGAATGGCTGCCCGCTTTACCCTGCACACCTGCAAACGCCGCATTCACACGCCGCTTTTGCGCATACAAGCCACCATAACCATCATCTACATTCACCCCTTGGCGCTGCTGCTCAAGGCCCACAGTAGCCATCCAGTCGGCACCCAAGGCTATGGTGTTAGTCCAGTTGAACATGCGGTTTTTTGAGACGTATTCATCTTGCACCGGGAAAGCCGTTTGGTAGTCGTTGGCATAACGGTCGCGGCTCTCAGACACGGTAAGCTTGCTTAGCCAGTCGGCAGTAATGCGGTTGTGCGTATACAGCGTGGTGGCACCTAGACGGGTGCGGCTTTTATGGATGTCAGTCGGGGCATCAAACGCGCTGTCAAAGTTACCCTTGCCGTCGCTGTGGGTGGTGCTCAAACCCAGGGTGTGGCCTTTAACCAGGTCATGCGACAGCGCAAAAGACCAGTTGCGGTTGGTGTAGCCGTCGTCATCCGGGTTAGCCGATGCATTAGTTGCAATGCTGGTGTCTAGCGCGCTAAAGCCACGGGTTCTGTTGGTAGATGCGCCAACGGACAGCTTGGTGGCGTTATCCGTGCCAAAACTACTTTGTACTCCCGCACTTAATTTTGAACTACCGCGTGAGCCAATTTCCGCCGTCAAGCTAGCACGTGGTTTGCCGCCTTGCTTGGTAAAAATTTGCACCACACCACCAATAGCACCTGTGCCGTAGATGGCGGACACATTGCCGCGCACTATTTCTACGCGTTCAATCTGGTCTAGCATCAAGTGCTCTATGCTGGCACCGCCGCTGGCATCTTGCTTGTTAATGGGTATGCCATCGACCAGTACCAGCACTTGCACCGAGGCAGCGCCACGTAAAAATATAGTGGCCGACGTACCGCGCCCGCCGTTTTGCGTCAGCTGAAAGCCTGCTTCTTTTTGCAGCAAGCTATTTAAGTCTGTGCTTTGGCTATTTTCTATATCGGCAGCGTTGAGCACTGTGGTGTGCGGCAGGGCATCGGTAAGTAGCTGGGGGCTACGGCTAGCAGTAATGACCACTTCTTTAAGCTGGGGTGCAGGATTGGCAGTTTGTGCAGATACAGCACACACAGATAGGCAGGCGCACGCTAGCGCGGAGTGACGCATCGTCATCGACAATTTTTTCATAAAAGTAAAACACAAACAAAAAGCCCGGTACCAGCCTCCCCGCTGGTGTGGACGTTATGGCTGCGCCTTGGCAGGCACAGCCGCTGTGTTGGCCGGTATCCGGGCTGATGGAACAACCAACATCACCTTCCCAAGCCCAAGTGTTTGCACACTAAGCCTCAGTGGTTTGCGATGTCAGCAGGTTTGAATGCGGCGTTGCACCACATCCCAAACCGTCCACTTACCGTTGCGGGGGCAGCGCTGGTTAGGCTTGGGCCCTTGTAGACCTTCACCCTCCAGCTTCCCGTTGAACTGCGGCATGTGAACCACACCGCGAGCACCAACAGGGGTATTTTAGGGCTTTGCACTGCCTAAAAACTGACAACAGCCCTATGCCCCTTGCGCAGTACAGAAAACATCCTCTAGAATCAAGCACTTAGAGACATTACAGATGGCAGAACTTTCACACATTGAGCAAGTCACCGAGCGCGTTGAGCGCCTGCTGCTGCGCTATGAAGAATTAAACCGCACTAACGCCCTGTTAGCCGAGCAAGTGCTGGCCCTCACCACCGAGCGTGATTCTTTAAAGTCGCGCCTGTCTGCAGCCCGCTCGCGGGTAGAAGCGCTGCTAGAGCGCCTGCCCGACACCGCTGCTAGCAACAATACCACCAGCCACTAAGACCGCTGCACATGAAACAACTCGAAGTTCAAATCATGGGCCAAAGCTATTTGCTAGGCGCACCTGAGGGCGGCGAGCAGCAATTATTGACAGCTGTAGAAAAAGTAGACACCGCCATGTGCCGCATCCGCGATGCAGGCAAAGTCAAAGCGCGCGACCGTATTGCTGTGTTGGCTGCGCTTAACTTAGCTTTTGAAACTGACCGCCCAGCTGCGGCAGCTGTGCCCCCAGCGGCATTCTCTGGCAGCCATGCTGCACTTGGCGACGCTGGCAATGACCCGCGTCTAGCGCTGCTGGTCTACAAGCTAGACCAAGCCTTAGCTGGTGACGGCCAGCTGCTGTAGTCGCTAGCCGCCAGCCGCATCACTGCGGCTTGAGTTCAGCAGCTTAGATTTTTCCTGTCCCGCTGGTGCAAATCGTCCCACTCTGCTGGGCGATACAGCGTAGAATTGATTTGTCTGCGGCCTCTTCGGGCTTATATTCCTTGTACCAATGCTTTCGAGCAAGGGAGGGGAACATTGCTAGGCAAGCGTGATCGTCTCGCGTTAGATGAACCCAATGCTTATGCTGACCTCACCCACCTGAACCCCGGTTCAGGATGCGGGCCCTTGGAACCCGCCGCAGACACCTTTTTTAAAAAATATAGCTTGACCCAGTCAGGCTGATAACTAAAAATCTAATTAGAAAAATCTGAGACATGACGCTGGAACCCATCCTTATTATTGAACTCATCATCCTTGGTATCGGTACAGGTTTTTTAGCGGGGCTCTTAGGCATTGGCGGCGGCATGATCATGGTGCCGTTTCTCACCTTCATCATGTCCACACGCGGCGCATCGCCTGATCTGTCTATCAAAATGGCCATTGCCACGTCGATGGCCACCATCATCTTTACCAGCATCTCCAGCGTACGTGCGCACCACAAGCGCGGCGCAGTGCGCTGGGACATTGTCAAAGGCTTGGCACCGGGCATTGTGGGAGGTTCGTTGATTGCCAGCTTGGGGGTTTTTGCATTGCTCAAGGGTTCATGGTTAGCCATATTTTTTGGCCTGTTTGTGACCTTCTCGGCCACGCAAATGTTTTTAGATAAAAAGCCTAAGCCGTCGCGCCAAATGCCGACTGCGGGCGGCCAAGTGGCAGCTGGGGGTGTGATTGGTTTTTTATCTGGGCTAGTAGGCGCAGGCGGTGGCTTTGTCAGCGTGCCGTTTATGAGCTGGTGCAATGTGGCTATTCATAACGCGGTGGCTACGTCGGCAGCGCTGGGCTTTCCTATTGCATTGGCTAATGCTGCGGGCTATGTGGTGAGTGGCTGGAATGTGCAAAACTTGCCTGCGGGGTCGTTTGGCTATATTTGGCTCCCAGCCTTGGTTGTTATCGCTATCGCCAGCGTTTTTATGGCGCCTGTGGGCGCTAAGGTTGCTCATTCGCTGGATGTGAAGCGGCTTAAGCGTATCTTTGCTTGTGTGCTGTATGTGTTGGCGGCTTATATGTTGTACAAAGGTTTGACGGCTTAAAGGGTTGCCTCTAAAGCCTTGCGCGTGATAGCTGCCAAAGTACCGCGTGTGCTAATCCCCTCTGGGCTGATCATTAGCTCAATCAACGTACCTTCAGGCCGTACCAATGCCGCTAATAGTTCAGCTTCAAACTGCGCAGTGTGCGTAATGCGCACCCCCGCATAACCATACGCCCGCGCCAGTGCCGCAAAGTCTGGGTTGTTCAGTGCCGATCCACTGACGTGCTGCGGGTACTCGCGCTCTTGGTGCATGCGGATCGTGCCGTAGGTGCCGTTGTTGAGCAGCAGCACAATACTTTTTGCGCCGTGCTGCACGGCAGTAGCCAGCTCTTGCCCGGTCATTAAAAAATCACCATCGCCTGCAATCGTAAAAGCGCAACGCCCTGTAATGATGTGCGCGGCTATGCCTGCTGGCACGCCTGCGCCCATGCTGCCGCTGGTGGGTGCCACCTGCGTTTTCAGGCCCTTGGCCAAGCCGCTGTATTTAAAGTAGCGGTGTACCCAGCTGGCAAAGTTGCCTGCGCCATTGGTCAGCACTGCGTCGGTGGGCAAATGCTTTTGCAGTGTTTGCACAATGTGGGGCATGTTGATCGACCCGGCTGCGCCACCGTCGGTGTCCCACGGTAAACCTGGCAAGGCTTGGGGGCTGATGTTGACGCGGTAGTCCGCATTGGCTTGTGCTGCATAGTCTGCCCATGCTACAGATACCGGAGCGGTTAGGACGTCTAGGCTGCGGGCTGCGGCGTTCATGCTGGCGCAAATGGCCAGGTCGGCTTGGTACACGCGGCCTAGCTCCTCAAAGCTGGCGTGGATGTGTACTAGCTTTTGCGCAGGGCGCGGTGCTTGCAGCAGCGTGTAGCCACCCGTGGTCATCTCGCCTAACCGTGGGCCGATGGCAATGACCAAATCGCTGCCCTGCACCCGCTGTGCCAGTGCGGGATTAATGCCAATGCCCACGTCGCCTGCGTACAGCGGGTGGTGGTTGTCAAACGTGTCTTGAAATCTGAATGCATTGGCCACGGGCAGTTGCCAGTTTTCGGCAAAGCGCTGCAGGGCCTGCGCGGCCTGCGGTGTCCAACCACCACCGCCTGCAATCACGATGGGGCGCTGGGCGGCCAGCAGCATCTGGCGCAGGGTACGCAGCGCGCCGGGGTCGCTCCAGGCTTGTACTGGTTCAACGCGCGGCAGCGGTGCGGCAGTGACGGTTTGCGTCAACATGTCTTCGGGCAGCACCAGCACCACCGGGCCGGGGCGGCCGTTCATGGCGGTGGCAAAGGCGCGGGCGATGTATTCAGGGATGCGGCGCGCATCGTCTATGCGCTCTACCCGCTTGGTCATCGACTTAAAAAAGCTCAGGTACTCAACTTCTTGAAACGCCTCGCGGTCGCGCATGTCGCTGCCCACGTCGCCCACCAGTAGCACCATGGGCGTGCTGTCCTGAAACGCCGTGTGCACCCCAATCGACGCATTGGTAGCCCCCGGCCCGCGTGTGACCATGCACACACCCGGGCGACCGGTTAGCTTGCCTGCGGCCTCGGCCATAAACGCCGCGCCACCCTCTTGGCGGCAGGTGATAAATTGAATGTGATCTCGGTAGTGGTGCAGCCCGTCCAGCACAGCCAGATAACTTTCGCCCGGCACGCCAAAAGCATGCGTCACGCCTTGGGCAATTAAGCATTGCACCAGCAGGTGGCCGGCAAGTTGAGGAGGTGGTGAATGTGGGGTTGAAGTCGATACGCGCATATTCGTATTGTGCCGTTTTTACTCTGGCAAATACGCTTAAAGCTGCCCTAGCCCCACTCAGCGAATGCGAGGCCTTGTCACAAGACCTCGCACACCCACAAATTAAGCTGCGGCCTTGAGCCCCATCACATTTGAGCTAGCGGGGTTAGAGCTGACCACTGGCTTGGCCTGGTTAGCCGCCGCCCCAAACTCAATTTCGCCTGACAGTTGGCCGCCCTCTTCGATCACCACTTTACCGTAGCGAATCTTGCCTTTGACTTTGCCTGTGGAAAAAATCATCAGCTTTTGGCGCACAGTCAATGTGCCGTTAAAGGTACCGCGAATCTCGGCAATGTCGATCTCAGCTGATCCGGTGAACGATCCAGACTCGGCAATCTGAATGACGCGCGAATCCATCGTAGCTTCTACCGCACCTTCTACCACCAAGGTGTCGCAGTCGGTAATTTCTACACCTTTAAGTTTAATGTTGGGGCCTACGGTTAGCTTGCTCTCACCGGGCTTGCTAGCAGCCTCGGGGGAGGATGAGCCTATGGATGCTGGCGAAGTCGATGTAGTGACCGCTGGCACCGGCACGCTGGCGTTGCGCACAGCGCCGCTGGCGGTGGTGGGCGATAAAGCGTGGTCCAGGTCGCGTTTAGAGTTGCTGAAAAAAGGGGATTGCAGTGCCATGATGTAGATGCTCCATAGTGGTGTGAATGATGACTATTATGCTAAGGGCAAGCGTGGTTACATAACCCAATCGTTACGCAAGAGTCGTAAGTAAATGCTCAGTAGTCCTTGTATTTATTGCTCGAACAGCTATGAAATATGTAGCTAATGATACATTTATTTTACGTAACAGTTTATGCAGCTTGTGTTATTTTGCTGCAGATGTGGTCAGCCGCCCTACACCCAAAGCTGCACCCACTGACATCATCAGTACCAACGCGCCACCCAGCAATGTGGCGGTAGTCATACCGCGGTCCATCAGTGCGCCAAAAATCACTGGCGATATCGCAAAGCCCACATCAAGCCCCGAATACACCGTGCCATACACGCGGCCTGTCGCGCCCTTAGGTGTAGCCTTTTTAATCATCATGTCACGGCTAGGGCCGCCAATGCCTATGGCAAACCCAGTAGCTGCCAACACCACCATCGTGCCCACTGCGCCTAGCCAGCCCGTGGCAGCTGTGGCCATGCAGGCCGCACCTGCAGTCATACACCAAGCCACCACGCGGTCTGAATACTGCCCAAAGCGCGACACAACAAAACCACCCACAAAAATACCGACTGCACTGCACAACATATACGCCGTTAACGTCGTGGTGGCTTGGCTAAAGCTCACCTTGTGCACAAGCTGCAGCAGCGACACGGAGTAGCTTTGCACCATTGCCAGGGTCATGGTGGAGAGCAAAAAGAATCCAAAACACCACCAGATCACAGGCAGCTTTAAAAACGCTAGTGTGGAGGGTGCAGGGCTTTGCTCTGAATTGCTGTGCCGCATCACAACATCGGTTGTAAGTTGCGTGCGATTGATCACCATGGTGACTAACACCAACACATACAAACCTGCAGCCACCACATAGGCGGTGCGCCAGTCGCTCACCATCAGCATCAACACAAAAAACGGCGGTGCCAATGCCCAGCCCAGGCTACCGGTCAAGCCATGCACACTAAAGGCATGGCCAATACGTGGGGCAGAAATACGCTGGTTCAAAATCGTAAAATCGACCGGGTGAAACGAGCTGTTAGCCAGGCCCGCCAATGCGGCGGCAGCGACCAAACCAGAATAGCCAGTGGCCACCGACGCTGCGCCGCACGCCGCCGCAAACGTGGCCAAAGCAGCAAACAGCACAGGCCGTGCCCCCACTTTGTCTACCAAAAACCCCGCCAGCGCCTGGCCAATGCCTGAAACCACAAAAAACACTGACATCAACAACCCCACTTGCGAAAACGTTAACCCAAATTCACGCATAAAAATCGGAAACATCGGCGGCAGCAACATGTGCCCAAAGTGAGAACTGGCGTGCGCTAAGCCCACCAAGCCCATGATCTTGGCGTCTTGCTGCAAAGGAATAGGGGCGTGCGAAGCAGTGTTAAGCGTAGCGGTGTTCATGGCTAGATGGTAACGCCCTGCGAGGGACGCGAGCTGATTTGAAAAGCGCAAATAAGACATATCGCTTGAGACCCAAGCACTGCTCACACTACCGACCAAAGCAGCAGCTCGCAAAAATGGTGCCCTCAACACCATGGGCATCACCGCGAAAGGCAACTCTGCCGCCGTAGCCAAGCCTCCACCACTTTTAATTGCAAGCGCAGTCATCAAGTCAGGAGCGATACTTAAATTCTATTAACTGCCAGTACTATAATTTTGATAGCTGAATATGTAATGAATACTTGGACTACAGGCGGTTTTCATAGATAAAACAGCCATGGAAGCATCACGCGCTGTTATTCACAGTCCTGCAAGGCCAGCATTCGCCACTATGACGTTGACTGTGGTGTTATTGAGACGCACTGTATTTGCCGCTGCCATTTCGTGAGTTGATTGATACCGCAATCAATCAACTCATTGCGTTATTTCGTCGATAAAAATAACTCTTTAGTGTTAATTGTATTATCGCCGCGCACAGCCGTTGTGCATTATTTTTTGAGAATCAAAATACAGACTATTTAGCTCTGATAAACCAGCGTGTTTAATGTCACACGTAAATGTAATTAATAAAAAAATCCGCTCAAAATGTTAGATTGCGTAACACTACACTGTAGACTTAAGACTAATAAACGCTTGATTAAATTACTGTGCGTAAGCAAATTAACTATGTTTTTTAAAACCGGTGCCCCGTCTCCTAGCCGAGACAACGATTTGTTGGAGAACACGCTATTGACGGCCTGGTTAGAGTCATCTGACATGGGTCTGTGCGTGCTGGACAGCGCAAGCTGTGTGGTCATGCTCAACCAAGCCGCTTGTCAGCTGCTGGGAATAGATGGGGTGGCGGCACTCAACGCCAGTTGGGTAGAGCTCCTGGCAAAGATTGATCAACAGTCCGGGCCTGTCACACTCACAACCTCGGTCAACTTTGACGATGAAAGCCATTTCACGCGCACAGGCTTAACGGGCACCCAGCATTTGCTGTTTAAGTACCGTAATGTGCAAGCCGCCACAGGCGAAGAATTTAAGCTACTGACCATCACCGACGTTACGTCCATCCTGGCCGCGCAACTGCAACAAGACCAACACCGCCAATGGCAGGCTATCAATGCGGGTGTTGTAGTGTCAGACGCACGCTTGACAGACATGCCCATCGTCTATGTCAACGCCATGTTTGAAGCAATGAGTGGCTACACATCGGCAGAAATTGTCGGCCGCAATTGCCGATTTTTGCAAGGCCAAGACAAGGATCAACCAGCCTTGGCAGACATCAAATTAGCCATTCGCAACCAAACCAATGGCTATGCTACCCTGCGCAATTACCGCAAAGACGGCACGCTTTTCATGAATGAATTATTTATATCGCCTATCAAAGACCAGGCCGGTGTGGTGACGCACTTTTTAGGTATTCAGCACCTTCGCGGGCACGAATTACCGCCCGTTGCACAGGCAGTGCGCGCCCTCTAATCGCTGCATCAGAACCATGCCTACTCGCGCACAACTACGTTTCGGCATCATAGGCTTACCTGCGCGCGAGGAGATGTTGTTCAAATCATTTGTTCGGCTCTTAGATAACCGCTCTTTGCACCAATGGCACTACTTGCCGCAAATGGCTGATTTGTGGGTTGTAGCACCTGGCGTTGAGCCGCCCAGCCAGGGTTCGATCTCAAGCGAACGCAGACAAGTTTTGACCGTAGGCGGCTCTAGCGATAACGCATCCGCTAGCCTGAACCTACCGCTGGTGCCACTGAACATTGAAGCTGCGCTGAACCAACTAGGTAGCAAAATATTAAGCTCCCGAGTAGTTAGAGACAAGCCCGCAACCTCCCAGCGCTACCCCGAGTCATACCGCTTAACGCGCTGGCCGCGCGTAAACATGCTGGGCACAAAAGAGCGCATGCGTATGGCTACCTTGCTCCTGGGCAAACCTTTAACCATAGGCCAGCTGGCTGACTACTCTAGCCTCCCGGTCTCAGTTTGCGAAGGTTTTGTACAGGACTTGAAAACCACCGGTTTGGTGCAGATGATTCAAATTCACTCTGTGCCAGCAACTAATAGCGACCAAGCTGCCAACAGCGCGTTCAGTGACCTGCATTTATCAACTGAGCCTATAAAGACCACTGCACCTGCGTTGTCAGGGTTGTTTGCCCGCATTCGCAATGCTCTAGCCCTTAAGAAAATCCAATAATTTAGGCCATGGAGCACAAAATACTATTTACCGGCGTAGCTGGTGCCGGCAAAACAACTGCTATCAACGCGGTCAGCCAAATACCGCCCATGAACACCGATGTGCGCAATACCGACGCATCACTTGGCAAGCTAACTACCACCGTAGGCCTAGACTACGGTGAGCTAACGTTAGAGGGTGGCGACAAGCTGCGCCTGTACGGCACACCTGGCCAAGTGCGCTTTGAGTTTATGTGGCAAATTTTGTCCAAAGGTGCGCTGGGCCTCATCATATTGATAGACAACCGTAGGCCTGCACCCTTAGCTGATTTAGATATGTACCTAGATGGATTTAAAGACCTCATCCAGCAAACCGCCTGCGTAGTGGCCGTGGGCCGCACCGAGACTCACCCCAGCCCTGGCATGGAGCAGTTTGCAGACCACATGCAGTCGCGCGGCGTACTGTGCCCTGTGATACCCACCGATGTACGCGACAACGACCAAGTAGTGCAACTGCTAGAGCTACTCATGCTGCAACTCGAAACGAAAAACTAACCCCTGAACTTATGACACTTGACCCTAAACTAGTTACCCTGGCCAAGAGCGCAGTTGAACATATCATGCGCGAAGTTAAAGGAGTCAAAGCTGTAGTTATCTCCACGGAGGATGGCTACGAGGTTGCATCACAAGTTCAAAACGCAGCCCAAACATCCAGGCTCTCAGCCATGGCCAGCTCGTTTGCAGCACTGGGCGCATTAGTGGGAGAAGAAAGCCAACTGGGCAACTGCAATAACATCATTGTGGATGCTTCAGAGGGCTTGATTGTGATTATGCAAATACCCAACCTTACATTAGCGCTGACGATGTGCATTGTTGCCGGCAAAGACTGTGTGATAGGCCAAGTGCTGTATTTTTCTAAATCAGCGATACAAGATTTGTTACCTGCAACAACTT
The DNA here is from genome assembly GCA_043747295.1 of Polaromonas sp. Taxonomy (GTDB): domain Bacteria; phylum Pseudomonadota; class Gammaproteobacteria; order Burkholderiales; family Burkholderiaceae_C; genus JAAFIP01. Next base: position 2,409 of record JAYTPK010000139.1, on the reverse strand, counting down.
AAAGCAAAAATTTCTATTCATCCCCCGGTTACCCATGAGGGTGCTGAAACCGTGGATGCTATTTAATTCTTCAGCACCTTCAACATACAAGGAAAATTATGGCAAACGTAAATGAAACACTTGAAGCTTTGATGCAAATCGACGGAGCAGGCGCAATGTGCTTAGTAGATGCCAACAGTGGCATGGTGCTGGGTAAAGCGGGTGGCGGCGTTAACCTAGACGTAGCAGCCGCAGGCAACACTGAAGTAGTGCGTGCCAAACTAAAGACCATGAAGGCTTTGGGCATCACAGGCAGCATCGAAGATATTTTGATCACGCTTGATACCCAGTACCACATCATCCGCTTGATCCCTCACAAGCCGGGTCTGTTTATCTACGCAGTACTAGACAAATCTAAATCCAACCTAGCTATGGCCCGCTACAAGATCATGGACGTAGAAAAAGCTTTGGTTGTTTGATACATCAGTTTTTAAACTAGCCTGTGCGACGATAAGTTGCACAGGCTTTTTTTATGTACAAAATCAACGCTTTGGTTCTACGTCCGTTACATCGTCCATGCCACTGCGGTTAGGTTTACTGGAACCTGCTTCACCACGCTGTGCACGTTTAAATACCTGATTAAATCCAGCACGAGGGCCCATGCGCATGACAAATGGGTTCACGGGCTGACCAGTTAGCTTGCACCACAGGGCACGCACGCACCACAGCACTAACAAAACCAGCATCAGCACGATTAAGCTGGCAGCAAAAATTAAACCTGCCACGATCAGCAGTGCACGAACTAAAAAAAGAATAACGATATTCATAGTGTGATGTTAACTTGACATCAAGCGGGCTTGACTGCGTCTGCCGCCGCGCCAACTGGTAACTGGCCAGTGAACTTAAAGACCCCCGGCGCTTGGATAGGGTCTACGCCCACCACCACGGTGCTTTTCGGTGCAAAGCGGCCTTCTAAAATCAGTGTGGACAGCGGGTTTTCAATGCGCTGCTGGATAGCGCGCTTGAGCGGCCTGGCACCAAACACGGGGTCAAAGCCTACCTTGGCCAGCTCGGCCACCGCTTGGGCAGACACTTCTAAGCCCAGGTCCATCTTTTCTAAACGCTGCGTCAGCGTTTTCAGCTGAATTTTGGCAATGGCTTCAATGTGCTGCGCATCCAGCGCGTGGAACACCACGGTTTCGTCGATGCGGTTTAAAAACTCGGGCCTGAAGTGATTTTTCAGCTCGTCCCATACCGCATCTTTCATCTCGTCGTAAGGCTTACCCGCCATGCTTTGAATAATGTGGCTGCCTATATTACTGGTCATCACAATGATGGTGTTTTTAAAGTCCACGGTGCGGCCTTGGCCGTCGGTCAGGCGGCCATCGTCTAGCACTTGCAGCAGCACGTTAAACACGTCAGGGTGGGCTTTTTCTACCTCGTCTAGCAGTATCACGCTGTAGGGTTTGCGGCGCACGGCCTCGGTTAAGTAGCCGCCCTCTTCGTAGCCCACGTAGCCGGGGGGCGCGCCAATCATGCGGGCCACGCTGTGCTTTTCCATAAACTCGCTCATGTCGATACGAATCAAATGATCTTCACTGTCAAACAAAAAGCCTGCTAGCGCTTTGCACAGCTCAGTTTTACCTACGCCTGTGGGGCCGAGAAACAAGAACGAACCTGTGGGGCGATTCGGGTCAGACAGGCCTGCGCGTGAGCGGCGAATAGCGTTCGACACGGCTTCAATCGCCTCGCCTTGGCCCACCACGCGTTCATGCAGCTTTTGCTCCATCACCAGCAACTTGTCACGCTCGCCTTGCATCAGTTTAGACACTGGTATGCCTGTGGCGCGCGCTACTACTTCGGCAATTTCTTCAGCGCCAACCTGCGTGCGCAGCAGCGTGGGGCGGCCTGCGGCTTTAGCGTTTTTATTTTTAACATCTTCTTTGTCCTGCGCGTCTTTGTATTGTTTTTCCAGCTCGGGCAGTTTGCCATATTGCAGCTCGGCCACAGCGTTAAAGTCGCCTTTGCGCGTTAGCTCTTCAATCTGAAAACGCAGCTTGTCCATGGCCTCTTTAATGTGCGCGCTGCCTTGGGCTTGGGCTTTTTCAGATTTCCAAATCTCTTCTAAATCAGCGGCTTCTTTTTGCAGCTTGACGATTTCTAGTTCAATTAAACCAAAACGCTTTTTAGACGACTCGTCTTTCTCACGCTTGACGGCTTCACGTTCAATTTTTAATTGGATGATGCGCCGATCTAGCTTGTCCATCACTTCGGGTTTGGAGTCGATTTCAATTTTGATTTTGGCTGCGGCCTCGTCAATCAAGTCGATAGCTTTATCAGGCAAAAAACGGTCGGTGATATAACGATGTGATAGCTCTGCTGCCGCCACAATCGCAGGGTCAGTAATTTCCACACCGTGGTGCAACTCGT
>JAYTPK010000138.1:0-3631 GCA_043747295.1 Polaromonas sp. | reverse complement strand
GGCCACGCGTTTGTTTGCGCCCTACGGCTGGGGCTGGCTGAGCGACCGTACGGGCGAGCGGGTGAAACTGCTGCGCTACAGCGCGCTGGCCGCTTTGGTGGCGTCAGCCTGCCTGTGGTGGGCGCAGGGCAGCGTGGTGTGGATTGCCGTGGTGCTGGTGGTGATGCTCATCCACTCCAGCGCCATGATGCCCATGAGCGAGGCAGCCATGGCGCAGATGGTCACCAGCGGCGGCAGCTTTGACACCCAACGTTACGGTCGTGTGCGGTTGTGGGGATCTGCAGGGTTTTTAGTCACGGTGTTTGCCGCAGGCTGGTGGTTTGAGCGGTTTGGCATGCGCGCTTTTCCGTTGTGGTCGGTGGTGACCATGGCGGCTTTGATGTTAAGTACGTGGTGGCTGCCCGATGTGAAAGAAGAGCGCGCGTCAGCGCACCACCGCGTGGCTATCTGGCCTATCTTGCAACACAGCGCCGTGCGCTGGCTGTTTATTACCGTGTTTTTGCACATCCTCGCGCACATGGGTATCTATATTTACCTGTCGCTGTATTTGGACGAGCTGGGCTACAGCAAAACCACCATTGGCCTGCTGTGGGCGGTGTCGGTAGTGGTGGAAATTGCCTGGTTCTACAGCCAAGGGCGCTGGCTGCCGCGCTTTAGCCTCAGTGCGTGGCTGGTCATTACAGCGGCGGTTACCGCCTTGCGCATGGGATTAACCGCTGCAGGCGCATCAATTTTGGTTATTGCGCTGCTGGCCCAGGCGCTGCACGCTATTACTTTTGCAGCGCACCATACTGTGTGCATTGCACTGCTGTCGCACCATTTCCCGGGCCATCTGCGTGGGCGTGGGCAGGCACTGTATACGGTGATTGGCTACGGCTTGCCTGGTGTACTGGGTGGTGTAGCGGGTGGCTACCTCACCACGCAGTGGGGCCTGGCCAGCGTGTTTTGGGTAACGCTGGCCATTGCCTTGGCAGCTACCGCGTCGGCATACCGTGTGTGGCGGCTGCAGCATCCCCGCAGCAGGGCGTAAGCGGATTGAGCAAAGCTAGCCAGCACACAGGCTGCGTTCGTGCCTATAGGCATTTTTAACAGCCCAAGATTCAGCCCAGATCCACGGTGATTTGATCTGATGCAAAAATGCTGCAAATCAACCCACTGCTTACAGCTAGTCACGCGTTTGTGCGGGTTGATTGCTATGTATTTGAAGTTGTAACGTGACTCAAGCTATAATCTGAGGCTGAGCATACAGAGCTCGAGTCCTTTGTGCTCGTCAAGGCTTACAGCTTTGACAATTTCCCGGAAATTGTTTTTTAATTAGTTTAATCAAGGAATCAAAATGAAAAAGACCCTCGTATTGGCATCGTTGTTGGCTGCAGTTGCATTGGCCGCCTGTGGAAAAAAAGAAGTGGCTCCTGCGCCTGCTGCACCTGCTGCTGCCCCCGCAGCTGCTGCGCCTGCTGTTGAAGCCGCTAAAGACGCAGCTTCGTCTGCTGCTGGTGCCGCATCTAGCGCCGCATCTGCCGCAGGTGCTGCTGCTGGCGCCGCTGCCGGTGCTGCAGCCGCTGCTGCTACTGGCGCTACTGGCGCTGCTGGTGCTGCTGCCGATGCCGCTAAAACAGCTGCTGGCACTGCCGCTACTGCTGCTGGCGACGCTGCCAAAGCTGCCGGTAACGCTGCTGCTGATGCTGCCAAAGCCGCCATGGGCGCTGCAAGCGACGCTAAGAAGTAATTCTGAACTTCAGCAAATATGCTTCCTTCGGGAAGCTAAATTAAGCTCCTTCGGGGGCTTTTTTTACGCCTGCTGAATCTGCAAGATATCTGCTAAAGGTAGTTGGCAAGTACTATTTGATAACGAATCATGCTATTAAAAAAAGAGCTGTTCGAGCAGATTTTGCATAGGTTAGAAACAAAAAAAGCCTCAGAAATATGAGGCTTTTTGCTGGTAGACAGTACAGGCTATCAGTCGCGCTCGCCGCCAAAGATGCCCAGTAGTGCCAGCAAGCTCTGGAACACGTTGAAGATATCCAGATACAAAGCCAGCGTGGCGCTGATGTAGTTGGTCTCGCCGCCGTCCATGATCTGCTTTAGGTCATACAGCATGTAGGCAGAGAAAACTGCCATGGCCATCATGCTGATCACAGCCATGCCCATGGTGGAGCCGACAAACACATTAATGATGCCGCCTACCAGAATAACTACAGCACCCACAAACAACCACTTGCCCATGCCGGAGAGGTCGCGCTTGATGACGCTGGCCAAACTGGCCATGACAAAGAAAATACCTGCTGTGCCGCCAAATGCGGTCATGATGAGCGAAGGGCCGTTTTTAAAGCCTAAAACTCTGGAAAGCATGCTAGACAGCATCAAACCCATAAAGAAAGTAAAGGCCAGCAGCACAGGCACGCCCGCGGCAGAGTTTTTGGTCTTTTCAATAGCGTACAAAAAGCCAAACGCACCCGCCAGGAACACAATCAAGCCCAAGCCACCGCCCAGTGAGCGTGTTATGCCTGTGGCTATACCCAAGTAAGCGCCCAATACAGTGGGCAACATGCTCAGTGCGAGCAGCCAGTAGGTATTGCGCAACACTTTGTTGCGTTGTGCGCCGCTAGATAGCGCGCCATTGGAATAGTCGATGGACTGAACGTTATCGGACATGAAATTCTCCTTTGAAACCGTAGTACAGCATATATTTATACGCCACACCACATTTTAAAGTTAAACCAACTATCTGCGCTACCGTCAGCCAGCAGGTGACCTACTTTTTGTATGGATTCTTTTAACTGGGCTGCATGCATCTGCACAGCGCTAAGGCGTTATGCTTAACTGGTCATTTTGATTCAAATTAACCCACCACTTGTATGAAAAACAAAGCATTTTTAGAAATCTCCGACGTTAAAGCCATCCTGGCCGCTGCTGAGGCCGAAGCGGCCAAAAACAACTGGGCTGTGACCATCACCGTGGTAGACGACGGCGGCCACATGCTGGGCATGCTGCGCCTGGACGGTGCACCAGCCGTGTCGGCCCACATCAGCCCTGCCAAGGCACACACGGCCGCGCTGGGCCGGCGCGAGACTAAAATTTATGAAGACATCATCAATGGTGGGCGCACCAGCTTTTTAAGCGCGCCCGTGATTGAAGGCATGCTAGAGGGCGGCGTGCCGGTGATGAAAGACGGCCATTGCTTGGGCGCAGTAGGCGTGAGCGGCGTGAAGTCGGCAGAAGACGCGCAGATTGCGCGCGCAGGCATCGCGGCGATTGGGCTATAAGACTGGTGCGGCTTGGCTAGGGTTTAAATTTCAGCCTAAGCCACAAGCCTGCCAGAGCATAAAAATTTCGCAAACCTAGGTGGTTTGCGAAATTTCCATGGCTAATGTCTGGATTATTTCAAATCGTCAGCAATCACTTTGACGATGCGCTTGGCATTGTCTGAGCTGTCAGCCGTTCCCGCCGCGTTCAGCACCGACACCGTGGTCGATTCGGCCGCTCCTTTGACCACAATGCGGTATTTCAATGGCGCTGCGTCTGGCGTGCTGCTGAAAATCTTAGCAAAAAAGCCAGGCTCTTTTTTGTCCGTCGGCGCAACATAGCGTACAAAATAAATGCCCTGCGCGCGGTCGCGGTCTTCTACCGT
>JAYTPK010000137.1:0-9961 GCA_043747295.1 Polaromonas sp. | reverse complement strand
GACAAAATAGCCGTGGTGGTGTATGGCGAAGTGCTGGCCTACGACGTGCCCGAGGCCGTGCGTGCTAACGCCAAGGTGCAAGCGGCCTACCTAGGCTCGCATATCGCCGATGCGCAAGGGGGGCACTGATCGTGACCACACTTTTAAAAATAGAAAATCTACACGGCTACTACGGCAAAAGTCATGTGCTGCATGGCGTGAATTTTGAAGTGAACACAGGTGAAATTGTGGCTTTGCTAGGCCGCAACGGCTCAGGCCGCAGCACCACAGCCAAGGCCATCATGGGCCTAGTGGACTGCACGGGCTCCATGCTTTGGAAAGAACAGCAAATTGCAGGCAAAAAAGCTTTTGAAGTGGCCCACATGGGCATAGGCTATGTGCCAGAAAACCGCGACATATTCCCTACGTTGACTGTGCACCAAAACCTGATGCTGGGCCAAAAACGTGGTGCTAAAAATCCCCGCTGGGGTTTTGACGATATGTACAACATGTTTCCTCGCCTTAAAGAGCGCCAGCACACCGAGGCGGGAGTGATGAGCGGCGGCGAGCAGCAAATGCTGACCCTGTGCCGCACTTTGATGGGCGACCCCGATCTCATCATCATCGACGAGCCCACCGAAGGTCTGGCCCCTAAAATTGTTGAACTGGTAGCGCAGTACCTGCAAGAGCTGAAAAAGCGTGGTGTGTCAGTGCTGCTGATTGAGCAAAAACTCACCATCGCTATGGCAATATCAGACCGTGCCTTAGTGATGGGGCACGGCAGCATTGTTTTTCAAGGCACACCGGATGGCCTGCGCGCAGACACCTATATCCGCAAAGAGTGGCTGGAAGTTTAATCTGGCTTGCACAATTGCAATGCATTTGCTATGCTATTAATAGCTGCTTGATCAATAGATACTTGGACTACAGCCATATTTGGCTCTTAAATACCTACGCCGTGATACTTGCGTGACAAGCCTCTGGCCTTAGCCTGCAGAATCTGCTTAAAATGATAAAAAAGAACGGTCGTACTTTTTTGTAATTTGCAGCACACTAGACAACTCGCAAGTTTGCGGACAATTTGCAGACTTTTGATTTTTAAGTTCTAACGTTTGAGAGGATAGCCATGACGGCAGAATATAAAGCCCACGGTGACGTGGCAGTGATCACCCTGAACAACCCGCCCGTTAACGGCCTGGGTTTAGCCACCCGCACAGCCTTTGTGGCTGCGCTGGCCAAGGCACAGCTAGACAGCAAAATTGTCGCCATCGTGGTGACAGGCGCTGGCAAGGCCTTCTCGGGTGGTGCAGATATCAAAGAATTTGGTTCGCCCAAGTCTTTGCAAGAGCCTAATTTGCTCAGCCTAATTTTGGCTTGCGAGAACTCGCCTAAAGTCGTTGTCGCTGCCGTGCACACTACCTGCATGGGCGGCGGCTTAGAGCTGTCATTGGGCTGCCATTACCGCGTGATGGCCCCTGGCTGCAATGTGGCGCTGCCTGAAGTCAAGCTGGGTCTTATCCCCGGTGCAGGCGGCACGCAGCGCTTGCCGCGTGTGCTGGGCGTAGAAGCTGCATTGAACATGATTGTTAGTGGCGAGCCTGTGAAGAGCGAAATGCTGGCCATGTTGCCTGGTCAAAAGCTGATCGACAAAATGGCCCAATCTGCAGAGTCGTTGATCGACGAAGCTATAGCCATGGCACGCGACAAAGCTGGTGCGCACGCTAAAGACAAATCACCTTTGCCACTGGTGCGCAACCTGCCTTGTCGCCACCCTCTGGGCGACGCGTATTTTCAGTTCGCACGCAACATGGTCAAGGGCATGAGCAAAAACTACCCAGCGCCTGCAAAGTGCGTAGACGCTGTAGAGGCAGCGACTAAAAATAAGTTTGATGCTGGCATGGCGATTGAGCGCGAGATTTTTATTAATCTGATGTGGACACCCGAGTGCCGCGCTTTGCGCCACTTGTTTATTGCAGAGCGCGCAGCCAGCAAAATACCGGACGTGCCAGAAGACACACCAAAGCGCGACATTAAGTCTATTGCTGTGATTGGTGCGGGCACCATGGGCGGCGGCATCAGCATGAACTTTTTGAATGCTGGCATCCCAGTCAAAATGCTGGAGATGAAGCAAGAGGCCTTGGACAAGGGCATTGGCATTATTCGTAAAAACTATGAATCGCAAGTTGCCAAAGGCAAACTCAAGCAAGCGGTGTATGAGCAGCGCATGGCATTGCTTTCCACCACGCTCAGCTATGACGACTTGAAAGACGCTGACATGGTGATTGAAGCCGTGTTTGAAGAAATGGGCGTGAAAGAAAAAGTTTTCAAAGAGCTAGACCGCGTGATGAAGAAGGGCGCTATCCTGGCGTCCAACACATCCACACTGGACATGGACAAAATTGCCAGCTTTACCAAGCGCCCGCAGGACGTGATTGGCACCCACTTTTTTAGCCCAGCCAACGTGATGAAGCTGCTAGAAGTGGTACGCGGCAAAAAGACGGCTAAAGACGTTTTAGCAACCGTCATGGCGCTGGGTAAAAAGATTAAAAAGACCTCTGTAGTGTCTGGCGTGTGCGACGGCTTTATTGGCAACCGCATGATCGAGCAATACAGCCGCCAAGCAGGATTTTTGTTAGAAGAGGGCGCAAGCATTGCGCAGATCGACAAAGCCGTTGAAAAGTTTGGTTTTGCTATGGGCCCATTCCGCATGGGTGACTTGGCAGGTAACGACATTGGCTGGGCGATTCGCAAGCGCCGTTACCAGGAAAAGCCAAAAATGAAGTACAGCAAAACTGCCGACCTTTTGTGCGAGCTAGGCCGCTACGGCCAAAAGACCGGCGCAGGCTGGTACGACTACGTGCCTGGTAAGCGCGATGCGCTGGTGTCTGATGTAGTCACACAAATGATCGACAAGCACCGCAAAGCCATTGGCTTAGCCCCACGCAAAATCAGCGACGAAGAAATCGTGCAGCGCCTGGTATTTTCATTGGTTAACGAAGCCGCACACATTTTAGAAGAAGGCATTGCCAGCAAAGCAGGCGACATTGACATGGTGTACCTCACTGGCTATGGCTTCCCCATCTACCGTGGTGGCCCGATGCATTACGCAGACCAGTTGGGATTGTTTAACGTGTGCATGGCGATGAACAGCTTTGCCAAGAACCCTAATGATGATGCCGAGTTTTGGAAACCTGCACCACTGCTTGCGCGCTTGGCATCTGAAGGCAAAACTTTCAGCGCAGCTAGCTAAGCCCGTCCCACCCATCGCGCCTATCACCTAGGATATTGCCATGTCTACTGTCGCTTTTGTATTGATTGCACTAGTTGCGGTACTGCATGTGTATTTCATGGTGTTAGAAATGTTTTATTGGGACAAGCCATTGGGCCTGAAGGCTTTTGGCAATACCCAAGAGGGTGCAACCGCTACCAAAGTGCTGGCAGCTAACCAAGGGCTGTACAACGGTTTTTTGGCTGCTGGTTTGGTGGTGGGTTTGGTGATGGGAGATGCAGGCTTTGCATTCAAGCTGTTCTTTTTGATTTGCGTGCTGATTGCAGGCCTGTATGGCGCTGCTACGGCTAGTAAAAAAATTCTTTATGTGCAGGCTTTGCCTGCCGCCTTGGCGCTAGTTGCGCTGTGGCTATCTAAATAAAATCTTAAGTATCAGGAGTATCCAATATGACTTCCGCTGTTATCGTATCCACCGCACGCACGCCACTGGCTAAAAGCTGGAAGGGCGCTTTCAACATGACCCACGGTGCAACCTTAGGAGGCCACGCTGTCAAGCACGCCATCCAACGCGCAGGCATCGACGCTGCCGAGGTAGACGACGTCATCATGGGCTGCGCCAACCCCGAGGGTGCCACAGGTGCGAACATCGCGCGCCAAATCGCAGTCATGGCCGACTGCCCGATCACCACCTCAGGTATGACGGTCAACCGCTTTTGCTCCTCTGGTTTGCAAACCATTGCGCTTGCGGCCCAGCGCATCATCGCAGGTGAAGGCGACGTGTATGTGGCCGGTGGTGTAGAGAGCATCAGCTGCGTGCAGCAAGAGATGAACCAGCACATGCTGGCTGACCCAGCCTTGGCCAAGAAAAAGCCCGAAATTTACTGGAACATGCTGCAAACCGCTGAGCAAGTTGCCAAGCGCTACAACATCACCCGCGATGCAATGGACCACTACGGTGCGCGCAGCCAGCAGCGCGCAACTGCAGCGCTGGCCGCCGGCTTGTTTGATGCTGAAATTGCGCCTATCACAGTCAAGGCAGGTGTGGCTGACAAGGTGATGGGTTTGATGACCAAAGAGGTGACTGTATCCAAAGACGAAGGCATCCGCGACGGCACTACTTTTGAAGGCATCACCGGCTTACGTTCTGCCTTGCCTGGTGGGCTGATTTCTGCTGGCAATGCCAGCCAGTTTTCTGATGGCGCAGGTGCTTGCGTGGTGATGAGCGAAGAGCTGGCTGCCAAGCGTGGTCTAAAGCCGCTCGGCCGCTTTTTGGGTTTTGCTGTAGCAGGCTGAGAGCCTGACGAAATGGGCATTGGCCCTGTGTTTGCCATCCCTAAGGTTTTGAAGCGTTTAGGTTTGAAAGTCAGTGATATTGATTTATGGGAGCTCAATGAAGCCTTCGCTGTGCAAGTGATCTACTGCCGCGACAAGCTGGGCATTCCTGATGACAAGCTCAACGTCAACGGCGGCGCTATTGCAGTGGGCCACCCCTACGGCGTGAGCGGTCAACGCTTAACAGGCCACGCCCTCATCGAAGGCAAACGCCGTGGTGCCAAGCGCGTGTGCGTGACGATGTGTATTGGCGGTGGTATGGGCGCTGCGGGTATTTTTGAGGTGCTGTAATCGACAAATATGAAAACAGCAGAGCTTCTGGGCACTTTGTCTCAGCACAACGTTGATTTTGTCTTGGTTGGTGGAATGGCTGTGCAGTTGCACGGCTACATGCGCATGACTTACGACATTGATCTAGTATTGGCAATGAATGACGAGAACCTCAACAGATTTATCAATGTGGCAAAAAATCTCGGATTCTCTCCGGTGAATCCTGTTGCCATTGAGTCTTTAAAGGATGCTGACCAAATTGAGCGCTGGCATCGAGAAAAAGGAATGTTGACGTTTGCTCTGCGTGAGCCCACTCTAGCGGGCAGTGTCATTGATGTGCTAATTAGGCCAGAGGTTAGTTTCGATAATTTGTTGGTTGACGCAGTGGATGGTGAACTCTTTGGCAGAAAAATCAAAGTAGCTTCGATAGATCATTTATTGATAATGAAGCGAATCGCAAACCGACCGAAAGATCAGCTTGATATCATCGCCTTGGAAAAAATCAAACTGGGAGAGGATCCCAATGCATAGCCCACATCCCAAACTCGATTTACCAAAAACTATCTCTCAAGAGGTTCTGTTGGCCGTGCTTAATCGTTGCGATGAGACTCGTGAATTTATGGTGGAGATGTGGCGTGCTAATCCCCACTTGGCCAAACAAGGCGGTGCGAAAGTGGCTATGTTGCTTGAGTTGAACAGTCAGATTACTGGTTTGAAATAATGAAGCTGCGATCTACACTGGATTTTTTGCTTTACGACTGGCTAGGCGTAAATTCGTTGAATCAACGCGAGCGTTTTGCCGACCATTCGCGTGAGACCTTTAATGCGGTGATGGATACTTGCGAGCGCATTGCGCGCGAGAAGTACGCACCGTTTAATCGCTTGGTAGACACACAGCAGCCGCGCACCGAGGTGGATGAGCAAGGTGCTTTGCGGGTGGTATTACCTCAGGCTACGCACGATGCGCGCGCGGCTTATGTAGAGTCGGGCATGTTGGCGGCTGCGCAAGACTATGCGCAGGGCGGTATGCAGTTGCCTTATGTGATGGACGCGGCAGCGAACAGCTTTTTTGCTGTGGCATCTATTTCTATTAGCTCCAACTTGCTGACTACGGGCAATGCCAATTGCATTATGGCCACTGGTACGCAGATGCAAAAAGATGTGTTTGCTGCCAATGAATTTAATGGGCGTTGGGCGGGCACGATGTGTTTGTCTGAGCCGCAAGCTGGCTCGTCATTGAGTGATATTGCTACTAAGGCGTTGCCAGACGGCGCAGATTTCGAAAGCGATGCGCTAGGCCCGCGCTACCGCCTGCGCGGCAACAAGATGTGGATATCCAGCGGCGAGCATGAGCTGACTGAGAATATTGTGCACTTGGTGTTGGCAAAAATTCCTGATCCGAACGGCAAACTGATTGCGGGCACGCGCGGTATTTCGTTATTTATCGTGCCTAAAAAGTTGGTCAATGCAAAAGGCGAATTAACTGGAGTGCGTAACGACGTGGCGCTGGCGGGCTTAAACCACAAGCTCGGCTGGCACGGTACCACCAATACGCTGCTTAACTTTGGTGAAGGCAAGTTCCCTGTGGGCTGTGAGGGCCCGTTTACAGGTGGCGCTGGTGCTGTGGGCTATTTGGTGGGCAAACCCGGAGAAGGCCTCAAATGCATGTTCCACATGATGAACGAGGCGCGCATTGGCATTGGCATGGCGGCCACCATGCTGGGCTTGGCGGGTTATTACGCCTCGCTTGATTACGCTAAAAATCGCCCGCAGGGCAGGCTGATGGCCAATCCGAAAGATGGCAAAAGCTCTGGCAAAGATGCGTCTGCACCGCAAGTGCGATTGATCGAACATGCCGATATTAAGCGCATGCTGCTAGCGCAAAAATCTATTTGCGAAGGTGCGTTAGCACTGCAGCTGTATTGCGCGCGGCTGGTGGACGAGCAGCACACCGGCACACCCGAGGCGGCTGACGAAGCGCGCTTGCTGCTAGAGGTGCTGACGCCCATTGCCAAAAGCTGGCCGAGCGAAAACTGCCTAGAGGCCAACAGCTTGGCGATTCAAATTCACGGCGGCTATGGGTATACGCGCGATTTTCCGGTAGAGCAGTATTGGCGTGACCAGCGGCTGAACATGATCCACGAGGGCACCCACGGCATTCAGGCGATGGACCTGCTAGGCCGCAAGGTGCTGATGGAGGGTGGCAAGGGCCTGCAGCTGTTGGCTGCGCGCATGCAAGCGACTGTAGAGCGTGCATTACAGGTCAACGCGCTGGCAGCGCATGCCAAGGCGCTGGCAGTAGCATTGCAAAAAATTGGCAACGCCACCCAAGCTGCCTGGGCCACTGGCAACCCACTACAGGCGCTGCCTAACGCAGTGCCTTATATGCAAGCCTTTGGCCATACCGTGTTGGCGTGGATGTGGCTAGACGTGAGCTTAGCAGTGCAGGAGGCAGATGCTACATATTCTGTAGCTAGTCGAGCAGGTATTACGGGCGCAAACCAATATTTTTACCATTACGAATTACCCAAAATAGACGCTTGGTTGGCTGTGGTTACCAGCCGTGACATGACCTGCGCTGATCTGCCAGAAGATGCCTTTTGACCGCCTAGCGAGCTAAGCCTGTTTTTATAGGTAAATTGACCTGAAAACACGGTCACAATCAAGGGCTAGGGGGATAACACTATGCCTTTGATCAAAGATATCAAACTGCCAGCTACCAAAGCGCAAAAGCGCGTGCAAGCTGCTGCTTGGGTGTGCATTTACACCGGGTTGCTTACGGTGCTAACTGGCGTTACCTTGGGTCGTAGTCAAACTGCTGAAGGTTGGCACACACAAGATACGTTGGTACTGTCTGGCAGCTTGGCGACAGCGCTTGGCGCTGCCTTGATTTACATTCGTTCTCGTATGAAATAAATGGTATTGCTCTGCTTATGTTTGCGCCCCACCACACTGCTGCGTCTAGGCCTTGGTTGCGTGCCAACAGCTTGGGTGCCGCCCTGCTGGCGTGTACTGCGCCGCTACAGTTGCATGCGCAGGTTCACAAATGCATGGTCGATGGCCGCACCGTTTTTACCGACGCACCTTGCGCCGTAGGTGCACCAGCCAGTACTCTTAATTTAAAACCTATGTCTTCAAACCAAGCCGCCATCGATTCCAAAATTATCTGGAACCGATACCCCGTCAAAGGCCAAGACTACGCCAGCTTGGTTAAATCGCTCAGCGCCAGCGGGCCCAAGGGCTTTCATGGTCTGGCCAGCTGGAACATTGCCTACAAATACACCACCCGAACAGAGGGCAATGTGTGCCGTTTTGACAGCATTCGCCTGAGCGTGCAAGGTGAAATATTGATGCCCAAATGGACTGACGAAGACACCGCGCCCCCCGCGCTGCGCCAACGCTGGGCTGACTATTACGCCGCCCTACAGCAGCATGAAGAAGGCCATGTGCAGCACGGCAATGAATTGGCCAGCTTGGTGCAAGAAAAGTTTTTAGGCTATGGCGACTTTGCCTGTGGCCAAGCCAAATCTATAGCGCAAAGCGAGTTTGACAAGCTGTACAACAACCTGAAAAACCGCGATAAAGAATACGACCAACGTACACAGCACGGCGCGACACAAGGCGCGAGATTTTAATTTTTAGTTTTACTTTTCAAATTTGAGGAGACATTCATGCAAGCACGCAAAATTCAACAACTATTTGACCTGACTGGCAAAACAGCCCTCATCACCGGCGGCTCGCGCGGCCTAGGTCTGCAACTGGCCCATGCTCTGGGCGAGGCGGGTGCCAAGATCATGTTGTCATCGCGCAAAGCCAGTGATTTAGAAGAAGCCACCGCAGAGCTGCAAGACGCAGGCATCGACGCACGCTGGATAGCCGCCGACTGCGCTAAAGACGAAGAAATTAACCGCCTAGCCGATGAAACCTTAGAGCGCATGGGTGCTGTGGACATCTTGGTCAACAACGCTGGCGCAGCTTGGGGTGCACCCGCAGAAGACCACCCCGCAGACGCGTGGGACAAAGTGATGAACCTGAACGTGCGCGGCTATTTTTTACTCAGCCAACGCATCGCCAAAAAAAGCATGATCGGCAAAAACAATGGCTCGATCATCAACATCGCCTCCATTGCAGGCCTAGGCGGCAACCCCAGTGGCATGAACACCATTGCGTACAACACGTCAAAAGGTGCGGTGATTAACTTCACCCGCGCGCTGGCTGCTGAATGGGGTAAGTACAACATTCGCGTCAACGCCATTTGCCCAGGTTTTTTCCCTAGCAAGATGACGCTGGGTACGCTGAAAGCTTTAGGTGAAGACAAGCTGAAAGAAGGCGCGCCACTTAAGCGTTTAGGCGACGACGAAGATTTAAAAGGTCTGTGCCTGCTGTACGCATCGGCTGCAGGCAAACACATCACTGGCCAATGGCTGGCAGTGGACGGCGGCGTGTCGATAGTGACGGGCGGTTGATTTTCAACTATGAAGTTTTCTGTTCATATCCCGTTTGTTGAGCATCTAGGCTTTGAGCTGATCAGTTTTGAAGGTGGGCAGGCGCAGATTAATTACACCGCGTTGCCTGAGCATCTAAACAGCTTTAATGTCACCCACGGCGGTGCCAGCATGGCGCTGATGGACGTGGTGATGGCGCATGCGGCGCGCAGTGTGGAGCTGAACATGGGCATCGTCACTATCGAGATGAAAACTAGTTTTATGCAACCCGCAGTGGGCGCGCTGGTGGCTAAAGGGCGCTTGATTCACCGCACGGCAACGATGGCGTTTACTGAGGCGACTATTTTTGATGCGCAAGGCAAAGTGTGCTCGCATGCCACGGGCACTTTTAAGTATGTGCGCCGCTTGCCTACGGGTGCAGGCATCCATGATTTGAACCCGATCGCCTCAGATTGATAAAAAGCAATCTTAAAACACCTATTTACCTATAAAAACTGCTTGTAGTCCAAGTATTTATTACATATATTGCTACAAAATTCATAGTAAACAGAAGGATCACACCATGCAAAATCAACAATGGCTTTTAGACAATCGCCCCACTGGTGAGGCGAACGCCACCAACTTTAAACTGGTCAGCACCACTACCCCTGCACTGCAAGACGGCCAAGTGCTGGTGCGCCACCACTACATGAGCCTGGACCCCTAC
>JAYTPK010000136.1:0-23478 GCA_043747295.1 Polaromonas sp. | reverse complement strand
GGTATTCGTATTCATTCCAGCCCCTCCTCTACCAGTTCAGCAGCCCGCAGCAAGGCTCGCGCTTTAGCTTCAGTTTCTTTCCATTCCAGTTCAGGCACGCTATCAGCCACTACACCCGCTGCAGCTTGCACATACAGCATGCCGTCTTTGATGATGCCGGTGCGAATGGCTATGGCAATGTCCATGTCGCCTGCAAAGCTTAAGTACCCGCAAGCACCGCCGTAGATGCCGCGCTTAGTGGGTTCGAGCTGGTCGATAATTTCCATAGCGTGCACTTTGGGTGCACCGGTCAGCGTGCCTGCAGGGAAAGTGGCTTTGAGCACGTCCATGCTTCCCAGAGATCGTCCATCTGGCCCATCGTTCAAAATACCTTCGACGTTGCTAACAATGTGCATGACGTGGCTATAGCGCTCTACTGCAAAAGCTTCGGTTACTTTGACGCTGCCGATTTTGGCGATGCGGCCAATGTCATTGCGGGCCAGGTCGATTAGCATGACGTGTTCGGCGCGCTCTTTGGGGTCGGCCAGCAGTTCGGCTTCTACGGCTTTGTCAGCCTCGGGCGATGCCGCGCGGGGGCGTGTGCCTGCCAGCGGGCGGATGGTGATTTTGGTCTCACCTGTTGCAACAACCTCTTGCCTGACTAAAATTTCAGGCGATGCACCAACGATATGAAAATCGCCCATATGGTAGTAGTACATGTAGGGCGATGGGTTCAGCGATCGCAGGGCGCGGTACAAAGACAGTGGTGATTCGGTGTAGCGCTTTTTGAGGCGCTGGCCCACTTGCACTTGCATAAAGTCGCCGCCCGCAATCATCTCTTTAGCGCTGCCCACGGCTTTTAAATAATCGGCTTTGGCAAACTCACGCTCTACCGGGTAGTCTTGTGACTGTTTGACCACGGGCGCGGTGACGCTGTAACGCAGCTGGTCTTTCAATTCACGCAGGCGTTTTTTAGCCTGTGAATAGGCCTCGGCCTCAGATGGGTTGGCATACACAATCAGATAAAGCTTGCCCGACAGGTTGTCGATCACGGCCAGCTCTTCACACAGCAGCAGCATGATGTCGGGGCAGCCTAGTGTGTCGGGCGGGCACGATGCTTCTAGCTTTTTTTCAATGTAGCGCACCGTGTCGTAGCCAAAATAGCCTGCCAAGCCACCACAAAAGCGCGGCAAGCCGGGGCGCAGCGCAACCTTGAAGCGACTTTGGAAGGCAGCAATAGCGTCGAGCGGATTACCAGGCAAGGTCTCTACCAGCACGCCATCGGTATGCACCTGCGTGGCAGCATCTGCGCCAAAGCCGCTGGCCCGCAGCACAGTGCGTGCGGGCAAGCCGATAAAGCTGTACCGGCCAAAGCGCTCGCCACCCACCACAGATTCAAGCAAAAAAGAATGCTTGCCTTGGTTTTTGCTGTGCGCTAATTTCAGGTACAGCGAGAGCGGGGTTTCTAAATCGGCAAACGCCTGCGCTACCAGTGGTATGCGGTTAAAGCCTTGGGATTGCAGGCTTTTAAATTCTAGTTCGGTGATCATGGTATGGCCTCTGCGCGGGCGGCCCGTGAGGCTTGGATAATTGCAACTTAGGGGTTGCAAGCCTTGGGGCGGGTTCTAACGAGGTGCTGGGCTGTTGGGTCACAACACAGCGCGGACGCAGCATAGCGCTGCATGACATCAGGCTAAACGGTTGGCGTACGCCAAAGCCAAGCTCCCCGCACGAGTGCGCAGCTGTTTGTGATGTTGAAGCTCGTTGACATAATTTGATTAGTGTAGCAGAGCAAAAAGTAGGTGGTAGAAAACAGGACACCATTGTAAATTACAGGCAAAGTCGTAAAAACCCTGTGGTGCGTTTGGCTTAAAGCACGTGACACTAAACTTTAAATAAGAAAATTCGTGCTTTTTTATGGAGAATCATTATGTCGATATATAAAAAATCTTTTTTTGCCCTGCTGCTGGCTGCCGCTTTAGCAGCAATGCCTGCACTGGCGCAAACCACCGTATCAGGCGTGAAATACGAGGCAGATTACACCCTAGGCGGCGAAAAACTGCAGCTGAATGGCGCAGGAACTCGTATTAAAGCCATTTTCAAAGTTTATACGGCAGGTCTGTATCTTGGGAAAAAAGCTAATACTACCGAGGAGGTACTGTCTGCGCCGGGCAACAAGCGTCTTGATATCACCATACTGCGTGATATTGACTCAGGCGAGCTGGTCAAACTTTTCTCACGCGGCCTAGAGGACAACATGGACAAAAAAGATTTTTCTAAAGTGGTACCCTCGCTCCTGCGCATGAGCCAGATGTTCAGCGACTACAAAAATATGAAACCGGGTGACACATTCAGCATCGACTGGTTACCAGGCACGGGCACTATCCTCACTATCAAAGGCAAACGATTTGGTGAGCCATTTAAAGAGCCTGAGTTTTTCAACGCAATGATGCGTATTTGGCTGGGCCCAAGTCCTGCCGACTGGAAACTCAAAGACGCTTTGTTGGGTAAAGCGTCTTAGCAAAGCGACCTAAGACAGATCAGGTGCCTAGCAGCGCCGAGAGCTGGGTAAAACTGTCTACATGCCAGTTTGCTGATACTGTGCGAATGGGCTCACCATGGTTATAGCCGTAGCTGACCAGTGCTACTGGGCAACCTGCCGCATGCGCGGCCTGTGCGTCGTTACTGCTGTCACCCACCATCAAGGTACGAGCGGGCTGTGTTCCTAGCGCTTCGCAGGTTTTTAGTAGCGGCATAGGATCAGGCTTTTTACGCTCAAACGCGTCGCCGCCAAATACATGGCTAAAGTAACCGTCTAAGCCTTTGAGCTTGAGCAGTGGCAACGCAAACGCACTGGGCTTATTAGTTAAGCAAGCCATCTTCAAGCCAGCGGTGCGCCAAGCGTTTAAACCCTCGACCACTCCTGCGTACACCTTGCTAGCTTGGCCGTTGATGGCCAGGTAGTGGTGCTGGTAGCGTGCAAGCGCCGCATCAAAGGTGGCTGAATTGTCTGCCCCATTTGCTACATTTTTAATAGCTAATTGAGCAATAGATACTTGGACTACTGGCCTATTTTTCACAAATTCTAGGGTTTTACGGATTAAATTCTCACTACCTTTGCCAATCGTGTGTTCAATAAAATTACGATCGACTGGCGCATAGCCAAAATCTGCCAAAGTCAGGTTCAGCGCGATTTCAAAATCACTCAAAGTGTCGATCATGGTGCCGTCAAGGTCGACAATCACCGCGTCAAAATCGCGCAGGTTCAAGTGCATATTTTTCAACTGCCTATTTTTTGACTGTAGATTTCAAGCGCTCGGGCTACTTCAGCGCAGCGCGCATCTGGTCGATCACAGCTTTGTAGTCAGGCTTGCCAAAAATCGCGCTGCCCGCTACAAAAGCATCTGCGCCTGCGTCGGCCACGCGGCGAATGTTGTCGGGTTTGATACCGCCGTCGACCTCCAGACGAATGTCTTTGCCGCTGGCGGTAATGCGTTGGCGCACGGCTTCAATTTTGCGCAGTGCGCTGTCGATAAAGCTTTGACCACCAAAACCGGGGTTCACGCTCATGATGAGGATGAGGTCGATATCGTCAATCACCCAGTTCAGCACATCTAGTGGCTCGGCGGGGTTAAACACCAAGCCGGGTTTGCAGCCTTTGCTGCGAATAGCTTGGATACTGCGGTGCACGTGGCCCGATGCGTCTGGGTGAAAGCTAATGTAGTCTGCGCCAGCATCAGCAAAGGCGGCGGCTACTGCGTCTACGGGCTGCACCATTAGGTGCACGTCCATGGGTACAGGCGTGCCGTCAGGTTTTTTAGCGTGCGGCTTAATCGCTTGGCAGATCATCGGGCCGAAGGTGAGGTTGGGCACGTAATGGTTGTCCATCACGTCAAAGTGCACCCAGTCGGCACCCGCGGCGATGACGTTTTTGACCTCGTCGCCCAAGCGGGCAAAGTCGGCGGACAGAATGGAGGGGGCGATGTGGAAGGTGGTGCTCATAGCTTGTATTTTCGCATTGCCGCTGGGGGTTTCTATTGGATAGACTACACGCTATTAATTTCATAGCTGTTTAAGCAGTAAATACTTGGACTACCAGCATATTTCGTTGGTAAAAGTGCTGTTTTTGGTGTTGTAGTCAGTGTTTTGTATGCTCTGTCGCTCTGTTTGTTGCCCTTTTGCCCTGTTCGTTGTTCGTTGTTCTAGGACGCGCGCCGCTGTGGCTTACCCCTATGCCAACCGGACCTGCGGCCCTTGATTGGTTGTCACAGGGGTAAGCCACACCGTCGCGCTTGTAGAAGGCTGGGAGTCAAATGCACAGATTTCAGCGCTGATTGAGGTCACCACAAACTCAGCCTCGCGTGCCCCCAAAAGTATCGACCAGGGTGCAGCGGTGGGATCTTATCAATGGGAAAACTGTAGCGAGGTGCGGCCCGCCGTCTCAAGAACACTACTACCTGCCGCGCATGTTCGCGGAAGTTTCTCCAGCGATATGTCCCGCCGCTCGCCACGGCTAAACAACGAAGCAATGCATTGCCAAGGCAGAGTTAAAAAGACTCGGAGAAAGCTGTACCATACCGCCATGGCCCAATACCAATTTAGCGTTCAAGTGCAACCCGAGTACTTGGCCGACCAGTCCGCGCCCGAGCAAGGGGTGTACACCTTTGCCTACACCGTCACCATTACCAACACGGGCAAGGTGCCTGCCCAGCTGATATCGCGCACCTGGAGCATTAACGACGCAGATGGCCGCAACGACAAAGTTAAAGGCTTGGGCGTAGTGGGCGAGCAGCCACTGCTCAAGCCCGGCGAGAGTTTTCAGTACACCAGCGGTTGCCGCCTGCGCACACCCACGGGCACCATGCATGGCAGCTATTTTTGTGTGGCTGAAGATGGCGAAAAGTTTGATGCTGATATCCCCATGTTTGTATTGGACGCGCTGAGCGCACTGGGCGGCAAACCCACCATGCATTAAGCGAGGCTAGCTTTGGGTGAGTTTGACCTGATCAAAAGCTACTTTCAGCGCGCCTATGTGCCTGGCGACGGTGTTGTGCTGGGTATCGGTGATGACTGCGCTTTGCTCACCCCGCGTGCTGACATGCAGCTGGCCGTGAGCAGTGACATGCTGGTAGAGGGGCGGCACTTTTTGTCCACCGTATCCCCCGAGGCACTGGGCCACAAAGCACTGGCGGTGAACTTAAGTGACTTGGCCGCTTGCGGTGCCAAGCCTTTTGCTTTTACTTTGGCCTTGGCGCTGCCGCGTGTCGACACCGCATGGTTGCATGGCTTCTCTAAAGGCATGTTTGCACTGGCCGATGCCCACGGCTGCGCGCTGGTGGGCGGCGACACGACCCAAGGGCCCCTCAACATTTGCATCACCGTGATGGGCCAGGTGCCCAGCGGCCAAGCGCTGCTGCGCAGTGGTGCGCAGCCGGGTGATGATATTTATGTGAGCGGCAGCGTGGGCGATGCGAGGCTGGCGCTAGAGGTGTTTCGCGGCAATGTGCAGGTGGGCACGCACATCAGCGCCGACGCTTTTGAGCAAGCCCGCACCCGCATGGAAAGACCGACACCACGTGTAGCTTTAGGCCAAGCCTTGCGCGGCATTGCCACTGCGGCCATAGATGTCAGCGACGGGCTGCTGGGCGACTTGGGGCATATTTTGCAAGCCAGTAGTTGCGGCGCTGAGATTGCTATAGATAGCGTAGCTGCTTGTGCTGTGTTTGCTTGGACTCCCCACGGTTTATCTACGCAAATATGCCGAGAGATGACCGCAGCGGGCGGCGACGACTACGAGCTGGTTTTTACCGCACCTCCCAGTGCCCGTAACGCTGTAGCCCAAGCCGCCGCCAGCGCCACCACCCCCGCCAAGCGCATTGGCTGCATTACCGCTGAACGTACCTTGGTGTTGCGCGATGCGGATGGTGCCCTGGTGGCCAACACGTTTGCGTCGTTTGACCACTTTGCCTAGTAGCTTTAAGGTTTAAGGCGCCACTGCGGCCGTAGTCATAGTTATAGTCATGGCCATAGCCTTGGGGGATGTTGTGGCTGAAGACTGCTGCGCACGCCGCGCCGCTTGGCTCATGCCAGCGTAGCCCCAGTCTGTGGCTGGTAATTCGCGCACGATGACGTAGCTGGCTTCGTGCAGTGGTTTGCCGTTGGTGCCTAATTGTCGCTGCAGCTCAGCATAGGCATCGCGGATAAACCGCGACTTTTCTGCCGCCGTGTTGGTGCCAGCAGTAACGCTGACTTCAAGGCATGCTATCGGCACAGCCGCAGCGTGCCCGCCCACCACATAGCGGGCAGGCGGCAGGTCATCCACCATCACCACGGTGACTTGCGGGTTTTTATGCAGCACTTGGGCGGTGATGTGGGTTAAAGCAGCACCCAAAGCAGCGTAGCGATCCGGGTTGAGCAAGGGTGCCACTTGCAGGCGTAGCGTGGGCATGATTAAGAAGCCTCCATGCGCGTGACGTTATGGCCTGCGCCTAAGCGCACGCTGGCGTGACGGCCAAAGTCGTCCAACAAGTTGTGCAGCCGGTCGGCAACCTCGGCCCAAAAGTTGCGTACAGCCTCGCGGCGCGCTGCCTGGGCCATGGTTTTAGCGGTTTGCGAAATTCGCAAATAGTCTGCGTGATCCAAGGATGCGCCAAAAGACGGCGTAGCCGTGGTGGTTTGGTGGGTGTAATGCATGGTGTGCTCCTTAAAATACCCGGTGCCGGTGCTGGTACGCTGGCTGGGAATGGCTCAACTATAGGCATTGACGCAGTGCCTGGAAACAGCATACACTGCACTATGCTTTTGCATTTATTGCAAAAGCAATGCCTACCCTGCAATGACTGACTGAGCTAACGCACACGCCATGGATTTAGACGATGTAGCCCTGTTTACGCGGGTGGCCGAGTTGGGCTCACTATCAGCCGTGGCGCGCGAGCGCAATGCACCGGTCAGCTTGGTCTCGCGTGCCGTGTCGCGCCTTGAGGCACTGCACCAAGTGCGTTTGCTGCACCGATCTACCCACGGCCTGTCGCTGACTGAGCCGGGCTTGGCCTTGCTAGAGCATGGCAAACGCATGCTGCTGAGCTTGGCAGATCTAGAAGCTGAATTTGCCAGCAACCAAGCGCAGATCAGCGGCACCGTGCATATCGGTGTCAGCCCTGCCATGGCCACCTATGTCATCGTGCCCAGCCTGCATGCCCTGGCTGAGCGGCACCCTCAGCTGAGTATTGAACTGCATGTGGATGACCGTGCTATCGACATAGCGCGCCAAGGTATCGACTTTGCCATTCGCACCGGGCCGTTGGGCTCAGATAATTTGGTAGCGCGTGTGATTGGCCAGCACGGCAGGCGGTTTTATGCAACACCGGGCTACCTTAAGCGCTATGGCACGCCGCGCACGGTGGCTGATTTAGACACACACCGATTGATCACCAACAGTGTGATCCCCGCGTTCAACCGCTGGCCGTTCATAGTGAACGGCCAGGTGGTGGAATATCAGCCACGTGGCCACTACCGCGCCAGCTCGACCGGCATCATGATGCGTATGGCGCTAGAAGGCTTGGGTATCGTACGCGGCAACACCGCTATTTGCGACCCGCTGGTGCACAGTGGCGCGCTGGTGTATGTGCTCAACGACATCGTCGAGTCGCCGGTAGTACCCATCAATGCGGTGATGCTGCAAGAACGCCACCGCAGCCCCAAAGTGCGCTTGTGTATCGACTTTTTTGCCCAGTGGCTGCAAGGCCACGGTATGCAAGTGACGCCTGCCAAACCACCAGCCATTCAACGCAAAGACAGCAAGAGCGGCAAAGCCACACGCTCAAAAGCACCGCGCTAAACTATGAGCATGCCCGACCCCACCCATTTGCCGCGCGAAAGCACTGACCCTGTACAGACGGCACTACCCTTTAGCGCACCAGCGCCACTGCAGCCTGCTACAGCACCACTTGCCACATCCCCCTCGGTGCGGCCTAGCGTGCTGCGCCCCACGGTGCAGTTTATGTTGTCGCACCCAGCGCACCTTATTGCACTGGGTTTTGGTTCAGGCCTATCGCGCATAGCACCTGGCACCGCTGGCACGCTGTGGGCGTGGGCAGCTTTTGCGGTGATGCAGTTGTATTTATCGCCGCTGCAAATTGCCTGGGTGATTGCCGCGTCGCTGCCTATTGGCTGGTGGGCCTGCACCGTGTGCGCCCGCCACATGCGCGTGATGGACCCTGGCAACATTGTGTGGGACGAGGTGCTGGCCTTTTGGATTATCTTGTGGATGATTGCACCGTCAGGCCTGTGGGCGCAGCTGGTGGCGTTTGCATTGTTCAGGTTTTTTGATGCCGTCAAACCTGGCCCGGTAGCTTGGGCTGACGAGTTGTTCAAAGGCTTTAACGCCAAGGGCGGCTTTGGCATTATTTTTGACGACCTGGTGGCAGCAGCGTGCACACTGCTGGTGATTGCCCTGTGGAGGTTTTAAAACATGGCCCTTTTAAATTCACCCTTATCGCTATTAAATTCAGAGCTGCTTGAGCAGTATTTACTTGGACTACTGGCTCAAAAGCTTACCAAAGAAGGCTACAAACTGGCCACAGCCGAAAGCTGCACTGGTGGGCTGATCAGCGCGGTATGCACATCCGTTAGTGGCTCATCTGACTGGTTTGACAGCGCGTTTGTTACCTATTCCAACCATGCCAAAACCGTGCAACTAGGTGTCGATGCCCAGCTGATTGCCGAGCACGGTGCTGTAAGCGAACCCGTAGCCCGCGCCATGGCGTTTGGCGCAGCACGCCGCTCGGGTGCGCAGGTCAGCATCGCCGTCACTGGCGTAGCAGGCCCCACGGGCGGCAGCGCTGCCAAGCCCGTAGGGACAGTGTGGTTTGGCTTTAGCTTGCACGGCAATCTGTACAGCGAGGTGCGCCTCTTTGCAGGCGACCGCGCAGCTGTACGCGAGGCCACGGTGCGCTACGCGCTGCAGCGAGTGCTGGTATTGCTAGAAGACGATCCGCATGTTTAAAAACACCTGCCCACGCTAAAGCGCCTTAGGTATCGCTTTTGCCAGAAAATCGTAGACTGCGCGTATATGCTGGTCAGTGCGAATTTCTCGATGCACGGTTAACCAAACGGGCAGAGGTGAAATTTTTAGCATAGGCAAGATTGACTGCACTTGCTTATCGCTGCGTGCTAGAAAATCTGCTACAAAACCTATCCCTAGCCCAGCCTGTACAGCACCCCAGTAAGCCATGATGTCATCGGTGCGCAAAGCAAATCTGTCTTTTTTTACGACATACCCAAACGCTGCAAAGCCACGAATGATAGCGTCATCTTTGTCACGGCCAACAACCTCATGGGTTAACAGGTCTTGAGGTTGTTTGGGCACGCCGCGCCTGCGCAGGTAATCGCTATGCGCATAAGCACCAAGCGTCACTTGGGCTATGCGCTTGGCCACTAAACTGTTTTGATCTGGCCTGACCATACGCACCGCAATATCGGCTTCGCGTCTTAGCAGGTTGCTCACCTCGTCGCTAGCTAAAATTTCCACCTGAATATCCGGCAAAACCATTCGCATTTGCGCCAAGACAGACGGTAACAAAACGCAGGCTACAGATCGGCTCACAGCGATACGTACGCTACCGCTCGCACTGGTTTTCTGCGCAGACACATTGCGTGCCAACAAAAGAGCACCGTTTTCCATAGCTCTGGCGGCATCTGCCAATCGAAGCGCCATATCGGTTGGCAACAAGCCACGACCGGTGCGCTCAAACAGCACAACACCTAGCTGACTTTCCAGTTCCGTGATGTGTCTGCCAATCGTTGGCTGGCTTACTTCAATAGCGCGGGCAGCAGCCAATAAGCTGCCGTGGTCAAGCGCCGCAAGAAATGACCGAATTAACGTCCAATCGAAATTGGTATTCATTTATGTAATTCTGATATTGAAAGATAGCTAATTGTGTAATGCGGCTTTCGTTTTGATAATACAGCACATCACGAAGCAAAGACACATTTATGACTACTTTCAATAGCTTAGCCACCCCCTTGAGTCTAGGGGCGGTAACAGATCTAATATCCCGCACTCGCACAGCATCAGCAGCTCTGTTTTGGGTGGGATTAGCACTGCTAGCCCTGTCCATCCCCACATTGGCTTTTACGCTCTTAGACAGCCGCCAGCTCCAAGGCGTGAGCGTATGGCTTAAGCCTTTTAAATTTCAAGTCTCGACAGGCGTGTATTTACTCACTCTGGGTTTGTTCATGGTTTGGCTTCCTAAAGAAGCGCTGCACACCAAAAAAGCACGCTATGTCGTGTGGGGCGCGGTAATCTCGGGGCTGTTTGAGGTGGGTTACATCACGGTGCAAGGCAGTCTGGGTCTGGCATCGCACTACAACCTGAGTTCACGGTTTTTTGCCACTATGTATACGCTGATGGGCATTGGTGCTGTGGTGCTGTCAAGTGCTGCCATGGTGTTGGGTATCTTGATTGCTCGCAGCCGGGATTATGAGTTGCCTGCTGCACTCAAGCTGGCTGTGGTACTAGGTCTCATTTTGACCTTTGTGATTGGTACAGGATTTGGTGGCTACTTAAGTTCACAGCGGGCAGGCCATTGGGTAGGTGGTGTGCTGAGTGATAGCGGTGGATTGCCGCTGGTGAAATGGTCGCGCACTGGCGGCGATTTGCGTGTGGCGCACTTTTTTGGCATCCATGCCATGCACTTTATTCCGGCTTTTGCTTTTGCGCTTCACCTTGCGGGCCTCAAACAGATGGTGCAGATGACGCAGACGCGTGCAGTCAACGCAGTATGGATTTTCGCTATCGCATTCACTGGTTTTGGTACTTGGACTTTTGTTCAAGCGTTACGCGGCCTGCCATTTCTGGCTTAACCGTTCATTTATTTTCATCCAACCCAACCTAAAAGGCAAACACCATGCAACGACATAACTTTATACGCTTAGTAGGGGGCGGCACTGTGACTGCCGCTACATTAGCCACTACCGCTTCGCTCACTGGCTGCGCATCAGGCGCCTTTCCTGATGCAGCCGTCGAGGCTTGGCAAGGCCCTGGGGCAGAGGTTGACCCGCGTCGTCGGGCTCTGGCCTATGCCATCACCGCACCCAACCCGCACAACTTGCAACCTTGGTTAGTGGACTTGCGCCAGCCAGACATGGTCATTGTAAGAACTGACCCGCAACGTGTACTGGCAGAGACCGACCCTTACGGAAGGCAAATCTTGATTGGCCACGGCGCTTTTATTGAATTGCTGGTGATGGCTTTGGCCAAAGAGGGACTGGAATCCCAAGTCACGTTGTGGCCACAAAATGAATTGCCCATTGACCTCAAGGCGTGGGACGCCCGCCCAGTGGCACACATTGCCATCAACAAGACTAGCACAGCAGTTGCACCAGATGCACTGTTTGACCATATCTTAAAACGCCACACGCCTAAAAGCGACTATGACACAGCGCGCTTTGTCAGCCTCGCCACATTGAAAGCTCTGACAGACAGCAATCAAGCCGCGAGTGTTGCGGTAGGCGGCACAGTGGATACCACGCAGTTAGCTGTGATGCGAGATCTGTGCTGGCAGTCTGCGCAGGTGGAGCTACTAACACCACGCACCTATTTGGAAAGCTCAAAACTTCTGCGTATTGGACCTGACGAAATTCTCAAAAACCGGGATGGCATTTCTATCAACAGTACTTTTGTGCGCCTAGCCAACGCAGTGGGTATGGTCGAGCGCAACGCACCGTTGGCCCAAGGTAGCACAGCCTACAAATCAGCCATGGGGCGCTTTGAAGGTCACAGCCGCAGTGCCATGGGTTTTGTCTGGATCACCACGACAGGCAACTCCCGTAGTCAGCAAATTGAAGCGGGCCGCGCATATGTGCGCCTGCAGCTCAAGGCTGCAGAGCTTGGCGTAGGCGTGCACCCCATGAGCCAAGCCTTGCAAGAATTTACCGAGATGAAGCCGCACTATGAAAAAGTACACCAGCTGATTTTGGGTAAATCAGCGCCACGCGCTGCGGGTGATGCCACCGTGCAAATGTTTTGCCGATTAGGCTATACCGCCAGCCCTGCACCAGCCACACCGCGCAGGCCGTTGGAGCGCTTTCTACAGACTTGATACTACAGACTTAATACTTGGTACGCACCCTAAGCCCGCACAGCTGAACCCTAGCTATTTGAATGCGCCACGATGCTGTACCCTCTGCGTATTGGGTTTATAAGTATTGAATACTTGAGGAGTACACCACCATGGCTTGGTTTGAAGGATTCACAACGCAAAAATTTACCGTTGGTAATGCACCAAACCAGGTAGAGATATTCACCCGCTACGGCGGCAACCGCAGCAAGCCTGCGCTGCTGCTGGTGCACGGCTTCCCGCAAAGCCATGTGCTGTGGCACCGCGCAGCGCAGCTGCTGCAAAAAGACTTCTTTTTAGTGATGCCTGATTTGCGCGGCTATGGCGATTCCACCAAACTACCGGGTACAGCAGACCACGCGCAGGCCAGCAAGCGCGTGATGGCGCAAGACCTGGTGGATGTGATGACTGCACTGGGCATAGACAAGTTTTACCTGTGCGGCCACGACCGGGGCGGCCGCGTGGCGCACCGCTTAGCACTGGACCATCCGCACAAAGTACAAAAGCTCTGCGTGATCGACATTGCGCCCACGCTGGACATGTATAACGCCACCGACATGGCGTTTGCCCGCGCCTACTACCACTGGTTTCACCTCATCCAGCCCAGCCCGTTGCCCGAGAACATGATTCACAGTGACTGGAAAAACTATCTGCACGCCAAGCTGGGCGGCTGGGGCAGCGCGGGCTTGGCCTACATTGAACCGCTGGCACTGGCAGAGTATGAGCGCTGTTTTGCGCCGTATGAGGCTACCCACAGCATGTGCGAAGACTACCGCGCCAGCGCGGGCCTAGACCTAGAGCATGACCGTGCCAGCCGCGCGCAGGGTGAAAACCAAGGCGGCAAAATTGCCTGCGACACGATGGTGCTGTGGGGCGAGCGCGGCGTAGTGCACCGAATGTTTAAGCCTGTAGCGCTGTGGCAGGCGCAGTGCAGCGCGCAGGTCAGCGGCCACGCTATGGCAGCGGGGCACTTTATACCTGAGGAGTTGCCGCAAGCTACCGCCGGATATTTGCAGCAGTTGTTTGGTTAATGGCGTTAGGTACTGAGACATCAATCACTATTAATTTCATAGCTATAAACGTAATGAATACTTGGACTAATGCCATAAAACACTGGTAAAACTGCCAATAACACCCTATTTCACAGTTCTCAGCGTTTTGCCAGCTAGTGCAGCGCAGTTTTTACAGTTAGCATTACCACCATGATTGCAGAAACTATTGCTCGGGCTAACGCCTACCTACCTGTTCGCTACACCGCTTGGGGGCTGTGCATCTTTGGCGCACTGCTGTCGCTGTTCAGCCTCATTGCTTTTCGCCTAGGCCTGCTGTACTTTGTGGTGTTTGCGGGGCTTAGCTTATTGGGGCTGCGTGATGTGCGGCAACGCAGGCACGCTATTTTGCGTAACTACCCGGTCATCGGGCACTTCAGGTTTTTGCTGGAATACATTCGCCCAGAGATGCGGCAGTATTTTTTAGAAAGCGATAACGAAGCCGCGCCCTTCTCACGCGCGCAGCGCTCGCTGGTGTACCAACGCGCCAAAGGCGAGAGCGATAAGCGCCCGTTTGGCACGCAGTTAGATGTGGGCGCTGAGGGCTACGAGTGGATTAACCATTCGATGGCACCTACTAAAATTGCTTCGCATGATTTTCGCGTCACCGTGGGCCACGAGGCTAGCGGTTGCACGCAGCCTTACGCCATGAGCGTTTTCAACATTTCGGCCATGAGCTTTGGCGCGCTCAGTGCCAACGCCATTTTGGCGCTTAACCAAGGGGCTAAGCGCGGCGGCTTTGCGCACGACACGGGCGAGGGCTCAATTAGCCAACACCACCGTGTGCATGGCGGCGATTTGGTATGGGAAGTTGGCTCGGGCTACTTTGGTTGTAGGAGTGATGACGGCAGTTTTAACGCTTTAAAATTCACTGCCAATGCTTGCGACGCACAGGTCAAAATGATTGAGCTGAAACTCAGCCAGGGTGCCAAACCCGGCCACGGCGGGGTGCTACCCGGCCCCAAGGTAACGGCAGAGATTGCTGCTGCGCGCGGCGTGCCTGTAGGGGTAGACTGCGTCTCGCCTGCGGCGCACAGCGCTTTTAGCACGCCCGTAGAGATGATGCATTTCATTGCCTACCTGCGCGACTTGTCGGGCGGCAAACCCACAGGCTTTAAATTGTGCATCGGCCACCCGTGGGAATGGTTTGCCATTGTCAAGGCCATGCAGGCCACGGGCATTACGCCTGACTTTATTGTGGTGGACGGTGCCGAGGGCGGCACGGGCGCTGCGCCGCTGGAGTTTACCGACCACGTAGGCGCGCCGCTGCAAGAAGGTTTGCTGCTGGTGCACAACACGCTTAAAGGTGTGAACCTGCGCGATCGCATTCGCCTGGGCTGCGCAGGCAAAGTGGTCAGCGCGTTTGACATTGCCCGCATGATGGCGCTGGGGGCTGACTGGTGCAATTCAGCGCGTGGCTTTATGTTTGCACTGGGTTGCATTCAGGCGCAAAGCTGCCACACCGGCAACTGCCCCACAGGTGTGACCACGCAAGACGCGCACCGCCAGCAGGCCTTGCATGTGCCTACCAAAGCTGACCGGGTATTTAATTTTCACCAGCAAACCCTGCACGCACTGCAAGAGATGGTGCAAGCTGCGGGCCTCACGCACCCCGGTGCCATCAGCGCGCACCACATCGTGCGCAGGCTAGACGACAACCAAGTGCGTTTGCTGGCCAACCTGGTGCCGCAAATGCCCGATGGTGCGTTGTTAGGGGGTGACTTAGATACGCAACACCAAGTGTTCAAACGGTATTGGCCTGTGGCACAAGCCAGTAGTTTTGCAGCGGTGGTATAGCGCTAGGCAATATCGCCTAGCGTCTAGCGCAAATCACCCACCATGGTGGGCAAGTCAAAGCCCTCGCCATAGGCTGGCAAAGTGCCACTGTCTTGCCCTGTTAAGCGAGAGTCGGCACAAGCTGATGATCCGGTGCCCGACGACATGCCTGCCTCGGCGGCCAAAATTGAATCTTTCACTGTGGTGGTGATGGCGCGGCACATATACAAGGCATGCAAATCACGCACAATGGTGTCAGAACTCAGGCCCATGGCGTCGACCAGAAGTTCTAGTTTGCAACCCTGTTGGCTTAACCACTGCAGCAATACGGCATGGCGTGGGTACAGCAAACTGCTGCGCACGCGCGGCATGCGGCGCAAGTAGACGGGCTTGGTGTGGTAGCTCTCGGGTATGGTGGGATTTGGGCGGTGCATACCCAACAGCCAAGCCAACTCTTCCATCGTAAACACCGAGAACAGCGGCGGCAAGCTGTTGGCTGACATGGGGCGCGTCAGCCAACTAGACTCATCCAAATCGAAAGGGCGCAGGCCCTCGCGCAACATTACGCGCGCATTAGGTAGATCAATAATGGCATCTAAAACGCCACTGCGCTCAAGATGGTATGTGCGATTGGCATCTATTTCATGCCGCCGTTCTTGCACCATGGCGGCCAACGCATACAGAGTGCGCAAAGGGCGCAGGCTGGCCTCAAAATATTGCAGCGTTTGGGTAATGCTGCGCTGGTCATACAGCATGGTATTGGGCGCGCGCTGGGTGACGATGGCTGCCACATCTGGGGTCATGTCGCCGCTGATGGCGTAGGGCAAGGTCAACTCGCTAGGGCGTATACCTAGGATGTCAGTGCCATCCACGGCCATGTGAAAACGCAAATCGTCTGTGTCTGAGTAAGAAATACGGTCGCCGTTGATCAGCAATGCGTCGGCTTCACGAAAATCAGTGACCTGCCAAATAGGATGCTGCAGCTCATCGTTGCCAGCCCAAGCATCTGGCTGCGTAAGATGGTCTACCGCATTCAGCGCTAATTGCGTGGCCACAAAGTCTCTGTGGTCGGTAGCAAAACCGATCAAGCCGAGATTTAAAAGTGGGTGCTGCATGTTTGTAATGTTCAGTGGGGCAGGCCTGGATGCTAAGTACATCTAGTGTACTTGTGCCAAACTCCGCATTGTATCTTTTTTAATATAAAAGTATTCATTTCACACCTGAAGCAAATCACATCGAGGCTAAGTTTTAGAACCCAACCCTGCACGTGAGGCCAGCAATACCAGCAGCAAGGACGGCACGCCCAGCAGCGCTGTAGCAATGAAGAAAGTGGAATAGCCGAACATATTCACAAACTCACCAGAAAAGCCACCAATAAACTTAGGCAGCAAAAACATCAGCGAGCTAAACAACGCGTATTGCGTAGCTGAGTACTGTATGTTCGTCAAACTCGACATATAGGCAATAAACGCGGCTGATGCAATGCCACTGGCCAAGTTATCAGCCGAGATCACCCACACCAGCGCCTGCACATCGTGCCCGCGCGTACCCAGCCAAGCAAACAGCAGGTTGCTCAGCGCCGACAGCAGCGCGCCCAGTGCCAGCACGCGCATCACGCCAATGCGCATAGACATCACGCCGCCAATAAACGCACCCAGCAGCGTCATGATGACGCCATACACCTTGGTAATGTTAGCCACCTCGTCTTTGGTGTAGCCCATGTCTACGTAAAACGGATTGGCCATGATGCCCATGACTACATCACTGATGCGGTAGATAGCAATGAGTGCCAAGATCAAAGCGGCTTGTAATTTGTAGCGACCGAAAAAATCAGTGAACGGCGCAATGAGCGCAGTCTCTAGCCACTCTTGCAGATTTTTAGCGGGCGGCATGTTTTTGCCCGCAGGCTCAGCGGTAAACAGCACTGTCAGCACGCCCACCAGCATGGACGCAGCCATCACCAAGTAGGCCACTTGCCAGGCAGCGTGCTGATAGTTGGCAGCGTCTGATACTTCGGCACGTGCGGCTATTTTTAGCACGCCAGCGCCTGCCCAGATCATGGCAATACGGTAGCCGGTTTGGTACGCTGCAGCCAATGCGGGCTGGCGTTGCACGTCGGCGCTTTCAATACGAAAAGCATCTAGCGCTATGTCTTGCGTAGCAGATCCAAACGCTACGACCAGCGCGCACCACACCACCGGCATGAGGGTGACTTTAGGGTCAGTCATTGCCATGCCTACTAAGCCGGCAATGATGGTCAGCTGCGACAACAGCAACCAACTGCGCCTGCGCCCCAGCATGGCAGTGAACACAGGGATGGGCAACCTGTCCACCAGCGGTGCCCAGCACCACTTAAAACCGTAGGCCAAGCCAATCCAGCTGAGGTAACCAATCGTGGCGCGGTTAATACCCGCCTCACGCAGCCAAAAGCTCAGCGTGCCCAGTACCAGTAGCAGCGGTAAGCCTGCAGAAAAACCTAGGCTGAACATGCGCAACGTAGGCGCTTCGGTGTAGACCCTGAAAGTTTGCAGCCAAGTCAACTTAGCTGGTGTGTTGTTTTGGGCCTCAGGAATGGCGGGTGACTGTGGTGCGTTCATGCTGCCATCATAGCGTTGTGCGCTGGCATAGCGCAGTGCACACGCTTATGCACTAGGCGATAGCCAACAAGCGAATGCGTGCCAACACTTGCTCGGGCGTGATGTCGTTTAAGCAGCGCGTATGCCCCAGCGGACATTCGCGTTCAAAGCACGGTGCGCAGTCCAGCGACGGCTGGTAGGCGGCATCGTCTTTAAGCCAAATGACTTGTGCTGCGGCACTGAGCGGCGGCGTGTGCAGCGGGCTGCTAGAGCCGAAGATGGCCACCTGCGGCACATCCAGTGCAGCGGCTACGTGCATCAAGCCTGAATCGTTGGTTACTATAAATTTGCTAGCTGCTTGAGCATTAATTGCTTGGACTAGCGAGGTTTTTCCTGCTAAATTAGCACAGTGTTTGGGGGCTAGGGCAACGATCTCATCGCACAACTGCACGTCTTTGCCAGAGCCAAACAGCAGCAC
The DNA here is from genome assembly GCA_043747295.1 of Polaromonas sp. Lineage (GTDB taxonomy): Bacteria > Pseudomonadota > Gammaproteobacteria > Burkholderiales > Burkholderiaceae_C > JAAFIP01. Next base: position 5,501 of record JAYTPK010000136.1, on the reverse strand, counting down.
CGGTATATCTAGCTTTAAAGCCAGCGCTGCAAATTGCGCAGCAGGCCAACGCTTGGCGCTGCCGTATTCTGCTCCGGGTACAAAAATGGCGTAACTGCCGCGCTGCAAATCTAAAGTACGCAATGTCTCTGCAATGTCCGCCTCATTGACCTGCAATCGCGGGCGGTCGTCAGCGACATCGGTATCACCGCTGAGTGCAGAATAAAACGCCACCATCGGCGGGCGCCCCTCTTTGCCGTGTTTTTTGGGCGGATTTTTAATGCGGTGAGTGAGTAGCCCCACCCGTGCCTCGCCCAGGTAGCCCACGCGCTTGGGTATACCCGCCAGCAGTGGCAGCAGCGCGCTTTTAAGCGAGTTAGGCAACACGTAAGCCGTGTCAAACTGGCCTGCAATCTGCTGGGCAATTTGTCGGCGCGCTTTCAGCTGTAGGCCGCCATGTGCAAATGGAAACTCGATGACCTCGGCCACTTGGGGCATACAGCGGTACACCGGCGCTACCCAAGGCAGTGCGCCTACGGTCATGCGCTCGCCACGCGCATGCAGGCGGCGCAGCAGCGGCTCAGTCATCACCGCGTCGCCTATCCACTGCGGCGCGATGATGAGGCTGCGGGAGCTGGGCTGCGCGGCGGGCAAAGTGCTTATGGGGCTTAAGTCTGAAGCGGTGTGCAGCAAGTGGCTTTAATGACCACCAACGTGCTCGCCTGCTTTAAGCTTGTACAGCGTGCCGCAATAAGGGCACTTTGCTTCGCTCTTGTGGGCCAGGTCTAAAAACACGCGCGGGTGCGAGTTCCACAGCTGCATGCCTGCTAGCTTGTTAGGGCAGAATACGCCGCCTTGCGGGTTCAGGTCAGCGGCTGTGAGTTCGATGAATTTCATGACTTCCTTTAATCAGTTGAGGACAGAGCAACGATGCGCGTTGCGCCGTTCGTTGGTCTGTACCGCAAAGTTGTCAGACTTTACTCAGCCAGCTGGCGTATTTTGCATTGCGGCCATTGACGATGTCAAAGAACGCGGCTTGGATTTTCTCGGTGATTGGACCGCGCGAACCTGCACCAATGTCAATGCGGTCTAATTCACGAATCGGTGTGACTTCAGCCGCTGTGCCGCTGAAAAACGCTTCGTCAGCGATATAAATTTCGTCGCGTGTGATGGCCTTTTCACGGATGTCGATACCTAGGTCTTTGCAAATTGCAAAAATGGTATTGCGGGTAATGCCGTTGAGTGCACCAGCGCTAGAATCTGGTGTGTAAACCACACCTTTGCGCACCACAAACACGTTCTCTCCTGCGCCCTCAGACACAAAGCCTTGTGGGTCAAGCAGCAGCGCCTCATCGTAGCCTTCGTCGGTGGCTTCCATGTTGGCCAAAATCGAGTTGGTGTAGTTGCTCACCGCTTTGGCGTGGATCATGGTGATGTTGACATGGTGGCGTGTAAAGCTTGAGGTCTTTACACGGATGCCGCGCTTTAAACCGTCATCGCCCAAATACGCGCCCCACGGCCAAGCAGCCACCATCAAATGGATGTCATTGCCTTTGGGTGACACGCCTAGCTTTTTGTCGCCAATCCAGGTCAGCGGGCGAATGTAGCAGCTGGGCAACTTGTTCACGCGCACGACATCAAGCTGGGCTTGCATGACCTGTGCTTGGGTGAACGGAATTTTCATGCGCAAAATTTTGGCGCTGTTAAATAAGCGCTCGGTATGCTCTTCCAGGCGAAAGATGCCGGTGGTGCCATCGGCCAAATGGTAAGCACGCACGCCTTCAAATGCGCCGCAGCCGTAGTGCAGGGTGTGGGTGAGCACATGGATTTTGGCATCGCGCCATTCGACCATTTGGCCGTCCATCCAAATTTTGCCGTCGCGGTCTGACATTGACGTGGGGGCTGTTGCCATGGTGGTTCCTAGTTGGGTTTTGAATTAGTTTAGATTTTACGCGGCCGTGGATAGTGCGTCATCAGGCGCTGGCCGCCACAAGGTGTAATCAGCCAATTTACCGCCTACAAAAGTGCAGGTTACGTGCGACCCACCGGTATCAGTCCAGCGGTAAATTTCGGGCTGTGCATCTTTGGGGCTTTGCAACAAGCCCAGGCTTTTGGTCATGGCAGTGACGTGCAGCAGCGTCACACCAAGTTTGAGCCTGGCGTTGAGCATGACAGCGCTGGCCACATGACCCATGGGCGCGTTGGTTGCACGTTTAAGCACGGTCATCATGCGGCTAAAGTGCAGCAGCATCCAAAACACAATGCCACCAGTTACTAACGCTACACCACCCCAACCAAACTTAAAGTACGCCATGGCCACCATGAGAACGGCAACGGCCCATAAAAAAGGAGTTTGTAATTTCATGGAGATATTGTCGCAGGCTAACAAGGAAGTTTGCTGTTAGCCAGTTAACAACTTATCCTGCCCCAAGGCCAAGGCCTCAGGTTTGCCGCTGAGCACCAAGGTATCGCCTTCTTGCAGTAAGCAGTCATCACCAGGTTTGATCAAAAGACCCCCCATGCGCCGCACGCTCACTACACGCACGCCAAGCGCATGCAATGCCAAATCACCCAGTGGCGTGGCTAGTGTCTTTGCGGCCAAGGGCATGGTGAAGGTGGTTAATCGCTCGTGGTTCATCTCATCTACCGTATCGTCATCGGTACCATGAAAATAGCCGCGCAGCAGGTTGTAACGCGCATCACGCTGGTCTTGCACGGTGCGGATCACACGGCGCATGGGCACGCCTACCAGCGCCAGTGCATGGCTGGCTAACATGAGACTGCCTTCAATCGACTCTGGCACCACCTCGGTGGCCCCTGCAGCTTGCAGTTTTTCTAGGTCATGATCGTCTTGGGTGCGCACAATCACCGGCACTTGTGGTGCATGTTGGCGAATATGCGCTAACACCTTGATGGCCCCGGGCACGTCTAAGTAGGTGATCACCACGGCGCTGGCGCGCGCTAGGCCCGCAGCCATCAAGGCTTGCAGCCGCGCGGCATCACCAAACACCACTGAATCCCCAGCAGCGGCAGCTTGGCGCACACGGTCGGGGTCAAGGTCCAATGCCATTGACGGAATATGCTCTTGGTCCAGCATGCGGGCTAAGTTTTGGCCGCAGCGACCGTAGCCGCAAATAATGACGTGCTTGTCAACGTTGATCGACTTGCGCGCAATCGTGGTCATCTGCAAAGATTGCTGTAGCCAGTCACTAGACACCAGCTTCATCACTATGCGGTTGCTGTACATGATGATGAACGGTGTGGCCAGCATCGACATCACCATACTGGCTAAGATCGGATTGAGCAATTCTGGGGGCACGAGCTTGTTTTGTTGGGCCAAAGTCAGCAGCACAAAACCAAACTCACCCGCCTGCGCAAGGTACAAGCCTGTGCGCAGCGACACCCCGGTGCTGGCCCCTAGCCCTTTGGCTAGCGTCATCACCAAGCCAAGCTTGAACAGCACTGGCAGCGTAGTCAAGAGTAACACCAGCGGCCAGCGCTCCAGCACCAAGCGCCAGTCCAGCATCATGCCAATAGTGATAAAAAATAGGCCCAAGAGTACGTCGTGGAAGGGCCGAATATCGGTTTCCACTTGGTGCTTGTACTCGGTCTCTGAAATCAACATACCCGCTATGAATGCGCCTAGGGCCAGGCTCAAACCCGCCTCTTCGGTTAACCAAGCTAGGCCCAAAGTAATCAGCAAGAGATTCAAAATAAACAGTTCGTCGCTTTTGCGGCGCGCCACTAAGGTAAGCCACCAACGCATGATGCGCTGCCCGCCTGTGAGCAAGAGAGCAATCAAAAATGTGGCTTTCAGCGCAGCCAGCGCCAGCGCTGCAGCTAATTTTTCTGGTGTCGACCCTAGCGCGGGTATCAGCACCAGCAGCGGCACCACCGCCAAGTCTTGGAACAGCAACACCCCCATCACACGCTTACCATGTTCGCTGTCCATCTCCAGCCGCTCTACCATCAGTTTGACCACAATGGCCGTACTGCTCATAGACAACGCGCCACCCAAGGCCAGCGCGCTTTGCCACGACATTTGCCAATACTGCTGCGCTACCATGCTAAGGAATATCGAGGCCCCTGTGGCTAACACAATAGTTAACAGCACCTGGAGCAAACCTAGCCCAAATACATGTTTGCGCATGGCACGCAATTTGGACAGGTTAAATTCCAGCCCAATGACAAACATTAAAAATACTACGCCAAATTCACCCAAGTAGCGAACGCTGGCAGAGTTTTGTGCCAGCGCCAGCGCGTTGGGCCCTATGACAACTCCCACTGCTAAATAGCCCAGCATGGGCGGTAGCTTTAAGGACCTGCACGCCACCACGCCCAGCACAGCGGCCAGCAAATAAAGTAGTGTGAGTTCTAGCGAAGTCATGCGCCAATACTAGCATTGGGCGTGCCGCAAATAGTCAGGTAGTGCCACAGGCCAGTGTTAAGGCCTAAAATCAAGCATACCCCGAGGAGACTGACCATGAGAATCTTAATAGCCGAAGACGACCAAGTGCTGGCCGATGGCCTGCTGCGCACCTTGCGCAGCTCAGGCGCGGCCGTAGACCACGTGACGGACGGAGCACAAGCTGAATCAGCGCTGATGACCCACACCGAAATTGATTTGCTGATTTTGGACCTGGGGCTGCCTAAAATGCACGGCCTAGAGGTACTCAAGCGATTGCGCAGCCGGGGTTCCACACTGCCAGTCCTCATTTTGACAGCCGCCGATGGCGTGGAAGAACGTGTCAAAGGTCTGGATCTTGGCGCTGACGACTACATGGCCAAGCCCTTTAGCTTGCAAGAGCTGGAAGCCCGAGTGCGCGCACTCACGCGGCGCAGCACGGGTGCCGCTAGCACTTTGATCAAGCACGGCCCCTTGCACTACGACCAGGCAGGCCGTGTGGCCACTATTGACGGCAAAATGGTTGACCTGTCAGCCCGTGAGCTGGGTTTGTTAGAGGTGCTCCTGGTGCGCTCTGGCCGCTTGGTCAGCAAAGACCAACTGGTAGAGCGTTTGTGTGAGTGGGGCGAAGAAGTGAGCAACAACGCCATTGAGGTGTACATCCACCGCCTGCGCAAGAAAATTGAGAAGGGCCCTATTCGAATTGCCACCGTGCGCGGTTTGGGTTACTGCTTAGAAAAAATTCCTGGCTAATGCATGTGCGACCCATGCTCACCAGTACGCGCGTGGTCTTGTAATTAGCATATGAAAATCTTTCAGCGCGAGCAGCGCAGCTTGTTCGGCGAGATTCTGGATTGGATGCTCACGCCGCTGCTGCTGCTGTGGCCCATCAGTTTGGTGCTGACATGGCTGGTTGCGCAGGGTATTGCTAGCAAACCGTTTGACCGCGCTTTGATATTTAACGCGCAAGCCTTAGCGCAACTGGTAACGGTACAAAATAACAAAGCGCAATTTAGCCTGCCGCTGCCCGCGCGTGAGATTTTGCGCGCCGACGACTCTGATTTGGTGTACTACCAAGTGCTGGGCTTAAAGGGCGAGCACTTGAGCGGCGAGAAGG
>JAYTPK010000135.1:0-4802 GCA_043747295.1 Polaromonas sp. | reverse complement strand
AAGGCTGCGTAGAATATGAGCTCAGTGGTGCGCCCCGAGTTGCCCACCGCGTCGGTACGTCGCAAGCGCCGCCGCCGTGGACAACTCTGCACCTTTGTGAAACCGCCCGGACTCCACTTATAAATCGGGGTTTACTGTTCAGACAACCGGGGCCACTTCTGGCAAGCTTCCAATTTACTCATATCAACATAGGCAGCAAATGCCGTATCAAATAACGCTTTTAGACCGATACGAAATTTATACTCCCTCCAGTACGGATGATGCGACATGACTTCGTCATTTTCTACGCCTACAAGATATAGCAATTGTTCTTTTAAATAATCTGGTGTTGGAAATACTCTTTGCTTAAAGTGAGTAATGATTGAGTTTTTTATTTTTCCTCTTCTTTGCTCTTCCTGATTTACATAGGCTCGCAAAATGTTGAAATCAAGATCTGTCATTTTGGTTTCTTTCAAGCTTAGTAAGGAGGCGCAAATAGTCTTTATCAAAATTGCTTTTAACACTGCGCAACTTGAAAATTGCAGCCGGCAACGTCACTAGCTCGCCTTTTTAGGCGTAGGTCGTATCTCGGTCACCCGGCATCAGTTCTCCTGCTCAACAAGCAGGGCATTTCGTCTTGATATGACTTAAAAACCTGTCCCAATGGCAAACGGATTCACAATCTGCGTGCCTGCAAAACTTTCACCTACATTCATGTCCTCGCTATACAGCACAGTGCAGCCTGCAATTTGTGCGCTGGCCACAATGAGTGCATCGTAGTAGCTGATGCTGCGTGTTTGGTGCAGGTCTACAGCTTGGACAATAATCTCGGGGGTAACAAGGCACACTTCAAACTGTTGCCAAAACTGCAAGCGTGCCCGCACGTTGGGGTGCGGAAGCTTGAGCTTGTTAAGCGCTACGTTGCAATATTCGTTGAGCACTTGCGTAGAGATTACGCCAGCCTGTGCATCGCGCAGCTGCTTGATTAAGTTGATTGCTTGGCCTTGCTTGGTGGGCTCATCGGGGCTGTCGGCGTACGCCAAGATGTTGGTATCGATGAAGCAGCGGTTTCCCGTTGGCAATGGCACGGCTGACGCGCCCTGCTTAGCGGCGGGCATTGGCTTCTTCGCGGTTAAATTTCCAGCCGTTCATTCGCCCAGGGCTGGCCAGGCAGCTGCTTTCAAACTCGCCCCATTCTTGTTGGCGGCGGGCGCTGCCTGCCAGCTGCTCCAGATAATCGCGCACCACCTGGTTGAGGCTTTTGCCCATTTTTTGGGCAGCCTCGCGGGCTCGCTGCGCGACTTGTTCGTCTACAGATAAGGTGATGTTCATGGTTAAACCTCAGTGAATTTATTAGAAAAGCTAATTCACACGTATTATGTGCACACTTTATATTTTTGTCAATTCCGCGTCTCAGGTCAAACATGCCAACCCTTAAAACGGCCCCTTAATCCGATACAACAAAAACCCACTCTGCGGCGTGTACTTGTCGTACAGCGCTCTGGCCTGGTAGTTGGTCTCGCGGGTGTTCCAATACAGGGCGCACCAGTTTTGCTTTTTGCATTCGGCTATCAGCCAGTCGATCATTTGCTGGCCTAGGCCGCCTGCGCGGGCGGCGGGGCTGACGAACAGGTCTTGCAGGTAGCAGATGAGGGTGAGCTGGCTGGTGTTTTCGTGGGGCAGGTAGTGGGCTATGCCGATGATGGTGTCAGCCCCATCCGCTGGGTCAGTAGCGGGTTGCACAGCGGCTATGGCCCACACTTTGGGTTGCGGGGCGTGGATGCGCTGCCACAGGTGGGCGGTGATGGCGGGGTCGGGTTCGCGTTCATAAAAGCGGGTGTAGGCGTCCCACAGTGGCTCCCACTGGGGGCGGTCTTGTGGGTTTAACTTGCGCAGGGTGATGGGGTGGGTCATTTAGTGTGCAGGGTGTTTGCAAGGTGTGCACAGGGCGTAATTTGATGGCGATTTAGGAGACAAATAGGGCTGTAGTCCAAGTATTTGCTGCTCGAGCAGCTATTATTTTTGTAGCGTGCTGAGCTGGATGATCTGCTCCCAATGCACCTGGTCTACTGGCGTAATCGACAGGCGGTTGCCTCGTTGCAAGATGCGCAGGTCAACCAGGGCTGGGGTGTTGCGCAGGGTGGCCAGTGGTATGAGCGGTAGCTTGCGCACCAGCAGCACGTCTACATTCAGCCAGCTGGGTAGCTCGGGTTTTGACTTGGGGTCAAAGTATTTGCTGTGCGCGTCAAACTGCGTGGCGTCGGGGTAGGCGGTGCGGCTGACTTGCACAATGCCGACAATGCCGGGCTGGGGGCAGCTGGAGTGGTAGAAAAAAGCCAGGTCGCCCACCTGCATGGTGTCGCGCATAAAGTTGCGGGCTTGGTAGTTGCGCACCCCTACCCACGGCACGGGCTGCGTGGGGTGGGCAACCAGGTCGTCGATGCTGCAGTCGGCAGGTTCAGATTTCATTAGCCAATAACGCATAGTTTTTAGCTTTGGTTAAAAAGTTTAAGTATGACGTTAAAAGTTACCCATTGACTTTGTAAACCTCTTTTGTTCGGTAAGGCGTGGCTATGCTGAAAACAAAAAAACTCCTGAAGGAGTTTTTTGGATTAGCCTAGTTGGTCTGTACAGGCTTACTTTGCGGCTACCGGCGTGATTACTAGAGTAGCAGTACCTACGTTGGGCGCTCCTTCTTTGTCTGCGCGGCGATCAAAAGTTAAAAGGCTATCTACAACCAATCGCACCCACTCAGGGTACGTGTACGCGGTACCTTTATTGTGATCAATGATGGCACCAATACCGCCGCCGAAAAGAATATTTCCAGCAAAACCTGCATTGACCCGAGAAATGGCGGTGCCCTTTGCATCTTTAGTTTCTGGCTTGGTGCAGTTAATTTGCAGATCTTTAGATGAGCGGCGAATCTGCAAGGTACCGGGTGTTTTTACTGTTTGAACGCCGTAGTCGTTTTCGGCCTTGCACTCCATATCTTTGACCTCTGCGCCTGCTTGCGTGTAGGTTTCAAACCGAACGGAGTGGGTACTATCGTTTACAACACTCGCGCATCCCGTTGCTACTAAAGCTGCACAAACGATAATTAAATTAATAATCTTCTTCATGGTGTTCCTAAGTAAAACACCATTATCTTATAAATGTAAGCAAATAAATCAAATCTGCTGGCTTAGAGCCAAAACCATTATTGCTTTTTAGCTTTATTGCCCATTAGCGCTTACGCCGCAAGTGACTTGAAAAGTCAGGCTGCTATTAGCGGGCAGACTGCTCAACACTACGCCACTGCCCTGCAGCAATGTAAGGGTTACACCGCCGGGCGCTGGGCAGACGGCGCTGCCGCTGGTGGCTGTGCAGGCCACGCTGGTGCAGGCCAGGCCAGTGACGGCAGGGTCTTTTAGCAGCGCGCCGTTGGCTGCTGAAGGGCCCGCGTTGTTAACGACGATGCTGTAAGTAGTGGTTTGGCCCGAGGTAACTGCACTGACGCTATTGGTTTTGGTGATCGACACATTAGCGCAGGCCAATACGGGACTGCTCACGGTGGCTTGGTTGGCTTGGGCTACAAAGCTGGCGCTGCCTTGCAGGCTGGTGCCTTCAGTTAGCGTGGCACCGCTGGGGCTGGTAGCGGTGCTGGCGATGGTGGCGGTGTTGGTGACCGTTTGCTCACACAGGCTGGTGTTGGCCAGCACGGCTTGCACGGTGTACGCTAGCTGCGCGCCCACGGGCAGGTTAGCCGTGGCGGTTATGGCACCACTGCCGCTGGCCGCTGGGCAGGTGGTGCCTGTGGCGGCGCAGGCCCAGCTGCTAAACGTCACGCCTGCGGGCGGCGCGTCATTGATGGCTACTTGGCTGGCATCGTGCGCTGTAAGCGGGGCTAGGGTTAGCACGTCGGGTGTTGCGTTGGCAAAAATCACGGTGTAGGTTACCGTGCTGCCCACCGTTTGGCTGCCAGTGGGGCTGACAGATTTGGTGGCACGTAGGTCAATGTCGTTGTCGATAATGGTGTGCGTTAACGTGGGGTTGACTGTGCCGCCGCACACAGTGGAATTAGTATTGATAAACGGCGCTGCTGGGCCATTAGTGGGCATGGTCAGCACGATGGTTTCGTTGTTTTCTATGGCTGCGTCGTCCAGCGTGTTCAGGGGCAGGGTGAACAGGTTGTTGGCGGTAGCGTCGCTGTAGTTGCCGGGTGGCACGGTCACACTTAGGCTGGTAGTCCCACCGGTAATGCCGGTGAGCGTGGTGGCACCTGCGTAATTAAAGTCGGTGCCAAATGTTGCGCTACCACCCACAGCCAGTGTCAGTACTAAGCCGCCTGCAGGCACCACGCCCACCACCTTGATGCGCGGCGCGCTGGGGCTGCCGCCCTCTATGCTGCTGGTCACTGTGCCGACAAACTCTATATAAGGTTTGAGGCCAATGTTAATGTCATCCAGCAAATTGCCCGACCCCGCGCCACCTGCCGAGCTGATGGCAGAAAACCCTAGGCGCTGCACGCCACTGGCTCCCGTGTAGGTGTAGCTGCCCGCATAACGTGTCCAGCCGTTTGCAATGCCTGTGGCACTGGTGCCCACTGCACCGCCACCCGCGTTGATGGTGCCTGTGCCAGCTGTGTTAGTGCTGACATCCAGCACCACAGTAGACGTGCCAATCTGCAGCTGCGCCCGGTCAGCCCCATCTCTGCCACGGTGTGCAAAATTAAAGCTAAAAATCTCGCCAGTGTTCATGCAGATGTTTTGAAAAAGTTTCGATAACTGGTAAGCGTTTAGCTCAGCCAACACTCTGCCCTGCGCGGGAACCACAGTTAAAAAATT
>JAYTPK010000134.1:0-5415 GCA_043747295.1 Polaromonas sp. | reverse complement strand
TAATTGGAGCTGACTGAACCGCTTTGGGTATTTGAATTAAAGGAACAGCATCGTGAGCAACATCAAACTATGGTTCATCTACTGCGCAATAACGTTGCTAGCCGCCTGCGGCGCTCAAGAGAGTGCCAATTCATATAAAAATACCGATGCAGCCGGCGTAAATATTGCTTCTACAGCTACAAATAATGTAGCATATGATGCAGTACCAGTCGAGCCCAGCAGTGATAGCAAGCTGCTCACCAGCTTAGCAGCTACCTACCCAGGCGGCCAACTGCCAGCAGAGCGCGCTGCCCAAGCTGCCCAAGCTGCCCAAGAGCTTAGCCAAAATCCAACAGCACTGCTCCTAACCTCAGCCGCACCAAGCGCCACCACCGCTGGCAGCATCAAACAACAAAAACTCGGCGCTACCCTACTGCCCCAAGCCCTCTCAGCCGACTACCAACCCGTCCAGCGTGTCCAAAACACAACTCTGTACGGTGCTTACTTCTTCAGTATCTACCCCTCAGAAATCACAACCGCACTAGCCACTAACCCCAACTGGCACTTAGAAGGCCCAGCTTTCTGGGCTTCTTTGGCCACAGGCACAGATTTATACCCAGTACACCGTTTCAGAAACAAAACCAACGGCAGTTATCTGTACAGCATTTACGACACAGAGCGAGCAGACATCGCAGCCAACTACGCAGCCACCTTTGAATACGAAGGCGTCGCATGGCACGCCCGCCAAACCACAGCGATTGGCTGGAGCGCTCTGTACCGGTTTAGAAATAAAACCAACGGCACCTACTTATTTAGCGCCTATGAAAGCGAGAAAGATGCCATTGTTGCCACTTACCCAGATGTCTTTGCACTTGAGGGCATTGCTTACTATGTCAGGCAGGATGCGCCGGTTGAACCTGTGGTGCCGCCCCCAATACCTGTTATTCCACCAGTAGTACCACCCGTCACGCCTCCAGTCGCACCACCGGTCGTCACGCCCACCATCACTTCAATTGCACCTGTTTCACCAACCACAGTCACCCTAGGCATAGCCACCACATTTTACGTGTTTGGCACGAACTTGCCCTTGACTGCCATGCTGACCATCACCGATGCCACCTGCCAAACAGCTAGTAATTCGGCGACGTCTTTTATTCAAATCTGTACTTTGGGCGGTACGCCAGGGGCGAAAGCTATCACCGTTAGCAGCGCTAATGGCGGCACCGTGTTGGATGCAACCCGCACAGTGACGGCTGTTTCCCCGCCTTCCAAATTGCCAGACACAGGCATCACTTCTAGCCAATGTTACAAGGCGGGTAGTGATGTCTTGAGTAGCTGTGCATTCAGTGTGTTTGCAGGAACAGCCTACGATTTGAATAGCCAGCAAGACGGCATGGTGGGTTTTGATAAAACAGCGCCCGCAGCCGCAGACGGCAAACTGGGCTTTAGCTATAGCGATGTACCTAACCCTGCAGGTGGTAACTTCCCTAAAACAGAGTGCATCAAAGACAATATCACTGGGTTAACGTGGGAGGGGAAGACAGCTTCGGGCGCACGTGCCAACACGCGCACTTATACCAACCTTGGCGACAAAATCACCACTGATGCTGCTGGCTACATAGCTAACGCCAATTCGTCAAGCTTGTGCGGTTTTGGTGATTGGCGCTTGCCCACGGCTGATGAGCTGCAAAGCATCGTTGACTACGGTGTTGCCAGCCCAACCCCTACGATGGACTCGGTTTGGTTTCCGAATGCGACGAATTCTGTATATTGGTCGTCTTCGCCTTATTTGCTTGTGGCCGGTCAAGCTTGGAGCGTTAATTTTGGCTCTGGCTTGATTCGCAATGACGAGCTACTTAACGCCTATTCTGTGCGTTTAGTTCGAGGTGACATGGCGAACTTAAGCCCTGGTTTACGTTACGTTCCGTCTACTACTGGGCAGGAGGTGACAGACAGAAAAACAGGGCTTGTTTGGCGCCGCTGTGCAGAGGGTAAAAGCTGGACTGGCAGCACTTGTGCGGGTAATAACGACATTTTTAGACATGAATTAGCCTTAGCGCATGCGACAGCACAAACTGTAGCTTCTGGCGTGGCGTGGCGTTTGCCTAATGTTAAAGAACTCGCCAGTATTGCAGATCAAACCCTGCAATCGCCAGCCATTGACACTACAACATTCCCTGCTACGCAACCAGCTTCATTTTGGTCGTCTTCACCGTATGTAGGGAATGCCAGCGAAGCTTGGGGAGTCAGTTTTAACGATGGCTACGTTTTTAGCGTCAGCCGTACCAGCAGCTTGTACATACGTTTGGTACGCACTAGCCCATAGCGCAACACAAGTACTGACAGTAAGTAAGAAAATTCTTCGCATTCAAGGAATTCATCATGACTAACATTAAACACCTACTCATCTACACCAGCATCGCACTGTTAGCCGCCTGCGGCGCTCAAGAGAGTGCTAATACTGACAAGAATGCCGCTCTATCCGTCGATAATATTTCCTCTACAGCTACAAATAATGTAGCAACACAAGCCACAGATACCACAGTTGCCGGCACCTCCCCCAAACGCGACCTGCTGGCTAATTTGGCACTGGCCTACCCCGGCGGCGTGTTGCCCGCTGAGCGTGCCGCAGCCGCTGCCGAGCAATTGTCGCAAAACCCGGCCGCGCTGAAATTCAACGCTGGCTCAGCCACCGCAGCCAACATCACTTCTCAAGCTGGCACGATTAGCCCCCAAGCCGCCACCACATACACCGTTGGCCTCTCCGCTCCTGTGCAACGTGCGCAAAACACCACCCTCTTTGGCTCCTACTTCTTCAGCATCTACCCCTCAGAGATGAGCAATGCGCTAGCGACCAACCCGACTTGGAACCTAGAAGGCACTGCCTTTCATGCGTCTTTGGGCATCAACCCCGGCTTAGCCCCTGTCTATAGATTCAGAAATCTCATCAACGGCTCTTACCTGTACACCATCAATGACGGTGAAAAGAACGACATCCTTGCCAACTACAGCGCCTTCTTCACCCTAGAAGGGAATGCTTGGTACGCCAGTCCTGTACCCGCTACTGGTTTCAGCCCCTTGTACAGATTCAGAAACCTGACCAATGGCACTTACCTCTTCAGCGCATATGAAGCGGAGAAGGACGCTATTGTGGCCAACTACGTGGGTATCTTCTTGTATGAGGGGATTTCTTACTATGTGAGGCAGTCGGCGCCATTGGAGTTGAGCTTGCTGGCGGGTAGCGGGACGTATAGTTCTACCAACGGTACGGGTGCGGTAGCGAGTTTCAAGAGTATTACTGGCATGGTGCATGACAGCGCGGGAAATCTGTTTGTGGTGGATGACGATGACCATACTATTCGCAAAATCACCCCCGCAGGCGTGGTGACAACATACGCGGGCGCATCGGGCATAGAAGGTTCTGATAATGGCCCAGCTTTGACGGCTAGATTTAGATTCCCGCATGGCATCGTGATTGACAGTGCCGGTAATTTGTTTGTATCTGACGGAAGTAACCACACCATTCGCAAGATCACACCGGCTGGCATAGTCAGCACGTTTGCGGGTGCGGGTGTTTTTGGAAATACAAATGAAACAGGTACAGCTGCAAAATTCAATGAACCGGTAGGCTTGGCTATAGATGCCGCTTCTAATATTTATGTCGCAGACCGCATGAACAGTTTGATCCGCAAAATTACGCCAGCAGGCGTGGTCACCACCGTCGCAGGAACGGCCAGCACGGCTGGCTTTGCAGACGCAACGGGAACGGCTGCCAAGTTTAGCTACCCGTTTGGCGTTGCATCTGATGCATCAGGTACGTTGTATGTAGCCGATACGAACAATAATAAAATTCGCAAAATCACACCTGCAGGTATCGTTACAACCTTGGCCGGTAGCGCGACTGGTTTAGGCGGCTATGCTGACGGTGCAGGTTCAACTGCCAAATTTAACCAGCCCATTGATCTCAGAGTAGCTAGCTCTGGCAATGTCTATGTGGCTGATAATTTTAATAAGACTATTCGCAAAATCACCGCTGCTGGCTCAGTGAGCACTGTGGTGGGCGATGCTGCCAGTGCAGCTACATTTGCTGAAGGTGTGCTGCCAGGTGTTATCGGTAACCGTCCACAGGCTATAAATATTTACGCAGGCCAATTGTTTTTTGGAACTGGTGCGCGAGTTTTAAAGGTGAATGGCTTGCCGTAAGTATGAGCCAACCCAGCCCCGATCACATCGTCCCCAAACCCGGCCACGAGAAAGAACTGAGCGATCGCACCCTGACCAAGCTCTGCAACGCCCGCCCCGCCTGGCTTGCCGCCGCCCACACCGCGCTGGATCAAGCCGTCGCCACCGCCTACGGCTGGACAGACTACACGCCGGATATGCCGGATGAGTCGATTATGCAGCGGTTGTTGGCGTTGAATGTTGAGCGGAGTGGCGGTTAATTTGCCTTAGTTCCCCTTCATTTTAAGGGGTGCCCAACGGGCGGGGTAGCTCTTTGCCGCGCTGCAACTACCCCGTCGCTTCGCGCCACCCCTTCAAATGAATGGGAATTTTGAGAAGATTTAACCCCAATTAACTATATTTTTAATAGCTACTCAGACAATAAATACGCCGGCATCCTCGGCGCAAGCCCTCAAAGCAACCCCGCCACCACATTCACCGTGAGGGCGAGGATGATGACGTTGAAGAAAAAGGCGATCACGCTTTGCAGCAACACCAGACGCCGCATTGGGCGGGTGGTGATGGCGACATCCGAAGTCTGACAGGTCATGTTGAGCACCAGCGAGAAATAGGTGACATCCCAGTAATCCGGCTCGGGTTCACCCGGAAAATCTAGCCCCTTGCCCGCCATGTAATAGCTGTGGGCATATTCCTGCGCAAACACCAGCGCCACAAACAGCCAGGCCAGCAAAATGGAACTGCCAGCCAGCGCGACGTCCCACATCGACTTGCTTTTGGCACCGCGCAACTCCAGCGACAAGGCCACCAAAACCACGATAGCCGTGACAATGCTGACCGCCAACGCCGTCCATTTACCTTCTTCCTGATGGATGGCGCGCTGCTTGATGGCGCTGGCGTGGGTGGTGGACATCATGTGAAAAGCGTACACCACGTAAAACAACGCGCCGGTATTGAAGCCCAGCAGCAGCGCGCGGTGCATGTTGGTCTGCTGCGCAAAAACCAGAAACACACCGATGGCCAGCAAGGCCGCGGTCCAGTAACCGGGGCGACGAATGACGCGATGGAAGGTTTGTTTAATGCGCCTTCTCCCAATTCATCCCCACGCCAATCTCGGCCAGCAGCGGCACTTTGAGGTGCGCGACACCCGCCATCAGGCGCGGAATTTCGTGTTTGAGCCAATCGACTTCGTCCACAGGCACCTCAAACACCAGCTCGTCATGCACCTGCATGATCATTTTGGTGCCGCGTTTTTCA
>JAYTPK010000133.1:0-2031 GCA_043747295.1 Polaromonas sp. | reverse complement strand
CCGCGCCGCTTAAAAACTGCTTGAATCCTTCAGCGCCGATAGCGATCGCCAGTGGCAACCCAATGGCCGACCACAGGCTGTAACGCCCGCCCACCCAGTCCCAAAATCCAAAGGTGGTGGTGATGCCAAATGCGTTGGCCGCGGGCACGTTCGTCGTCAACGCGGCAAAGTGGCGCGCTGTGTCGGTGCCGCCTTGTGCCAAAAACCATGCCTTGGCGCTGGCGGCGTTGGTCATGGTCTCGATGGTGGTGAAGGTTTTAGACGCCACCAGGAACAGCGTGTTCTCATGCTTTAAACTTTGCAGCGTGGCAGCCAGCTCATGGCCGTCTACGTTGGACACAAAATGCACGCGCTGGCCGGTGGTGGCAAAGCCTTGCAGCGCCAGCACGCCCATCTGCGGGCCCAGGTCAGACCCGCCAATGCCGATGTTGACGATGTCGGTTATTTTTTTGTCCGCGCGCACGTGTTCTGCGTACGCAAGCATAGCGTGCAGTGTGCTGCGCACTGCAGCTATCTTGTCATAATTTACTATAGATTTAATAGCTGCTTGAGCAGGTTCTACGGCCTGCAAGGCAGTTTTTGATCTTAAAAGTGTGTGCAGAACAGCGCGGTTTTCCGTGGTGTTGACAGTATCACCGCGCAGCATGGCATCGCGCTGCGCCTCCAGCCCACATTCGCGCGCCAGTTGCATCAGCAGTGCTTGCGATGTGTCATCAATATGGTTTTTCGACAAGTCGGCAAAGATATGCGGCGCGCTTTGCGACAGCTTGGCAACGCGGGCAGCGTCGGCTTGCAGTGCCGTGCGTACATCCAGCTGGGCACCGTGCGCTTGGTAATACGATTGCAGCTGCGACCAAGCAGCGGTTTGGTCACAACGCACCATGATTATTAGCTTTCTGAATAGTTTTTCTACGCTGCCAGCAGCAACTGGTCTAGTTTGACCGCATCAGTGACAAAGCCGCGAATGCCCTCGGCCAACTTTTCAGTAGCCATCGCATCTTGGTTCAGTGCCAGGCGAAAAGCCGCTTCGTTGTAGCTGACTGCTGCAATGTCCATCGCTTTGGCATCATCTGCCTTCAAGCTGGCTGCCAGCGGCGCATCGGTTGCGGCCAGCTGGGCCAATAGCTCAGGGCTGATAGTTAGCAGGTCGCAGCCTGCCAGCGCGGTGATTTGGCCCACGTTACGAAAGCTGGCACCCATCACCTCGGTGGCGATACCGTGGCGTTTGTAGTAGTTATAAATTTGGGTGACAGATTTAACACCGGGGTCGTTGGCCCCTGCCATAGCGGCTTCGTCCCACTCAGCGCCTTTTGATTTTTTGAACCAGTCGTAAATGCGGCCCACAAATGGGCTGATTAGCTGCACCTTGGCCGCACCGCAGGCCACAGCTTGGCAAAAGCCAAACAGCAGTGTAAGGTTGCAATGGATGCCTTGCTTTTCCAGCTCGGCTGCGGCTTGAATGCCTTCCCAGGTGGAAGCCAGCTTGATCAAAATACGCTCTTGCGGAATGCCCTCGGCAGCTGCTAGTGCAATCAAACGCTGGGCGCGGGTGACATTGGCTGCGGTATCAAAGCTTAATCGCGCGTCTACTTCCATCGACACGCGGCCGGGCACCACTTTAATAATCTCGCGGCCAAATTGCACCACCAGTCGGTCTAGTTGCTCGTCCAGCGGCTTGCTTTTGTGCGCTGCCACTACGTCATTGAGCAACGGCGCGTATTCTGGCTTTTGTACTGCTTTTAAAATAAGCGATGGGTTGGTGGTGGCGTCTTGCGGTTTGAATTGGGCTAGCTGTTTAAAATCGCCAGTGTCGGCCACCACGGTAGTAAATTGTTTGAGTGCGTCAAGTTGGTTCATGCCGTCATTATCTAACGACTTTGTGCCTTGCAGGTTACAAAGCGGCAACCACTGACACGCCGTGGTCTGCCAAGCTTAACCCCACCTCTGCGCCCACCTGCAACACATGCACCAAATCAGACGACACGACAAAAATAGCACCTAGCTCAGTATCAAAGGTGTATTCATAAAAAC
>JAYTPK010000132.1:0-10115 GCA_043747295.1 Polaromonas sp. | reverse complement strand
ATAACCGCAATTGGGGTCTTCAAAGACGGCCAGTTTGCGCTTACCGTTACCGCGCACGATGGTGAAAGCGTCTTTGAAAGGTAGGGTGTTAAAGTCAATCTCAGTGAGCTTGGCCACACGCTCTTCGGTCAGGTTGCGCTTGGCTTTGGTGTCGATCAAGTTGCCTTGGATGAAGAAATTGCCTTTAGCGTCGGTATAAAAAATATCGGTACCGCCCACACGCACCTCAAACAGGCCGGGCATGGCGGTTTTACTAACTTGGTCGATTTTGGGCAAGTTGGGCAGGCGCTCGGCCAGGTTTTTGCGAATCGCAGCTTCTTGCGCAAAAGCGCTGATAGTTAGCATCAATGCTACACAAGCAGCTATGATTTTAGTAGTCAATTTCATCGTGCTTTCTTTCCTTATCAATTCAAAAATTCTCTCACTTACCGAACTATTCCGTCAGCTTCGGCTGCGGCTTACTTCACCGTCCCCATAGCGCGGCGCATGACCATCGCCTTGATGGGTGACAGATCGTCAAACCGGCGCATGCCCCAGTTGCGTAAGCTGCGTACACGCTCATCTGGCAAGGCAAATAAGCGCTGCAAACCATCAGTGGTCATGCGCAGCACAGCAGCATCAGCCTGGCGCGCACGCTCGTAGCGACGCAGCAAGCGCATGTCACCATAGCTGCGGAAATATTCTTTGTGGGTCAACACTTGGGCCAACTCAACAGCGTCCGCCAAACCCAAATTAAGCCCTTGGCCAGCCAGTGGGTGCACTACATGGGCCGCATCACCTGCCAGCGCCCAAGCGGCTTGCGGCACGCCCGGCAGGCCAGTGCCTATCCAGCGGCTGGCTTGGGCCACATGCAGCGGCCAGGCTGCGCGGTGGCTGGTCAACTGCATAGTGCCCAGGGCTTGGCCGCAGGCTTGCTGCAGCGCAGCGCAAAATTGCAAGTCGTCCAAGGCCAGTAAGTGTTGGGCACGTTCATCGCTAACTGACCAGACCAAGGCCACAAAGTTCCCGCCTTCTTCACTGCTGTGCTTGGGCAGTAGCGCGCACACCTCGCCGCCGTGGTCGCTGCCGCGCATCCACTGCCAAGCGGTGGCCTGGTGCGGCAACTGGGTGCGTAACGTGGCTGCAATGGCAGTTTGGCCATAGGCGGTTTGGGTAAATGGCGTTAGGGTGCTAGCCCGTGTGGCGCTGTGCTTGCCCTCGCACAGTACCGTTAAGGCAGCGTTGTCAGGCTCGATTAGTAGGGTAATTTCGGGTGCAAAACGCACAGCGCTGTGTAATTGCTGTTCAAGCGCGGCGGCATCCACAATCCAGGTAAGCGCTTCGCACCCACTGGCTGCGGCATCAAACTGCACCACGCTGGGCTGGCTGGCTGGCTGGGAGGGGTTGGCAAGGTCAGCCGCATCATCGCCTTGCACGCGCATGTGTTGCACAGGGCAGGTGTGGTCTGGCCAAGCACGCAGGTCTTGCAGCAGCTGGCGCGAAGCCGAATTGAGCGCAAACGCGCGAATATCTGCCTGCGGCTGCGCCGGGACACTGGGTTGTACCAAGCCCACACGGATGCGCGCGCGCGCCAACAGCAAAGCCAAGCTTTTGCCCACTACGCCTGCGCCACGAATACATACATCTACTGACATAGCGCTATTGTAGTTAAGCGGCACAATACGGATCGAGTGCGTAAAGATTGCCCTGCTAAAGCGCTTTACATGCCAACCAAAAAGCCACCTATTTTGAACACCACCATGACGGAATTTGATATCCATGCCACGATCCAAAACCTGTTTGTCTACCCTATTAAGTCTTGCGCTAGCGTAGCCGTGCAAGAGGCGATATTGACGGAAACTGGCCTAGAGTTTGACCGCGCCTGGATGGTGGTGGACGCTCAAGGCGAATTTGTCACCCAGCGCGAGCTGCCGCGCATGTGCCTGATCCAGCCCACGATCAAGCAATACGACATGGTGCTGCGCGCCCCGGGCATGCTGGCGCTGCATATTGCGCTAGACGCCGTAGAACAGCCCTGCCGCGCCACGGTGTGGGGGCAAGACTGCGCAGCGTATGACATGGGCGACACAGCGGCCCAGTGGTTTACCGATTTTTTAGCGCAAGACCTGCCAGCAGGTGCCAAGCCTATGAAGCTGCGTTTGGTGCGGTTTGACCCTGAACACCAGCGTTTATCAAACAAAAAATGGACAGGAATCATAGATGCGCTGAACCAGTTTAGCGATGGTTACCCCATATTGGTGCTCAGCCAAAGCGCGCTGGATGATTTGAACCACAAGCTGGTGGCCCAAAGCCACGCTGGCGTAACGCTACAGCGGTTTCGCCCGAATATCGTGTTGGCAGGTATTGAGGCGCACGACGAAGACCGTGTAGCCGCGTTGTATATCACTACCGGCGAAGGTTCTGTCGAGCTGACGCTGGTCAAGCCCTGCCCGCGTTGCCCTATCCCCAATGTGAACCCTCTTACTGCCGTGCCCAGCCCCGAGGTGAGCGACATGCTGCAAACCTACAGGCAAGACGCGCGGGTGGACGGTGCGGTTACTTTTGGCATGAACGCAGTGACGAAAACGGGCTTTGATCAGGTGCTGCGTGTAGGCCAAGTTGTAGGCGCGAATTACGTGTTTTAAATTACGTTTTTTAAGTCAAGCCGCCACGCTTAGCGGCACAGCACAACACATCGCATACACTTAAGCCCCTAATTTGGAACTGACATCATGAGCTTGAAGTGTGGCATCGTGGGCCTACCTAACGTAGGCAAATCAACCCTGTTTAACGCGCTAACCAAAGCCGGTATTGCAGCAGAAAACTACCCGTTTTGCACCATTGAGCCCAATGTCGGCATCGTCGAGCTGCCCGACGCACGCCTGCAGCAGCTGGCCGACATCATCAGCCCCGAGCGCATCGTCCCTGCGATCGTCGAATTTGTCGATATTGCAGGCTTGGTGGCCGGGGCCAGCACTGGCGAAGGTCTGGGCAACAAGTTTTTAGAGCATATTCGCCAAACGGATGCCACGGTGAACGTAGTGCGCTGTTTTGTGGACGATAACGTGATCCACGTGGCAGGCAAGGTCGACCCGATCAGCGATATTGAAGTGATCCAAACCGAGCTGTGCCTGGCCGACCTCGCCGCCGTAGAAAAAGCCCTGCACCGGGTGACCAAAACCGCCCGCTCAGGCGATAAAGAGTCGATCAAGCTGGTAGCTATCCTAGAAAAATGCCAAGTCGCACTGAACGAAGCCAAACCCGTGCGCACCATTGACTTCAGCAAAGAAGAAAAACCGCTGCTGGCGCAGTTCTTTTTGATCACCGCCAAACCGGCCATGTTTGTAGCCAACGTGGCCGAAGATGGCTTTAAAAATAACCCTTTTTTAGACCGGTTAACTGAGTTTGCCAATAAGCAAAACGCCCCCGTTGTCGCCATTTGCGCGAAAATGGAAGCCGAAATGAGCGAAATGAGCGATGAAGACCGCCAAATGTTTTTGGAAGAACTGGGCCAGACCGAGCCCGGTTTAAACCGCCTGATCCGCGCGGCTTTCAAGCTGCTGGGCCTACAAACCTACTTTACCGCAGGTGTCAAAGAAGTACGCGCTTGGACCATCCACGTGGGCGACACCGGGCCGCAGGCTGCAGGTGTTATCCACACCGACTTTGAAAAAGGCTACATCCGCGCGCAAACGATTGCGTTTGACGATTACATTGCCTTCAAAGGCGAACAAGGCGCAAAAGACGCTGGCAAGATGCGCGCCGAAGGCAAGGAATACGTCGTCAAAGATGGTGACGTGATGAATTTCTTGTTTAGCAGCTAGTTTTGACCTCTTTACCAGCCAAATCAGCCTGTAGTCCAAGTATTTATTAATTAGTTTGCTATTTAATTGATAGCATTTGAATTTAATAGCAATCGAACCAACTGGTCAATTATCTGAAATCAAAGTAGATATCAAAGACACACCGGCTGGCTTGGCAAAGGTGATGCGCGATTTCAGTGGCATGCCATCCTCTGCGCGGTACCAAAGCTCCAGTCCTGAGTCTTGGTTCGTACGCCCCCGGTAAAGACGTATGACAGGCACACTCTTGCCCTGCCAAGTGAGATTTTCGGTCAGCACCGAGAAATTGGCTGCCGTTACAGATTTACCGGTGGCCAGCTGTACCGACATGGCTTTGGGTGCAGCTTGTTTAAAGTAGCAATGCTGCAGAGCCGAGGCATCGACCAAAGGTTTTGTCAAAGGTGAGTTAAAGATCACTACCTTATTCTGTCTGACCGTGACAGACTTGCCACTAGCATCGGGTTGCGTAATTAAACTGTCTGACTTTCCACGTAATTCGCTGGTGTAAATCAAACTGGGCACACCCGTATTGCAGACTGTCTCTGTACGGCGTGAAAATGCCAGATTACTCCATATCGATGAGGCCACCGTACCAAGCTTTAGGCGAGAAGATACCGACAGTTTTTGACCCACTGTCTGCACAGATTCCTCGACTTCACCGATAGAAATCCCTCTGCCAGAGGCTGAATTTGCCGCAAAATCAGGTACCCCCAGAGCTTTCAGTGCCGCAGCATCAGCGATGACTACAGCGTCATATTTCAAGCTTCTTACCTGGGCCAGGCTAGGTAGGCTTGTGGCCAATAAAGCAGCGCTGCATAGCAACCAATAATTTTTGAGTTTCATAGGCGAGGGGAATTTTTTAAGAAACGTGGCGTATATCAACGCGCGGCTAGCGTAATACGGTACAACGCGAGGCTACTTATTCAAAGTGTAAGCGGTCTGCTTGTCTGGTGCGTAGGGCAAAGCCAGTGGCTCTTGGCCTAAGGATTGGAAGAACCGGACAATATTTAGGCGCAAAACCCACACGCAACTTAGTAAGAAACCCAACAGGGCAAATAAAATTGCGACCATTAGCGGGCGCGGCTGCTCTGCCCGATCAGCCAAACGCGCAGGCAATATGTAGTTCACACCATCAATGTAGCTCAGACGCATGGCATAAAAGCTGTTTAAGGCATCGATACCAGCAATGCGCTCGCGCTCGTCTGTGAAGGTCGCTAATTTTGATTTGGTAATTTGAATGGCATCATCTAGCCAACCTGCAATACGGGTATCACGCAATTTAGAACTTCCAATCTGTTTTGCCAGATTAAGAATGACTTCATCGCGCTTCTTTTCCCGCTCGTCTCTGGCTATTTGCTCTTTAATATCGACTAAGCGCAACTCCAATACCGACATTTGATTGGGTATGGGTAAATACCGCTCACTGCCTTTTTCCAAACTCAAGAAAGGCTTCGCATCAATACGCGAAGTTTCTGGATATTCTTGCATTACACGCCTGAACTCTTTGAGGCGTGTTTGTATCGCAGCTATCTCGTAGGTGGTTTTTAGTTTATTGCTTTCGTAACGCTCTAGGCGTCCAATGGCGCTGTTTTCGTTATCAAAAACCCAACGCTCCAAAGTCTCTTTTAGCTGCACCTGAAGCGCATAGTTTGTTTGTAGCTTAGCTAGGCTAAGTGCTATTGCCGGGTCGCGGTGTGCAGCGGTAATTTGCAGACCCGCAATTTCACCTGTCAGGGGCTGTTTGGTTAAGTCAACACCAAGGTCTTTAGCTTCTTGTTTGCCGATTTTTAAGATAGGCTCAATCCATTTTGGGTTGGTGGTGACTGTATTGAGCAAAATTTTGTACATGGCATTTTGCTCTTCACCAAGATTTTGATCCTGCATGAATTTTTCAAGTACTTCCGGATTCTTGGTCATCTCGACAAAAGTCTTAAGCTCACTGGGCCCCAGACTAACGCGAACTAATGCGGTGCTCTTGTACTTGAGCAGCAGGGTAGAACCCAGTAATAGGCCGATCAGCAGCCCAATCAAGGTGGCTATAGCTATGAATTTGTATTCGGCTTTGCGTAGATAACTGATCACTAAAATTCATCCTATAGAACCAACATATTTTAACATCGCCACACGTATCAACACAGCGTAAACAGTGTGAACGAATTGTTGTTATCGGGGGAAAATGTGTATCATCGATCTCAAAAATTAGTACAAAGATATTAATTTTACAAATACATATTTTTATCAGAGCGTTTAACAGTTTTCACTCTACGGCCTCAGTAATGCCGCCCCGCTTTAAAGCTCGCACTGCTGCGTGGGGCCAAGGTTGTTGCTGCTGCCAACCGCGCACTGGCCACCCCTGCATGGGCATGCATGATGGCCAGGCCCAGCGCGTCGGCAGCGTCTTTGCCCGGCAAGCTGGGTAGTTTTAACAAGCGCATCACCATCTCTTGCACCTGCGCCTTGGCTGCTTTGCCGTGGCCTGCAACGGCTTGCTTCATCTGCAATGCAGTGTATTCAGCTACCGGTAAATCAACCGACACCAGTGCGGTTACACACGCGCCGCGCGCTTGGCCTAACAGCAAAGTTGCCTGTGGGTTGAGGTTGACAAATACGATCTCTACAGCTGAGGCATCCGGCTTGTAGGTAGCAACCACCTCACGCACGCCGTCAAACAGCACTTTCAGGCGCGCAGGCAAGTCAGCGCGGGGTAGATGGGTGGTGGTAATGGTGCCACTGGCCACATATTGCAGGTGCTGGCCTTGCACGTCTACCACGCCAAATCCAGTGGTTTGTAAGCCGGGGTCAATGCCTAGGATGCGCAACATATACTGGGCTGAATTAATTGAAATATGCTACAAATACTATAGCTACATAAGCAATGAATACTTGGACTACAGGCCAAAATACCACCTAACAGAGTGAAAAAACACCGGTGCAGCAAAGCACAGGGCATCCACCCGTCCCAGCAGGCCAGTAGCCCCAGTGACCGATGCCACATTGCCGCCCCAGTTGGTCACGCCGCGGTCTCGTTTAAGCGCTTTCATCACCAAATGGCCAAAGCTGCCCGCTGCGCAAGCGATCAACGCCATGGCAAACGCCTGGCCAGGCCCAAACGGCGTAATACCCGCCAGCGCAGCGCCTACCACCCCGCCCACGCCCACCCCAATTGACCAACTGGTCCAGGTAAAGCTTTGGCTCACCAAGGGCGCACGGGGTGGGCGCTTGATGTAGCGCTGCACCAAGTGCTGGGTCAACATGCACACCTGCACCACAAAGACTAAGAAAAACACTAAAAATGCGTTTTTACGCTCATCCCAACGCGGAAACTCCAGCAGCAGCAGCGCAGGCACATGGCTCATGCCATACACGCACACCATGATGCCCCACTGCAGCTTGGCATTGCGCTCTAAAAACCGCTGCGGGTCATTAGCCAAGGCGCTGACCACGGGAATCAGCAAAAACACATATACCGGTATAAATACGCTGAACAAATCAAAATGCTCAGACGCAACCAGCCAGAACTGCACTGGCAGCACCACAAAAAACGCCAAAATCAAGCTGCGGTGATCACCCCGGCGGGTGGGTGACAAAGTGACAAACTCGCGCAGCGCAAAAAACGCCACCACGGCAAACAAAGCCGTAGCCACCTTCTCGCCCGACGCCCAGCCTATCCAAAACACCATCGATATCAGCCACGAGGTGCTGAGCAAACCGCTCAAACGCTTGACCTCTTCGGCGCGGGCTTGGCCCTGCGGCGTCTCGCGCTCGCGCAGGGAGAACACAAACATGGTGACGGTGGCCGCCAGCAGCAGGCCAAACAAAATGACAAACAGCAGCCCCACTTGCTCGCCGGGGGTTAGTCTGCGTAAAAATTGGTTCATAAAGGTCAGCACGGTTAGATGTCGCGCAGCGCGATCACGGCGTTGCGTGCGCGCTCGGCGAAGGCTGCATGGTCTTCTATTTGCTCACTACCCGGTGTAGCTGAGCCAAACAGCTCACCATCGGTCTCCACCTCACCCTGCAAAACGGTGTGCGCGGTATGCCGCAGCACCTGCATAGGCGCGCCAAACGTTACGCTGCACAAAATAGGCACGGGCACCACCTCACCCTTTGGCATCACCCGCTGAATATTGTTAATCCACGCCGGCACCAGCACCACCTTAGGAAAGCGCAGCGCCAAGTTGTATAAGCCTGATTTGAAGCGCTGGGGCAGCTCTTCATTGCCCCGCGTGCCCTCAGGAAACAAAATGATTGAATCGCCCTGCTTAAGCGCGTCAACCAAGGGCTGCAAAGGGTCAACCCCCTCACTGCGCTCACGGTCCACATACACTGCATTGAACACAGAAGTAGTAATCCACTTCTTAAAAGGCGTCTTAGTCCAATAGTCCTTAGCCGCAATAGGCCGCGTGATGCCCCGAAGCTCAGCCGGCAATGCCGCCCAAATCATCACCAAATCGGCATGGCTTTGGTGGTTAGCAAAGTAAATCCGCTGCTCCGCCATAGGCGGGCACCCATACCACCGCGCCTGCGCGCCAGTGAGCATGCGCACGAAGCCCAATAAAAACCAACCCATGAGTTTTGCTAGCATAGGCTAGATGTTACCCGGCAAACTGCCATAATTAAGTTTGTACTTTTATGTGGATGTCACAATGATTTTAGTTACTGGCGGCGCTGGCTTCATTGGCTCTAATTTTGTCTTGGACTGGTGCGCCAGCAGCAAAGAAGCCGTTGTCAACCTTGACAAGCTCACCTACGCAGGCAACGCCAGTAACCTGGCGAGTCTGCAAGGAAACCCGCAGCATATTTTTGTACACGGTGATATTGCTGACACTACCTTGGTTAGCGACCTTTTTTCAAAGCACCAGCCCCGCGCCATCGTCAACTTTGCTGCCGAAAGCCATGTAGACCGCTCTATCCACGGCCCGGAAGACTTTATCCAAACCAATATTGTGGGCAGCTTCAAACTACTAGAAGAGGCGCGGGCCTATTGGGGCGGTTTAGGTGATGATGCCAAAAAATCATTTCGATTTTTGCATGTATCGACCGACGAGGTATATGGCTCTCTATCGCCCACTGCCCCTGCATTCACTGAAAAGCACACCTACGAGCCCAACAGCCCCTACAGCGCCAGCAAGGCCGCCAGCGACCACCTGGTGCGCGCCTACCACCACACCTACGGCCTGCCTGTGCTAACCACCAACTGCAGCAACAACTACGGCCCCTACCACTTTCCCGAAAAGCTCATTCCACTGATGATTGTCAACGCGCTGGCAGGCAAGCCCCTGCCCATCTACGGCGATGGCATGCAGATACGCGACTGGCTGTATGTAAGCGACCACTGCAGCGCTATCCGCCGAGTCCTAGAGGCGGGCCAAGTGGGTGAGACCTACAACATAGGCGGCTGGAACGAAAAACCCAACATCGAAATTGTCAAAACTATCTGCGCCCTGCTAGACCAGCTGCGACCCAAAGCCGACGGCAGCAGCTACACCAGCCAGATTACTACCGTCACCGACCGCCCAGGCCACGACAGGCGCTACGCTATCGACGCTACTAAGATTCATAAAGAATTGGGCTGGAAACCTGCTGACACCTTTGACAGCGGCATTCGCAAAACAGTGCAATGGTACCTAGACCATGCAGACTGGGTTGCGCAGGTGCAAAGTGGGGCGTATCGCGACTGGGTGCAAAAGCAATATGCGGTGGTTTAATTTATCCAAGCAATGCGTTTCGTTATAACATCTGTTGCATGACCTCCATATCTAGCATGCCCACCAGCAGACAGCAGCTTGCGCAGCGCAGCGCAGCTTACATTAAGCAAACATTGCAGGCCCACTTGCAGCCAGGCACCCCGGTGTACTTGTACGGTTCGCGCGCGCGTAAAGATCACCACTGGAATTCAGACTACGATCTTTGGATAGACAGTGCATTGCCAAGTGCTTTGGTGCATGCCATAGCAGAGCAACTTGACGAGAGCTTTGTACCTTTTAAAATTGACATCGTAACCACCCCGCAAGTGACTGGATATTTTGGTGAGCAAGTCAAAAAGGCTGCCGTGCTATGGATGTAAAACTCAAAGCTTTTGCCGAAGCCACCTCAAGCTTTGCCTACCTAGCAAGGCTAGATATGGTTCAACTGCAAATCAAGCTGCAGGATGACCATCTTGTGGACGGCTTGCAAAATGGCTGCGCTCAAAAGTTTGAATACACCACTGAACTTTGCTGGAAAGCCATTAAAGTCCAAGAGCCAGCCTTCAAGGGGCGTCTAATTTTGTGAAAATTCTTTTATTTGGCAAAA
>JAYTPK010000131.1:0-30641 GCA_043747295.1 Polaromonas sp. | reverse complement strand
CTCTAGCATCGCTAGCCTTTGAATATTCTTGTACCGTGAGCTGCGGCGCTTGAGGAAGTCGCGCTGCAAAATCCTCCGCAAACACGCGCGGCAATGAGTAGTTATCCGGAGTTGGTGGGCCGCACCTTGCTGCAGATTTTCATCACGACCACACTCAATCACCGCTTGAACTGTTTGAGTAGTGATCGTGCCGTGCAAGCTAGGTGACTGGTTTTCTGCCGTTTTAAGCGCTTAGTGTTCGTAGCCGCACTCGTATTTTCGTAGACGCTTCCGATGCGCGGGCTGTTAACCCTGCAAAGAATAATGTGACGATGTGGGGTCGTCACAATGCAAAAAATCGCAGAGAGGCGCGTCGTACTACCAAACGGGCAAATACTCACTCAGTCTGCGCGTGTTCTCGGAGACTTTTCTCAGCGAGATGCCCCACGTCGAGTCCAGCGCTCCGGTGCGCACGGCTGGCCAATTACAAAAACTACAACAACCGAGCTACTGCCTTAACCATCCGCTGCGCTGCGCCTCGTGAAGCAGACAACCATTGCTCACCTGCAACTCGCATAACATCCAATGGAGCAGTTTGTGTTGCCAGCGCCACTGCCGAACTGACACCATGCGCCATGTCAGTCACCCGTTTCGCAGCGCCCTGATCTTGCGCCGTGCTGGCAGCGTCGGCAAAGTTAAATGTGTGCGGCCCCATCACTACGGGGCAACCCGCAGCAATGGCTTCGATCAAATTTTGCCCACCCAATGGTGCAAAGCTGCCGCCTAGCAAGGCGCAGTCTGCCAAGCCGTAGTACAGCGCCATCTCGCCCAATGAGTCACCTAGCCACACGTCTGCTGGTAAGGGTGCAGGTAGCGTTGCAGCATCTGCATTAGCCGGCCATTGCGAACGGCGTGACACGGTGAAACCTGCTTGCGTGATGAGCGTTGCCACCGCATCAAAACGCTGCGGATGGCGCGGCACGATGAGCCATTGCACATTGAGTTGAGATATATTTGCTACAGAATTAATAGCTATCTGAGCATTAAATGCTAAGACTACAGCCTTAATTTGTTCTAAAAATAAGATTTCTTCGCCCTCACGGCTGCTGGCCAGCATCACTACCGGGCGTTGCAACTCAGTACGCCATGCGCGGCCTAGTTGTACTTGCGCATCGTTGGGGGTGGCGTCAAATTTCACATTGCCTTGCACGCTCACGTTGTGCGCACCGACAGTTTTTAAACGCTGCGCATCAGCCTCGGTTTGCGCCCACACTTGTGCAAAGCTGGCATACGCTGGGCGCGCTAACCACGCGATGCGCTGCGCAGCGCGCATGGACTTGTCGTTCAGGCGGGCATTGGCTAGCACCATCGGCACGCTTGCGCTGCTGGCAGCGGCGCATAAGTTAGGCCACACCTCGGTTTCCATCACGATACCAATGCGCGGCTGAAAGTGCTTAAAAAAATGTGCTGTCGCGCTGCGCGTGTCCCACGGCAACCAAGCTTGCACATCCCCAGTTTGCAGTAATTGTGCGCCTTCTGCACGGCCCGTGGCGGTGCCGTGGGTCAGCAGCAGTTGCATGCCGGGTAGCAACGCCCGCAGCTGCGCCACAAGAATTGCGGCGGCGCGCGTTTCACCCAAAGACACCGCATGGATCCACACACAGCCTGTCTGCGCGCTGGCTGCGGCGTACTGGCCAAAACGCTCAGGCATGTGCTGCGCATACGCAGGTTCTGCCACTGCGCGGCGGTGCAGCTTGGCGCGCAAGAAGGGCTGGGCTAGCCACATGGCCAAGCTGTACAGGCTGCGCATGATGGTCATCATCACTACGGGGTAACGTTAGTGGCAGGCGTTGTGCTACAGGTGGCAGCCATCGTGGGCGCAACTTGCAGCCATGCCTGCCACACCACATCCACTGGCGGCTCGGGCTGCGCAAACACGCTCACCTGACGCCGCATGCCGATGCCCATGCCCATGCCCATGCCCATGCCCATGCCGTCACCTTGCGGCCCGGTGCGCCACGCGGTGTCAAAGTTGTACAGCTGCACATGCGGCACATCCAGCGCAACGGCAATGTGGCTCAGGCCACTGTCTACACCAATCACGCCTGCGCACTGCGCCAGCTGGTCGGTCAACGCGTCCAGCGACATGCGTGGCCACACCTGTGCGGCATGGTTGTCTGTCGCATTGAACAAAGTGGCCAAACGCTCGCTGCGCTGCTGCTCTGCATCGCTGCCGTGTACCAAACTGATGCGGTAGCCCTGCGCTATCAGGCGCTGGCCTAGCTGCACCCAGTTCGCCTCGCCCCAGCATTTGTCTGCGCGCGACGTGCCGTGAATGAAGGCTACAGTATTGTATGCTATGATTTTCGTAGCTGCCTGAGCAGTAAATGCTTGGACTATAAGGCCAAATGATAGGTTTTTTTCGTTATCTGGACTGTTTTCAAGTGCATAGCCTAAAGCCTGTGCGCACAACAGCCTAGACCGCTGCACTGCATGCACATGGGGCAGCAATTCAATAGCCACATCGGCCAGCCAGCGTGTAGCCGCCTCGTAGCCTGAGCCATCCGTGCGGTTGGCCATGGCGTAGCGTTGGCCTGTAGCAGTTAACTTGGCGCAGCGCGCCACAATGGCTGATTTGGCGAGGCCTTGGCAGTCGATCACCGCGTCGTAGTGCACTTGGGCTAGATCAGCTTTGAAAGCACGCCAAGCAACGCGCGTGGCAGGGCTCCACCACGACTTGCGCCATGCACGTAGGGCGCAAGGTATCACGCGGTGCACGCCCTGGCAGCGTTGCACCAGCGGCGCAAAGCCGGGCTCTACCACCCAGTCAATCTGCGCATGGGGTAGCGCACGGCGAATATCTTGCACAGCGGGCATGGTGTGCACCACATCGCCCAAAGACGACAGCTTGACGATGAGTATCTTCAAGGCAGGCAAGCTCGCTGCAACAACAGAGGCAAAATGACCATGCGGTGTGACATGCTTAGATGGCAACGCTCAGTGCGCAGCCGCCTGGATTTTGGCATCAGGCTTCACCGTCAGCAGCAGCGCCATCATTTCTTTTTCAATGCGCTGCATGGCCGCTTGTGTGTGGCCTTCAAAGCGCAGCACCAGCACGGGCGTGGTGTTAGAGCCGCGAATCAAACCAAAACCATCGGGCCAGTCTACGCGCAGACCGTCAATGTCTGACACGGTGGCGGGCGCAGCAAACTGGGCGCTGGCCTGCAGCTGCGCCACCACGCGGTGCGGCTCACCTTCAGCGCAGGGCACGTTCAGCTCGGGCGTGCAATAGCTGGTGGGCAGCGCATTCAACACAGCTGACGGGTCTGCATGCGCGCTGAGTATCTCCGCCAAGCGGCAGCCTGCATAGGTGCCGTCGTCAAAACCAAACCAGCGCTCTTTAAAAAACAAATGCCCGCTCATCTCACCGCTGAAAGGCGAGTTGACTTCTTTCATCTTGGCTTTGATAAGCGAATGGCCGGTTTTGTACATCATGGCCTTGCCACCCGCTGCCTCAATGAACGGTGCCAAGCGTTGGGTGCATTTCACGTCAAACAAAATCGTACCGCCGGGCACACGGCTGAGCACATCTTGCGCAAACAGCATGATCTGCCGGTCGGCAAAAATTACTAGGCCTTCTTTTGTGACCACACCCAGGCGGTCGCCGTCGCCGTCAAAAGCAAAGCCCACCTCAGCATCGGTGGTTTGCAATGCGCGAATCACATCTTGCAGATTCTCGGGTTTGCTCGGGTCGGGGTGATGGTTCGGAAAGTTACCGTCCACCTGGCTGAACAGTTCAATCACCTCGCAGCCAATGGCCCGAAAAATGGCTGGTGCCGTAGCACCCGCAATACCATTGCCCGAGTCGACCACAATTTTCATCGGGCGCTTGAGCTTGATGTCGCTGACAATGCGGTCGCGGTATGGCGCTTCGATATTAATGTTGCGCACCTTGCCGCCGGTGTGCAGCGCCCAAGATTCGTCTTCCATCATCTTGCGCAGCGCCTGAATATCGTCGCCATAAATCGCCCGGCCCGCCAGCACCATTTTGAAACCGTTGTAGTCCTTCGGGTTGTGGCTGCCTGTGACTTGAATACCGCTTTCGCACAACGTGTTGGCCGCAAAATACAGCATCGGCGTGGTGACCATGCCCACGTCGATCACGTCGATACCCGCAGCCACCAGGCCACTAATCAGCGCCGCAGATAAAGCAGGGCCGCTAATGCGCCCATCGCGCCCCACGGCTACCGACTTTTGCCCTTCGCGCAACGCCACCGTCCCAAAGGCTTTGCCCAAGCCCTCGGCCATAGGCTCGTTCAGCGCCGCAGGCACAATGCCGCGAATGTCGTAGGCTTTAAAGGATGATGCTAGGATTTGCATTGTGTGGTTAAAGATTGGTAAATTAGATTGTAGGCGGCACTGCCAAGCCAATGCCAAGCCAGCGCCGATCTACCTGCACCCAATGATATGTCCGAAAACGGCCAGTTTTTAATCCCACGCGGCGTATCATCACGCCATGTTGCTGAATTTCAACGATGCCTCAGACGATCAATATTACCAAGCGGCCCTCAGCCGCGATGCGCGCTTTGATGGCTGCTTTTTTACCTGCGTGACCACTACCCGCATCTATTGCCGCCCGGTGTGCCGCGTGAAAGCGCCCAAGCGCGAGAACTGCCGCTTTGTGGCGCACGCTGCACAGGCCGAGGCGGCGGGGTATCGGCCTTGCATGCGCTGCAGGCCTGAGCTGGCGCCCCATTCGCTGATATGGTCTACCCAAGACGCATCGCACACGCTGGCACTGCAGGCGGCGCGCCTGTGGGATGACCCTAGCCCCAGCGCTAACCCTAGCGCAGGTCAGCAAGACATGCCCAGTGTGGCGCAGGTGGCAGCGCGCCTGGGCGTAAGCGACCGGCACCTGCGGCGTATTTTTGAGACGCACTTGGGGGTGTCGCCGCTGCAATATCTGCAAACGCGGCGGCTGCTGTGTGCCAAACAGCTGCTGACCGACACGCGCATGCCCATGACTGGTGTGGCGCTGGCCAGCGGTTTTAGCAGCCTGCGCCGCTTTAACGCTGCCTTTGTGCAGCACTATCGATTTAACCCCACGCAGTTGCGCAAAACCAGTCAAGCTGACAGCCAAACTGACAGCAAAGGCAGCTCAGCAGATGCCACCCATACAGGCAGCACCAGCGTGCAACTGGCCTACCGCCCGCCGTATGACGTGGACGCTATGCTGGCATTTGTCCACAAGCGGCATATCAACACTATAGAAAGCATAGCTACAAAGTCAATGAATACTTGGACTATGCGCACTTTTAGCCTGCAAACAGGCAGTACCGCAGTGTCTGGCTGGCTGCAGTGGCGTTTTGACACCGCGCGCTGCGTGGTGCACCTGCAGGTGAGCGACAGCCTGCGCAGCGTGCTGCCCACCGTGATAGCGCGCATGCGCGCTGCGCTAGACCTGGACGCTGACCCCATGGCGATTAACGCTGTACTTGGCACCCACTTTGCAGGCACCGAGGGCATTCGCGTGCCGGGCTGTGTGGACGGTTTTGAAGTGGCTATTCGCGCTATCGTAGGCCAGCAGGTGACCGTGGCTGCGGCCTGCACTTTTACCAAGCGCATCGCACACACCTTTGGCAGGCCGATTACTACGCCCTACCCTGAGCTGTCGCGGCTGTTTCCCACACCCGAGGCGCTGGCGCACACCACGCCCGATGCGCTGGGTGTTTTAGGCATTGTCAAGCAGCGTCAGGCCGCCATCATCGCGCTGTCGCAGGCAGTGGACAGCGGTAGCCTGAACCTGAACACACCCGTCAATGCACTGACCACGGTGGAGCAGCTTAAAACCCTGCCCGGCGTTGGCGACTGGACAGCGCAATACATCGCCATGCGCGCACTGCGCTGGCCTGATGCTTTCCCTGCGGGTGACGTGGCGCTGCACAACGCGCTGGGTGTGCGCAGCGACAAGCACCCTGCCCGCAGTGCCGAGGCTGCGTCGCAAGCCTGGCGGCCCTGGCGCAGCTACGCAGTGCTGCGGGCGTGGCAGTCGCTCAATGTGTAGCTGCTCAACATTCAAATTACTATCATATTTATAGCTAGATAACTAATGAATACATGGACTACAGGCCAATAACACCATGAAATACGATATTCCACCGTTATTACACCGCACCACATCTCCTTGGGGCGATTTGCTGCTGGCTGCTACACCAAAAGGCTTGTGTGGCGTGTGGTTTGACAACCAAAAACATTTTCCTGAGTTAACGGCATGGCCTGCAGGGCGCAACGCTTACATCGACCAAGCACAGGCCCAGTTGGGAGACTACTTTGCAGGCCAGCGCCGCGTGTTTGATGTGCCACTCGATTTGAGCGCAGGCACGGCGTTTCAGCAATCGGTATGGCGCGCCATATTGGCCATACCCATGGGCCAAGTGGTCAGCTACGGCAGCATTGCCCACAGCTTAAACAACCCAGCTGCCGTGCGCGCCGTGGGCGCTGCCACAGGGCGCAACCCCGTAGGCATCATCGTGCCCTGCCACCGGGTGGTGGGCGCTACCGGCGCGCTCACTGGCTATGCAGGCGGGCTTGAGCGCAAAGTCGCTTTGCTCAAGCTGGAATGCGCTAACACCATACCGCCGAGTACTTTGTCACCCAGCATCAAGACACCACAGCCACTTCAAGCATCGTTGATATGATGATTTACCAACCAAATAGGCTTGTAGTCCAAGTATTTACTGCTCAAGCAGCTATTATTTTTATAGTACCATCACGGCATGCCTCTATCTACCGCGTTTGAATTTGTCTTGCTGGCCGCCATCTGGGGCGGCTCGTTTTTGTTGATGAAAATGGGCGCTTCTGAGTTTGGCCCATTTGTCACGGCGTTTTTAAGAGTACTCATCGCGTCGGCGTTTTTGTTGCCACTGCTGGCTTGGCGCGGCCAGCTGGGGGCGCTGCGCGCCAAGTGGGGGCGCATCTTGGCCGTGGGCGCGCTTAACAGTGGTATTCCGTTTGTGTTGTTTGGCTTTGCCGTGCTGCACATCAACACGGGTTTAACCTCCATTTTGAACGCCACCACCCCGCTGTGGGGCGCCATAGTAGCGTGGCTGTGGCTGCGTGACAGGCCCACGCCTGTGCGCATATTGGGTTTGGTGATTGGCTTTGCAGGCGTGGCGGCGCTGGCCTGGGACAAAGCTACATTCAAAGCAGGCGCTGCGTCGCCCGGCCTGGCCGTCATCGCCACACTGGCAGCCACCTTGTGCTACGGCATAGCCGCCAGTTTTACCAAAAAATACATGGCTGGCATACCGCCACTGGCCAGCGCTACGGGTAGCCAAATAGGGGCTACGGTGTTTTTGCTGATCCCTGCGGCAGCGCATTTGCCTGCGCAGCCACCCTCCATGTCTGCCTGGCTAGCCATCGTCATATTAGCCTTGGTGTGCACCGCAGTGGCCTATGTTTTGTACTTTCGCATCATCGCCAGCGCCGGGCCCGCGCGGGCAGTGGCCGTCACGTTTTTAATTCCTGTGTTTGGTGTGGCGTATGGCTGGCTGTTTCTGGGCGAATTAGTCACTGGCAGCATGCTAGTGTGCGGCGCAGTCATTGTGCTGGGCACAGCGCTCAGCACAGGGGTGCTGCGCTGGCCCAGTCGCAAAATGTAGTGCAATGGTGTCAAAGTGATGCAAAAATTGGTGTAAGTCCAAGTATTTATTGCTCATGCAGCTATTATTTTGATAGTAATACTACTGCGCATAGCACGGTTCTGCACATGAGTTTTCCTAGGCATCGTTGCACATTTTCAGTGCGCGACTAATTAACTATAAATAACTAAATGATACCGGCGTAGGTAGTAATCTTTACGTTTTTAAATGAACGAAAGATCACAGTCATGAACACTATTGATTTATTTACCCGGAGATGTCGGGGTTTAACACACCTTAAAGCATTTGCTTGCGCTAATTTGTTGGCGTGGCTGGCAGCTTGCGGCGGTGGAGGCAGTTCAGCACCTACAACTGTTGCGACCGCATCAACGTCTTCGTCAACATCGTCATCTGCAAACATTGCGTCTGAAACATCCGCATCAACGACAGCAACCACAGCAACTACGCCCACCACCTCCACCTCCACTACGCCCACCATTACAGCAACCACAGCACCGCTAACCTATACCGCAGCCTCGGTTGCACAGCAGTGCGTTGCGCCACGCACAGGCACTGGCGTAACTGATGTGCAAGGCACTATTGATACTGAAAAATTATGGGTCAGAGCGCACATGGACGAAACCTATCTTTGGTACCAAGACATTCCTGCTGTCGACCCGGTATCCTACACGCCAGCCGCTTACGGTGGCAGTGTCTTTAACGCATTGCGGGCTTACTTTCTCGATCTCACAACGCCCAAGCGCACAGCATCTGGCAAATTTGTTGACGAGTTTAGTTTTGCGGTGCCCACTGCAGTCAGGCTAAACCAACAAGCTGGCATTTCGTCGGGCTATGGCATTCGCTTTGCACGCCTTAATGACCCCAACAATACTGCTACGCTAGTGATAAGAGTTTTATATGTCGAGCCAAACTCACCGGGTGACTTAGCTGGCGTGCAGCGCGGTGATACGGTCAAGTCAGTAGATGGCGTAGACATCAACGATAAGACACAAGCTGGTGTAGCCAAGCTCAACGCTGGCTTAAGCCCCACTACTGCGGTCAAAACCACGACGTTTGGTTTGCAGGCGGCTGATGCGGATGCGC
The DNA here is from genome assembly GCA_043747295.1 of Polaromonas sp. Taxonomy (GTDB): domain Bacteria; phylum Pseudomonadota; class Gammaproteobacteria; order Burkholderiales; family Burkholderiaceae_C; genus JAAFIP01. Next base: position 21,918 of record JAYTPK010000131.1, on the reverse strand, counting down.
CCTGCGATGTCACTGTGGTGTCGTCTGCCAACGTAAAAGTGTCTCCCGTAGAATTTACCAAAACTCTCAAAGTGGGTACCAATACGGTGGGATATTTGACACTTAATTCCTTCTCTATCGCCAGTGCGCAAGGGCAATTGATTGAGTCCATCAAACAACTCAAGTCTGCAAAAGTCAATGAACTGGTGCTAGACCTGCGTTATAACGGCGGCGGTTTTTTAGCTATCTCCAACCAGCTTAGCTGGATGATTGGAGATGCCAGCTTGGCAGGCAAGGTCTATGAAAAGACCTCTTGTAATGACAAAAACAAGCTTGAAAATTGCAACACAGAAAGTGACTTCATACAGCAAACACTTGGGGATCCTGCCAACAACGTAGTAGGAGGCCAAGCTTTGCCGCAACTAGGCTTAAAGCGTGTTTTTGTATTGACCACCGCCAGCACTTGTTCTGCCAGCGAAGCCCTGGTGAACGGTTTATCGCCTTTCCTGCAAGTCATTCGCATTGGCAGCACCACGTGCGGCAAACCTTATGGCTTTTTCTACCAGGACAATTGCGGAACATCTTATGCGCCAATGCAGTTCAAAGGCGTCAACGCTGTCGGCTTTGGTGACTATGCCGACGGCTTTGCACCCACCTGCGCGGTAGCGGACGATTTGAGCAAAGACCGTGGTGACCCATCTGAGTTGATGCTGGCGGGCGCCATAAACTACATGAAAACTGGCAGTTGCCCCCCTGCCAGCACAGGCACGCAAAAGCTTGACGTGCTAGGCAAGGCCAGTTATAAAATGATGCGCAGCCCCATGGAAGAAAACCGCATGTATAACCCTATCGGCAGCCCACAACGATGAAACTTTTACGCACTGGATTGCTTTTTGTGCCCAGCCTGGTGTTGCTGCTGGGTTGCCAAAGCGCTGGCTCTGCAGATGTGCCAGCGCGTCCAGCACGTATGGGCGCAGACCGCATATCCAGTGCCTGCATTGTGCAGATGCAAAATTTCATTACCTCTAAAGAAGGGCTGGGCACTGTGCTTACGCCTGCGGCTTTTGCCAAAGATAATTTCTTGAGCATCGCCGCAGCGCCCTTGACTGATGCCACTGGCAACTTGGCCCAAGGCCGAGAGCGCAGCATGCCATCCGTCTATCGCTTAAGTAAAAGCGCAGCAGGCTGCACCATCACCCGTGAAAGTGATGGTGCCAACGCGCTGCTGAACAGTTGCAACTGTGTGCCGTTAGGCTAAAGCTCCTCTCAGCTGTAAAGATCACCGGCTGGCGAAATTGGCAGAGCCCAGCCTAGGGGTGCTGCGCTGCCTTGTTAATAAAAATGTCATTTAAGGGCTTTAAAGTAGTGTTAGCATTTAGTGATGACTATTTTTTACGCCCCATTTCAGAGCCTTCGCAACATCACATGGCGCAGCATGACATGCAGTAGCACAGCCTTTGCGAATACTACAGCCCTTGGCCGCGCCCGCGCTGCAGTGGCTGCCATCGCAGTGGCTTTGCTGGCAGCCTGCGGAGGAGGTGGCGGCGGTGAGGCCCCAGCTGCCAGTCCATCCGCCAATACCAACCCGGGTGCTACCACCGATCCGCTAGCACCCCCAGCCACTTGTACCCCCCCGCAGGTGAGCTTATTGCCCTACACCACACCGCAGGCTAACCTGCCAGCAGCGTCCACCTTGGCCAATCAATGCCAAGCTGACTGCACAGGCACTCTGGAGACTGAAAAATCCTGGCTACGCTCGCACTTTAACGACACCTACCTCTGGTACAAAGATGTCCCCCAAGTGGACCCTGCACCATTTACTGCAGCAAGCTACAGCAACAGCAGCTACCGCGCCCTCAACGCTTACCTGCAAGCTTTAAAAACCCCTAAGATAACAGCCTCCGGGAAAAAAGTTGATCAATTCAGCTTCACCCTTCCAACTGCAGATTTAGTCAGCCAACAGTCTGGTGTGGCCACAGGCTATGGCATTCGGTTTACTGTCATCTCCAACGTTGTACCCCGCATTTTCAGAGTGCTATTTGTCGAGCCAGGCTCGCCCGCCGAGGGTGCAGGTATTTTGCGCGGCGACACGGTGCGCTCGGTTGACGGCGTTAGCGTGGATGACAACACCACTGAGGGCCGCGCCACGCTCAATGCGGGCCTTAGCCCCAGAGTTGCCAGCAAAGTCACCGTGTTTGGCATGCAAGCACCCAGCACGCCGGCAGGCACGCCAGCCAGCACACCCCGATTGATCACGGTGACATCGTCGCGAAGTATCACTGTCACGCCCGTGCCCACCAGCACCACACTAACCCAAGGCACCAGCACCGTGGGCTATTTGGTGCTTAACTCGTTCAGCGTTTTTAGCGCTGAAAAGCAATTGATCGATGCGGTCACCCAGCTCAAAGCCGCCAATATTAATGAGCTGGTACTTGACCTGCGCTATAACGGCGGCGGTTTTTTAGATATTTCCAACGAGCTGGCCTACATGATTGGCGACGGCAACCTGAGCGGTAAGGTGTACGAGAAAATCAATTGCAACGACAAAAACCCATTCGCTATTTGTAATACGCAGTCTACATTTCGGGCAACCAGCCGAGGGTTCGCGCCCCAGTCTGAAGTTGTGGCACTGCCCCAGCTGGGTCTGAAACGCGTATTTGTATTAACGTCTGCCAGCACCTGCTCGGCCAGCGAGTCGTTGATCAATGGCCTGTCACCGTTCATGACCGTGGTGCGCATCGGTAGCGGCACTTGCGGCAAACCTTATGGCTTTTACTACGCCAGTAATTGCGGCACATCCTACGCCGCCATGCAGTTTTCAGGGCAAAACTCTGTGGGCTTTGGCGACTACGCCGATGGCTTTGCACCTACCTGCCAAGTGGGCGACGACCTGAGCAAGCCGCGTGGTGATGCCAGTGAGCGCATGCTGTCTGCTGCACTAGGCTACATCAGCACGGGCGCTTGCCCCACATCTAGCACGGGGCTGCAGAAATCAACGGTTTCGGTGCTGGACACGGGCAATTATCGCGTTATGCGCAGCCCGGTAGAAGAGCAGCGTTGGCTGGGTGGCCCTGCTGCGCCTTGATGCGCTGCATACACTCTGAGCTGAATGTAACTTAGCAGCTTGGATTGCATGCCTGCTAACAGAACGGTGTTTAGCGAAACACCACCGTCTTGCCGCCGTTCAGTAGTACGCGGTGCTGCGCATGCCATGTCACCGCTTTAGATAACACCAGGCACTCCACATCACGGCCAATATGGGTCAGCTGACTTGGGTCGCTAGCGTGATCCACCCGCGCAATGTCTTGCTCAATGATCGGGCCTTCATCTAAATCAGCCGTTACATAATGCGCGGTGGCACCGATGATTTTTACACCATGCTCATAAGCCTGCATGTAAGGCTTGGCACCCTTAAAACTGGGTAAGAACGAATGGTGAATATTGATAGCACGACCTTCTAATGCGCGGCACAGCTCACGAGACAACACCTGCATGTAGCGCGCCAACACCACCAGCTCCACGTCTTGCTGCTTGACGATATTTAGCAATTGCGCTTCAGCCTGCACCTTGGTGGCGGCAGTGACGGGAATGTAGTGAAACGGTATGTTGTAGCTGGCAGCTAGTTGTTCGTAGTCGCGATGGTTCGACACGATAGCCCGTATGTCCAATGCAATTTGGTCGCTGCTGTGGCGGAACAATAAATCATTCAAGCAGTGCCCCAACTTTGACACCATGATCACTGTCCGCATGCGCCGCTCTACGGGCCACAGCTTCCAGGTGAACTGCATGCTTTGCGCTAACACCGCCATCTTGTCTTGCAGGGTGATTGATGCGCCTTTGGGCACATCAAACTTCACGCGCATAAAAAAGTGTGAAGTACTAGGGTCGTTAAACTGCGCGGCCTCGGTAATATTGCCGCCGCTTTGCGCCAGCAGGCCCGTAACAGCATGCACAATGCCCACACGGTCTGGGCACGACAGGTTCAAGATAAAAGAATCGTTCACAACGCTGGCCTTTACTTTTTTTGTGCGCGCACCACCGTCTACAGCGCAGCTCACAGCATAAAAATAGAACAAGAAAAAAGCCTTGCAGACCGAAGTTCTGCAAGGCTTTTTAGATGTTGGCGGAGCGGACGGGACTCGAACCCGCGACCCCCGGCGTGACAGGCCGGTATTCTAACCAACTGAACTACCACTCCTAAGATTGAACACAACACTTAACATGCAGTGTTCTATCAACTTCAAGCCATTTAACTTCTCAGTAAAAAAGTTAACTGGCGACCCCACGGGGATTCGAACCCCGGTACTTACCGTGAAAGGGTAATGTCCTAGGCCTCTAGACGATGGGGTCAGTAACCTATCTCAATACAAAATGGTGGAGGTAAGCAGGATCGAACTGCTGACCTCTTGCATGCCATGCAAGCGCTCTCCCAGCTGAGCTATACCCCCTTGTTGTGTGCTGCCAAGCTAATGGCAACATACCCCACCTGATTGGTATCGAGCCTTGAATTATAGCGTGAAAATTAGGGTGTTTGCAACCGCACTAGGGCAATTTCTCTACCGCACAGCTCCAAAACCGCGTCCAATGACGGGGTTTGCGCCTTGCCCATCAGCAAAACCCGCACGGGCATGGCCAGCTGGGGCATCTTCAGGCCCGTGATAGCCAAAGTTTCTTTAATGGCCGTTGACAGACTGGTTTTGTCCCACGCGCAGGTTTTAAGCTTATCAGCCAGCATCGCTACGGCGGGGCGGGCGGCATCGGTCACATGCTGCGCGTATTCTTCTTGGTTACGCTGGGGTGTGGAGTAGAAAGCAGCGGCCCATACGGCCAGCGCGGCAGTGGTGTCGCAGCGGTCTTTGAACAAGGCGCAAATTTTTGGCAAGCGATCGTCTGCGGTGACAGCACCGCCTTCGCGCGCGAGCAACTGCGTTTGCACCAGCGCGGCCAAGCGCTCATCACTGGCCAGCTTCATGTAGTGCGAGTTAACCCAGTTCAGCTTAGCCGCATCCCATTGCGCAGGGCTTTTGGCCAAGTGCTCGCCGTCAAACCATTGTGTTAATTGGCCAGCACTGAACAGCTCATCATCACCATGGCTCCAGCCTAGGCGTGACAAATAATTCATCATCGCCTCAGGCAAATAACCAGCATCGCGGTACTGCGTCACGCTGACTGCGCCGTGGCGTTTAGACAGTTTTTCACCGTCGGGCCCCAAGATCATGGGCACGTGGCCGTACTGCGGCAGTTGCGCGCCCAGTGCTTTCAAAATGTTGATTTGTCGTGGTGTATTGTTAACGTGGTCATCCCCGCGAATCACGTGGGTAATGCGCATGTCCAAGTCGTCCACCACCACGCAAAAGTTATAGGTGGGCGTGCCTACCGTTTCGCCACGCGCAGCAGCTTCATCCGACACCGGGCGGGCAATGATCAAATCGTCCAGCTCTTTGTTGCTGATGGTGATACTGCCTTTGACAGTGTCGTCCCAAGTCACGTCGCCATCGGCTGGGTTAGCAAAGCGCACCACGGGTTTCACACCTGCAGGTGGCACAGGCAGCACTTTGCCCGGCGCAGGCCGCCAGCGACCGTCGTAGCGGGGTTTGTCGCCACGCGCTTTTTGCGCTTCGCGCATGGTGTCTAGCTCGGCGGGCGAGGTGTAGCAGTGGTAGGCCGTGCCGTCTTTTAGCATCTGCGCAACGACTTCGCGGTAGCGGTCCATGCGTTGCATTTGGTAGAAGGGGCCTTCGTCGTAGTTCAGCTCTAGCCATTGCATGGCCTCGATGATTTGGTCGACCGCAGCTTGGGTAGAGCGAGCTTCGTCGGTGTCTTCAATGCGCAAAATAAACTGCGCATCGTTACCCAGTGCTTTGTGGTGCTGCGCAAACGCCCAGCAAAATAAAGCAGTGCGTGCAGTGCCCAAATGCAAAAAACCTGTAGGTGAAGGAGCAATGCGGGTGCGGATAGTGGCCATACTTAAAAGAGTGTTGATTACTATTAATTTAATAGCAGCTTGAGCAGTAAATACTTGGACTACAAGGTGTTTTTATACTTAAATAGGCTTAAAACTAGCTCAAAGTGTCAAAGCCACGGTTCAAGTCAGTTTGCAAGTCACCAATGTGCTCTAGGCCCACAGCTACGCGCACCATGCCTTGCGTAATACCTGCTGCCAAGCGCTGCGCCTCGGTCAAGCGGCCGTGCGATGTGCTGGCGGGCTGGGTGATGATGGTTTTGACATCGCCCAAGTTGGCAGTGACTGACATCAAGCGTGTGCTGTCGATCACGTGGTGCGCGTTTTTACGCAACTGCTCTGGTGAATTGCCTTTCACTTCAAAGCTGAGCACCGCGCCGCCCAGGCCCGTGCCATTGGCGTTTTGCTGGCGCATCGCCAGTGCGTGTTGTGGATGGCTTTTAAGCCCAGGGTAGTACACGCGCTGCACCTGCGGATGCGACTCTAGCCACGTGGCCATTTGCAGCGCACGCGCGCTTTGCGCTTCCATGCGGATGCCTAGCGTCTCCATACCTTTAAGCACCACCCAGGCATTAAACGGCGACAGGCTCATGCCTGCGCTGCGCATCACAGGGATGAATTTTTCTTTGATCAGTTGTTCGTTACCGCACAGCGCACCCGCAATCACGCGGCCCTGTCCGTCTAGATATTTAGTACCTGAGTGGATGATGATGTCTGCGCCAAACAGCACGGGTTTTTGCAGCGCTGGTGAGCAAAAACAGTTGTCCACCGCCAGTAGCACGCCCGCATTGTGTGCAATGTCAGCCAGCGCTGCAATGTCGCACACCTCGGTCAGCGGGTTTGTAGGTGTCTCGGCGATCAGCAGCTTGGTGTTGGGGCGCATGGCGGCCTTCCACTGGGCCACGTCGGTTTGGCTAACAAAGCTGGACTCCACGCCAAACTTGGCAAACTCTGTGCCGATCAATTTAATCGTGCTGCCAAACACTGAGCGAGAGCACAGCACATGGTCACCCGCCTTCAGCAGCCCCATGCACAGCAGCAAAATAGCGCTCATGCCGCTGCTGGTGCCAATGCAACTTTCGGTGCCCTCTAAAGCGGCCAAGCGCTTTTCCATCGCGGCTACGGTGGGGTTGGTAAACCGGCTGTACACATAGCCGTCTTCTTCGCCTGCAAAACGGCGCGCTGCAGTCTCAGAGTCAGGCTGGGTGAAGCTAGAGCTCAAATACAGCGCCTCAGAGTTTTCGCCATACTGCGACTTGTCTACCGACATGCGCACGGCCAGCGTGTCCAGGTGCAAGCCTTCGGGTAACGGTTTTGGGTCGTGGAGCTTCATTTTTTATTTAATACGTTCAAAATTTAGAGCACATCGCCTAGTGTGGTGCGATGTGTTTATAGACTAGTTTTATGCTGTGTCATGATGGTAGCACTTTTGCAAAACTGGATAAGCGGTTACCAACATTTTCAGGGGCATTGTCAGTAGATTCGTTTAACATCCCTAGAATGAATTGCATGTTTTCTCGATTTATTCAATACGTGCTGCTTGGCATAGTGTTTTCTAGTGCTGCATCAGCCCAAGTGCCTTACCCATGCCGTGTGGCTGGTTTTAGCACACAGGTCGAATGCGGCAAAGTACAGCGCGCTTTAGACCCAGCGCAGCCTCAGGGCGTCAAAATTGATGTGCAGTTTGTAGTGGTACCAGCGCTGGCGCGTCGCAAATTACCTGACCCCGTGTTCTTTTTAGCCGGCGGCCCTGGTCAAAGCGCCATCGGCATAGCCCCCATGCTCACCAAGCAAATGCGCCGCCTGAACAATCGGCGGGATTTAGTTTTTGTTGATCAACGCGGCACGGGACTTTCAGCACCTTTAGTCTGCGATGACGATCAGCGCAGTCCGCTGGCCCAGCAGCTTGACCCCGCGCGGCGCAGCGCACTGGTGCGCCAATGCCTTAGCCAACTGCAAAAATTGCCTTATGGCGATTTGCGGTTTTTTACCACCTATTTGGCTATGCAAGATATAGACGCAGTACGCTTGGCCTTGGGCGCGCCACAAATTAATCTGATCGGCGGCTCCTACGGCACGCGCGCAGCGCTTGAATACACGCGCCAGTTCCCGCAACATGTGCGCCGCATGGTGATTGACGGTGTGGCCCCACCCGATGCTGCCCTGCCCGCCAGCGTATCGACTGACAGCCAAGCCGCGTTCAATGCGTTGCTAGCCGCGTGCGAACAAGATGCCAGCTGCCAACAAGCCTACCCCAAGCTGCGTGCCGACTGGGCTGCATTGCTGGAACAAATGCCCCAGCCCATCAGCCTGGCGCACCCTCTGACCGGTGCTGCAGAGCGCTTCACACTCACGCGCGAGATGGTGCTGGCCAGCGTGCGCGGGCCGCTGTATTCGCCAGCTTTAACCTCAGCGCTGCCGTATGCCATCACCCAAGCTGCACAGGGCCGCTACGAGGCGTTAATGGGGCTGAGTAGGGCCTTAGCTAGCAATAAAGCCGACCGCATGGCGATAGGCATGCACTTTTCAGTGATATGCGCCGAAGACATGTCCCGCCTAGCTGCGTCAACCGATAAGCCGGGGGCAGATTTTGGTGCTGAATTTGGCCAGCTGTATACAGAGACTTGTGCATACTGGCCACGCGGCAAAGTGCCAGAGGCTTTTTATGCTCTGACGAGCAGCCGTGCGCCTGCACTGGTGCTCAGTGGCGGGCTAGACCCAGTCACCCCTGTGCGACACGGTGCACGCATTGCCACGGCGCTAGGCAGCAAAGCACAGCATGTAGTGGTGCCTAATGCGGGTCACGGTGTCATCACACTGGACTGCATGAGCGATGTGCTGTTTCGCTTTATCGACACCGAGGACGATGCCCAGGCTACGGCGATAGACGCTGGCTGCGTTAAAAATATTCCTAGGCCCACTGCGTTCATGCCTGTCAATAACGCACCGCTAGTTGCGCCACTGAATTAGCCATAGATAACCCCATGATCCATATTGAGCATTTGGCGCGTTCGTTTGCCGCAGCACCCGCACAGAAAAACGCCAGCTTTGGCGCAAGGTTAAAGTCATTTAATTTCAAGCGTGCGCCGCGCACACTGGTACACGCCGTGCGCGATGCCAATGTTGTTGCGCCTAACGGCCACATCACTGGCCTGCTCGGCCCCAACGGCGCAGGCAAAACCACCACTCTGCGCATGTTGGCTGGGCTGATCACACCCGAAGCTGGCCGCATGACGGTGGACGATATTGATGTGGCCACCCAACCGCAAGCCGCCGTGGCCCGCATGGGCCTGCTGAGCGATGCTCGCGGCCTGTACCCGCGACTGACCGCGCGCGAGAATATTGTGTATTTTGGCCAACTGCATGGTATGGAGCGTGAAGCCGCTCAGGCCCGCGCCGACGTGCTAGCGCACATGCTAGACATGCGCCCACTGCTAGAGCGCCGCACCGAAGGCTTTAGCCAAGGTGAACGCATGAAAACCGCACTGGCCCGCGCGCTGGTGCACGACCCCGCCAACATCGTGCTAGACGAGCCTACCAACGGGCTAGATGTACTGGCCACGCGCGCGTTGCGCGAGTCGCTGCGCTTTTTGAGCACACCAGCAGGCGGCAGCAAATGCATTATTTTTTCAACGCACATCATGCAAGAGGTGCAGCGCTTGTGCGATAGCGTAGTCATCATGTCTCACGGGCGAACAGTAGCCAGTGGCACGGTGGATGAACTGTGCGAGCGCACGCAAGAGTCTGATTTTGAAGAAGTGTTTGTCAAACTGGCTTTTGCAGCTGATGTGGAGCTGGCCGCATGAGCCTGCTTCATCGAGTTTGGGCAGTGTTTTGCAAAGAGTTGCTAGATGCCATGCGCGACCAACGCACACTTGTTGTGGTGTTGGCCTCTAGTGTGTTTATAGGGCCTGTGTTGCTGGTAGCGTTGTCTAGCCTCATATCCACACTAGAAAACAAAGCTGAGCAACGTGTGGTGTATGTGGCGGGTATTGAGCATGCCCCTAGTTTGAATAATTTTATGCTTCGCCAGACTTGGCAAGTCAAAATCGCACCGCCAGATTATGAGCAGCGATTGCGTGACTCTAAGCTGGGCGACCCGGTGGTGGTGGTACCCAAAGACTTTGAGGCCGCTATGGTGCGGGGTGACATGCCTGAGGTAGAGATAGTCAGTGACAGCTCTAACAAGCAAAGCGAATCGGGTGTTAACCGCGTAGCCCAGTTGCTGAACCGTTTTAGCCAAGAGCGTGCTACCTTGAGTTTGGTGTTGCGCGGCGTATCGGTAGCACTGCTGTCGCCTATCAAAGTGCAAGAACGTGATTTGGCCAATAGCCAAACCCGGGCGGCGCAATTTACGGGCATGTTGGCATTTATGGTGCTGTTAGCAGTAGTTACCGGTGCTCTAAATGCAGCCTTAGACACCACAGCAGGCGAGCGCGAACGCGGCTCGCTAGAGCCGCTGCTAATGAACCCTGTACCGCCTTGGGTTTTGGCCCTAGGCAAATGGGGCGCTGTGGCTACCGTGAGCATGCTGATTGCGGTGCTCAGTTGTTTGAGCTTTTTTCCTGGGCAGTGGCTGCTGCGCAGCGACACATTGCAGGCTATGTTTCAGTTTGGCTTGCGCGAAACAGCGCTATTTTTACTGGTGCTGCTGCCGTTTGCTGCTGCGTCGTCGGCCCTGCTGATGGCAGTGGCTATCAGGTGCAAGAGCTTTAAAGAAGCGCAAGCTAACAGCACCGTAGTGATGCTACTGGTCAGCATGCTGCCGCTGGTGGCGCTTTTCAATCAAACCGGCGAGGAAGCTTGGCACCTGTGGGTGCCCGCGCTGGCGCAAAACACTTTGATGCTGCGGGTTTTAAGGGGCGACGGCTTTAGCACGGTGCAAATGGCGATACCTTTGCTAGTGTGTATTTTGATCACCGTCGCTAGCCTGATGTTTTTGGCTAGCCGCATGCGCCAAGCGGCGGTGAAGTAAGGCTGTGCTTTTCAGCTTAGCTACCTTGGCTTAACTCAGTTTGTTTAGCTTGGATTAGGCAACGCCAGCCGCGAAGTATCTTCTTCGTTGTCTTGCGTGCCTACGCGGTTTTCGTTGATGCGTTTGACATCACCGGCAAAAATATCACCCGTCACATACACACCGTCAAAGCAACTCGCATCAAAGTCTTTGATGGCGGGGTTGAGCTTGCCAATCGCCGCTTTCATGCCGTCTATCTCTTGGTAGATCAGCGCATCAGCGCCAATAATGACGCGAATTTCTTCGACTGTGCGGTTGTGGGCTACCAGCTCCTCGCTGGTGGGCATGTCGATGCCATACACGTTGGGGTAGCGCACGGGCGGCGCGGCGCTGGCCAGGTACACCTTGCGTGCGCCTGCGTCGCGCGCCATTTGCACAATCTCTTTACTCGTGGTGCCGCGCACAATAGAGTCGTCTACCAGCAGCACATTGCGGCCTTTGAATTCGCTGTTGATGGTGTTGAGTTTTTGGCGCACTGACTTTTTACGCACGGCTTGGCCGGGCATGATAAAAGTGCGGCCAACGTAGCGGTTCTTCACAAAGCCTTCGCGGTAGGGCAAGCCCAGCAAATGCGCTAGCTGCTGCGCGCTGGGGCGGGATGACTCGGGAATGGGGATGACCACATCAATCTGATCGGGTGGCACGGTAGAGATCACGCGCTTGGCTAATGTTTCGCCCAAGTTCAAACGCGCTTGGTACACCGATATGCCGTCCATCTCTGAGTCTGGCCGCGCTAAATACACAAATTCAAAAATGCAAGGATTGAGCTGCGTTTTTGCAGCGCATTGTTCAGCGTGTACTTGGTTTTGCAAGTCGATAAACACGGCCTCACCCGGTGCAATGTTGCGCACTAGGTGGTGGCCTGTGCCTTCTAAAGTTACTGACTCGCTAGCTACCATGATGGTGCCGTCGTCTGATTTGCCCATGCACAGCGGGCGAATACCAAACGGATCACGAAACGCCAGCAAGCCGTGGCCTGCAATCAACGCCACCACAGCGTAAGAGCCCTTCACGCGCGCGTGCACACCGCGCACGGCGGCAAAAACATCTGCGGGTTTTAGTGGCAAACCGCGTGTTGTTTTTTCTAGCTCATGGGCTAGCACGTTGATCAACACTTCAGTATCGCTTTCGGTGTTGATATGGCGATGGTCTGCACTGAATAATTGCTCTTTCAGCGCTGGCACATTGGTTAGATTACCGTTGTGTACCAGCACGATGCCAAAGGGTGCATTGACATAAAACGGCTGCGCTTCTTCTTCGCTAAATGCATTACCTGCGGTAGGGTAGCGCACTTGGCCCAGGCCAATGTTGCCGGGCAGCGAGCGCATATTGCGGGTGCGAAACACATCACGCACCATGCCCTTGGCCTTGTGCATATAAAACTTGGTGCCCAGCTGGGTAGCGATACCCGCCGCGTCTTGGCCACGGTGCTGCAGCAGCAGCAATGCGTCATAAATTAGCTGATTAACTGGCGACTGGGAGGCTACGCCTACGATTCCACACATATTTGAAGTCCTAAGCAGGGCCGACTGGCCGCTGCGGTTTGAATGTATTGAGTTAACTCGTTAGGCAGCATGGGCTTAATAATTTTCAGCCCGTTTGACAGCATGGCTGCCCCTGATGATTGATTCCAACCATCACTGTGCTGTAGTGGTGTCATCAGCACTACAGCGGTCAGTGCCAACAAAATCATCAGGCCGCGCAGCACGCCAAAGGCCGCGCCCAGTGTGCGGTCGATTGGCGTTAAGCCTACGCTGCTGATCATTTTTTTAATCACCCAAGTTAGCAGGCCACAAGCGATCAGCGTGCCTATAAACACCACCGCAAAACCTAGCATGTAGCGAAATTGCCCACCTGCGCCTTGCATGTTGAACATCTGGCCCACCTGGGCAGCAAACATTTGCGCCAATACGAATGCCGCAACCCATCCAACAACAGACAAAACCTCGTGCACCAAGCCGCGCCACACGCCTAGCAACATCGACAGACCCAGCACAGCCAGCATGACCCAGTCCAGGGTGTTCAAGTTGATCAACGGGCAGCCTGCATGTGATAAAAGCTGTGATAGTTCAGCATCACAGTGTCAATATAGACGCTGGTAAACCCAAGGCCTTGATCTTGGCGGCGGCTTTGTCAGCCTCGGCTTTAGACGTGAACGGCCCCACACGCACGCGGATCAAATCGCCATCGGCTGTTTTGGCGACTTGGCTATAGGTTTTAAGACCCGCCTTTTCTACCTTTTGGCGTACTTCACGTGATTTAACTACATCGGTGAAGGCACCAAACTGCACTATAAAGCGCTCGGCACCGGCTGCGGCTGCGGCTGGCGGTGCAGATGTTGTGGCAGGCGCGGCTGGCGCAGGCTTGGCATCCGAGGGGTTGCCGTCCAACAGCGCTTTGGCGCGGCTGGCATCTAACGCAGCTTTGTCTTTGGCTAATTTTTCTTTAGCGGCTTTATCCTTGGTAGCCTTGTCTTTATCTGCTTTGTCTTTATCTGCTTTGTCTTTATCTGATTTTTCTTTGTCTGATTTTTCTTTGTCGGCTTTGATTTTTGCAGCTTTATCTGCCGCTACTTTGTCTGCACCAGCATTATCAGCCTTGGCCTTGTCAGAGTTGCTGATTGCCGCGGCAGCTACTGCGGCTGCACCCGCTACAGCTACACCAGTCGCTGCAGATTTAGCCGCTGTGGTGTTAGAAATAATCTCTTCTTTGCCCGACAAGCTGGCCGAGTCTTCCACCTTGGCCGCTGGCGCTGGTGTGGCCAAGCTAGATGTACCGCCAGGCAATTGCAATGGCTTGACCTTGGCTTTGTCGGGAATGTCGATAGGAATATCCACCGGCACCGAGCGGGGCTGGCTGTCAAACAACATAGGAAAGCCCACCACACCTGCTAACACCAGCACCACCGACCCCACCAGCCTGAACAGTGCTCGCCTGCGCATGGCGTCAACACTCTCGGTAGGCCCCTGCTGTGTTTTAACGCTGTCGTCTTGTTTGCCAAATTTAAACCAAGCCATGAAGACCCTTGCTGTTGTGCGGTGCGCGGCGCTAGTGGTGCGACGAAAATTACTGCGGTATGGATGGTGCGTCGGATGATGCGCCCAAGTGTTTGGCGTTCAGCCGGGGGGTGCCGTTTTGCAACACACCACCCACGGTGTAGAACGATCCAAACACCACGATTCTATCGGTTGGCTCGGCCCCAGCCACCGCCGCGTCCAAAGCAGCTTGTGGCGAGGTGTAAGTTTGGCTGCTAGCGTCAGAGCGCTGGTTGTGCGCTTGCCACTGTGTTTGCAGCGCCAAAGCGGTAGCTGCACGGGCTGTGGGCAGGTCGGTAAAGTACCATTTGTCGATCATGGGAGACACTTTGGGCCACATATTGGCCAGGTCTTTATCGGCCATGGCACCAAACACGGCGTGTGTGGTGGGGTAAAAACCCATCGCGTCCAAGTTAGCGGCCAGTGCGGCCACCGAATGCGGGTTGTGTGCCACGTCCAGCACCAGGGCGGGCTGGCCGGGCACAATTTGAAAACGCCCCGGCAGCTCCACAAACGCAAAGCCGTTGCGCACGGCCTGCGCTGTCACGGGCAGCACGCCCCGCAGTGCGGTGATAGCGGCTAATGCGCCGCTGGCGTTGATCAGCTGATTAGCCCCGCGCAGCGCGGGGTAGGCCAGGCCCGCGTAGCGGCGCGGCTGGCCCTGCGTGTCGCGCCCTGCCCAGCCCCATTGCTGCTTGTCACCGTTGAAATTAAAGTCTGTGCCCATCAAATACAAGTCTGCACCGATAGCCCTGGCATGCTTTGCAATGCTCTCAGGTGGCAAAGGGTCACCCACGATGGCGGGCTTGCCTGCGCGCAAGATGCCTGCTTTTTCAAAGCCAATGCTCTCGCGGTCTGGGCCCAAATATTCCATGTGGTCCAGGTCAATACTGGTGATGATGGCGCAGTCGGTGTCGATGATGTTGACAGCGTCTAGCCTGCCGCCTAGGCCTACTTCTAAAATCGCTACGTCGATGGGCTGCTGCGCCATGAGTACAAAAAACGCGAGTGTGGTGAATTCAAAATACGTAAGCTGAATAGCCACGCCCTGCGTACGAGTGTGCTCAATCAGCTCACACGCCGCCACAAACTGCGCTGCATCGGCCATCTCACCTGCAATGCGACAGCGCTCTAAAAAATGCACCAGGTGCGGGCTGCTGTACACCGCCGTGTGGTAGCCCGCCTGGGTGTAAATGGCCTCCAGCATGGCGCAGGTGCTGCCTTTGCCATTGGTACCTGCCACGGTGATGACAGGGCACTTCAAAGCCAGCCCTGTGCGCTGCCATACCGTGCGCACACGGTCTAGCCCCATGTCGATGTTTTTGGGGTGCAGGCCCTCAATATAAATAAGCCAGTCGTCCAGAGTACAGGGTGTTGTCATAGGCTATATTGTCGCAAACTGGTGCCACATATTCCAAAGTAACGGTTTTATTAAAATACTATTAATTTAATAGCTGCTTGAGCAGTAAATACTTGGACTACAAGCTGTTTTGACATCTAAAACCACCCCATGATTACCATTTTTGGCATAGCTAACTGCGAGACCGTTAAAAAATCGCGCGCTTGGTTCGACGAACACGGCATGGTCTACACCTTTCATGATTTTAAAAAACTGGGCGTGCCAGGCACAGCAGTAGACAACTGGATCAAGGCGCTGGGCTGGGAGGCTATGGTCAACAAAAAAGGCACCACTTGGCGCAAGCTGCCTGCCGATGAGCAAGCCGCCGTAGTAGACGCTGCCAGCGCAAAAGCGCTGATGCTGGCGCAGTCTAGTGTGATCAAGCGGCCAGTGGTGGTTGCGGGTACGCGCACTAGCGTGGGGTACAGCCCGGATGATTGGATACAGGTTTGCAAGTAACTTGCGCTAGCTTGGGCAAGCGGCTGACCCGCTGGCTGGCGGCGCTGTGCTGGTTAAGCTTGTATGGTTTGGCATCCTCCAGCGCTGTGTGGGCACAGCAGCCCAGCACCGCTGCGGCCAACCCAGCCGCGCAGGGTGCCAGCGACAAAGTTGCTACTAACATCGTCATCGACCAAGCGCAGGCTTTAATTACTGTCAACGGCGCGTCAGAGCTGAGCCTGGTGGCCCTGCCCTACCACTGGGACCGCATGCACCACGGTGCGGGCGGCGAGGCGATGCTAGAAGTAGCGTTTGAACTACCTGGCGAGCCTAGCGTGCCCTATGCCGCACTGCTGCCGCGTGTGGGTAGCCGGTATGAAATTTGGCTTAACGGTACGCTGCTGTCGCGCAGTGGCGAGCTGGGTGTGGCGGGCAGCGCCGACTATGCCAAAGCTCCGCGTTATGTACCCATACCGCCGCAAATTTTGCAAAAAAATAACCTGTTGCGCATTCACCTGGACGTGGATGGCGGGCGGCGCGGTGGGCTAGCCGCCGTCACGGTAGGCACCGAGCAGTCGATTCGCGCGCTGTACGAGGCCAGTTACCGCTGGCGCGTATCTGGCGCACTGGCTGTGCTGATAGTGATGCTGCTGGTGGGTGCAGTGGCCGCCGCGCTGTGGCTAACGCAGCTAGATACTGCACCAACATCTACCGCAGGAAGCCCCCAGCGCGACCGTATGTACGCCTACGCTGCGCTGGGTGCGCTGTGCTGGGCTGCGCGATTGTCTAATTTTTTAATCCCCAGTCCACCGCTAGACTGGCCCGCTTGGGGGGTGCTGATGGCCGTGGCCTTAAGCGGAGCGATTTTCTACATCATCTTGTTTGCCGCCTATGTTGCCCAGTGGCAGCAGCGCCGCTGGGTGCGCGTGTTGGAGCGCAGCGTACCGCTGCTACTGCTGGTGTGCGCTGCCATCAGCGCTTGGGGTTATCACACCCAACAGCTTAAAGTGCTGACGCTGTGGTACACCGCCACCAGCCTATTTAGCAGCGTGTTTATCGCGGCCTATGTCATCAGCACCCTACGCTCTACGTTTGGCGGTACAGCCAGAAGCAAAGCCAGCAGCAAAACCAATAACACATCTACCACCAATACCCTGCGCGCGCAGTGGCTGCTGGCAGCATCCATGCTGGTTAACCTGCTGCTCAATATTTATGACCTGTACACTTACCGCATATCACAGGCGCTGGTAGACAACCCGGTGTCGTACTACACCTCGGCGCTGTACGGCCTAACCATGTTCTACATCGTGGTGACGCGCTTTAGAACGGCCAGCGCCCAGGCGCGCGAGCTGCTGCACACGCTAGAGCAGCGCATCGCCGACAAAGAAACCCAGCTGGCTGGCAGCTACCAGCAGCTAGAACTGCTAGCCCGCGAGCAAGAGCGCAACGCCGAGCGCACCCGCATATTGCGCGACATGCACGACGGCGTGGGCTCGCACATCAGCGCGGCCATACGCCAGCTGCAGTCGGGCAAAGCTACCGACGGGCAAGTGCTGACCACGCTGCGCGACTCGCTGGACCAACTTAAACTTTCCATAGACTCAATGCACCTGGTACCCGGCGACGTAACGGCTCTGCTGGCCAACATGCGCTACCGCCTGGAGCCGCGCTTTGTGTCCAGCGGCATCGCGTTTGAGTGGGACGTAGACCTGCTACCCACCATCGCCCGGCTCGATCACAGCGCCCTGCGCCAGCTGCAATACATGGCGTTTGAAGCGCTGTCCAACGTGCTGCAACACGCACAGGCGTGCACTTTGCGTATTGAGGCACGGGCGCTGGATGCTACGTCTGTGTCTGTGAGTGCATCGCCCAGTACAGCCACAGCATCCATGCACACTGCGGTCGTCCGCTTTATTGACGACGGCAAAGGTTTTGACACCCAAGCAGCCACCGCGCGCGGCCTGGCATCTATGCGCGAGCGGGCGCAGGCCATTGGTGCGCAGCTGGTGCTGCACAGCATGCCGGGGCGTACGGTGGTAGAGATTTATTTGTAGCCGACTACTTGCACATCACTATTAATTTCATAGCTGGTTGAGCAGTAAATACTTGGACTGCCAGCCTATTTCAAATATAAATAGCCATTCAAAATGCAAAAAAGGCTCCGAGGAGCCTTTTTTTTTCAATACAAACTATTCTTAGTTCAAGAACGGATATGTAAATGTTGTCCAAATACCCCGCTGTGCAGCATCATAAACATCTATGCCCACTTGGGTAATTTGCCCAGAATTGCTCGTAGTGTAGGAGCCGCAATTACCGCACAGTGTTTCCGCAGCAGCCATAGAAGCTGTGCCATTAAGGGCAAATGCAGAAATACCTTCCCAAGTTGTGCGGCCAGATTGGACCGGGGGCGCTACACCAAAACGCTTCAACACATTGATGGTCACTTGTGCTAGCTCCATTCCAGAAGGTACCGTAAATGCCACTGCACCACTGGCAAAACCAGCGGGGTTAACTGTAGGTAGTGTGAGTGCACTGCCCTGTGATGCCAAGTACATGGTTTGCGCAAATGGTTGGGTAAACGTAATAGCCGTACCCGTGTAGTTATTGCCTGTGTATACCGTGATGCGTGTGGTTACCACACCTTGGGCAAAACTATTGTTCAGCGCGGTTAATTGCGCATCCGTCTTTTGCACGTAGTTACCGCAATTGGTAGGCACGCCGTCATCTGTAGACATGTAGTCATTAGGAGCAGGGCAGCCAACTTTGGTAATCACATTCATCAGCGGGATTGGTGCACCAGCAACACCGTTAACGGTCACAAAGTACTCCAATTTAGCGCTTTGGTATATTGCGTTGCTCACGTAGAAGTTATAGCCTGCTTCATAGCTTGTGGTGGCCACATTGCTAGTGTTGTAAGTCACGTTTTTGCGCAGCACGCTTTTAAAATCTGTACTTACTGGTGCTCCATTGCCATATAAACGCCAAACCCCACCAGATAATTTAATCAATATGCTGTCGCCACTTGATGAACCTGTAACACCCGCAAAGTCAAACCCCAAACTGCACACGGAGGTGGCGATGACGCAGTTGGTGACTTTGGCATTAGTGATGTTCCCGCCTGCGATGTTGCTAGTGGGCGAAGTAAATTCGCTTAAAAACGCCGCTTTATTGTTGCCATTATCTAGAAAATCTACGTCTACTAAATCTGCAAGTGCGGCACTTGTGCGGCCGGCAGCCGTAGCGTTCAATCGGTTAAATTCTGATATCAAAGTAGGAACGCCCGTAGTGTCAAACCCTGCTACATACTGCTGGCCACCGGGTGTAATTTGCGTAGTGCCCGTGCCGTTGCGCGACACCAGTGTGGTGTCTAGCACAGCGTCGTAGCCCGTATGGTCTGCACGGAACGGCAGGGTTACGGGGTCAAAAGTAGCAGCGTTCAGCCCATTGGCTGTAAGCTGCGCGGCCAGCGCGGTGCGCAGATCGCTTTTGGCTTTTACCAGCGCTGCATTGTTGGCAGCTACCAAAGCTGGCGTAATAGATGCCGACGACGTGCGACCAGCAGCCACCGCCACATCAGAGACCACCTTGTCAGTTAAGCCGGTGACGTTGATGGTGACAAAACCATTGGCTTTGGGGCTGTCTACAGAAGCTGAATAAAAAACCTTGGTAGTGCCCAGTACGGCCTTGGCCACCATAGGTGATGTAAAGCCTGTAATTTTTGCGCGGTAATAGCCTGTTTGGTCGGCAGTAACCACTACGCTGCGGCCGGCCGCGTCGGTAATGGTAATGGTGGCGCCTGGCAGTGGGCTGCCCTCGCCTGCTGTACCGTCGGCACCTGCGTCGCCAGCACCCACACCTGAAGTGTCGCTACCGCTTACGTTTTGGCCAAAGCTGTCAACAATGCCCGTGAGCGTTGTGTTGCCTCCAGGCCCAGCTGCGCCGCCGCCTCCACCGCCACATGCGGCCAGGGCCAGGCAGATGGCAAGATAGGTCGATTTATAAAATGTGCTGACAGTTTTTGTAACTGTGCCGTTTGTAGATATCGCAAGTAAAGACATGCAAAAGTACCTTATTTGTTGTGTTTATTTAGGAACGCTGTGTACGTTAATTCGCATTACTGGATGGCCTTAATAGGTTCGTAACTACGTCATAACGTAGTTAATAGTATATTCATAATTACAAATTGCCACATCCCATATTTGTGGGGTTTGAACTTCATAAGCTCATAAAAATACACTGAAATTCAAAGAACTAAGTTGTAGTGGCTACATCCACTCACTATGTATTTCATAGCTGCTTAATCAATAAATACTTGGACTATCAGCATATTTCATTATTTTTTCGGCTAAAACGGTGCCTACAATGCTTTGTAGCCAGCCTTAGCACCGTTAACTGCCCATGCACACCGTAAAATCATGGGTTGCGCAGCATTTACCACCCTATCCCCTAAGTTACACACCATGACTACCGAACATATCTCCAACGTCGCCCTCACCACCAAAGCCAATGTCTACTTTGATGGCAAATGCGTGAGCCACAGTTTTACCTTGGCCGACGGCACCAAAAAGTCGGTTGGCGTGGTGCTGGCCAGCCAGCTGACTTTTGGCACGGGTGCCCCTGAGATCATGGAATGCGTGGCGGGCAGCTGCGAATACAAGCTGGCGGGCAGCGACGTGTGGGTTACCAGCAAGGCGGGTGACAAGTTCAACGTGCCAGGCGACTCTAAGTTTGACATTAAAGTAGCTGACCAATACCACTACATTTGCCACTACGCATAAATCTTTAAAAGTACCCACCATGGCAACCATTTTGCAAAACCTTCCCGTTGGCCAAAAAGTCGGCATCGCTTTCTCAGGCGGGCTAGACACATCCGCTGCGCTGCGCTGGATGAAAAACAAAGGCGCTGTGCCCTACGCCTACACCGCCAACCTGGGCCAGCCCGATGAGCCAGACTACGACGAGATTCCGCGCAAGGCGATGGAATACGGCGCTGAAAAAGCGCGCTTGATCGACTGCCGCGCTCAATTGGCTAACGAAGGCATCGCTGCACTGCAGGCAGGCGCGTTTCACATTAGCACAGCAGGCATTACCTACTTCAACACCACGCCGCTAGGCCGCGCCGTCACAGGCACCATGCTGGTGTCTGCCATGAAAGAGGACAACGTCAACATCTGGGGCGACGGCAGTACGTTCAAGGGCAACGACATTGAGCGTTTTTATCGCTACGGCCTGTTGACCAACCCAGACCTCAAAATCTACAAGCCGTGGTTAGACCAGCTGTTTATCGACGAGCTGGGTGGCCGCGCCGAGATGAGCGCATTTATGACCAAAGAAGGCTTTGGCTACAAAATGAGCGCCGAGAAAGCCTATAGCACCGACAGCAACATGCTGGGCGCAACGCACGAGGCGAAAGACCTCGAGTTTTTAAACAGCGGCATGAAGATCGTCAACCCCATCATGGGCGTGCCTTTCTGGCGTGATGACTGCGTAGTGAAGGCCGAGACAGTCAGTGTGCGCTTTGAGGGTGGTATGCCTGTGGCACTGAACGGCAAAACGTTTGCCAGCACGGTTGAGCTAATTTTAGAAGCCAACCGCATCGGTGGCCGCCACGGCTTGGGCATGAGCGACCAGATCGAAAACCGCATCATCGAAGCGAAAAGCCGTGGCATTTACGAAGCCCCAGGCTTGGCGCTGCTGCACATCGCTTATGAGCGCTTGGTCACCGGCATTCACAATGAAGACACGATTGAGCAATACCGCATGAACGGCCTGAAACTGGGTCGCCTGCTGTACCAAGGCCGCTGGTTTGACCCGCAAAGCATCATGCTGCGTGAAACCGCCCAGCGCTGGATAGCGCGCGCCATCACCGGCGAAGTCACGCTAGAACTGCGCCGTGGCAACGACTATTCGCTCCTCAACACCGAAAGCGCCAACCTGACCTACAAGCCAGAGCGTCTGAGCATGGAAAAAGTCGAAGACGCCCCGTTCTCCCCCGCAGACCGTATCGGCCAGCTGACCATGCGCAACCTAGACATCGTGGACACCCGCAACAAGCTGGGTATTTATGTCAAAACTGGGTTGTTGACGATGG